>JAFGBG010000224.1 GCA_016933295.1 Sedimentisphaerales bacterium | reverse complement strand
GATTTAGGCGATGTGCCGGAGGCGATTTAAATGAGTAAACCGAGAATAGCAATTTTTGATTTTGCCTGCTGTGAGGGGTGTCAGCTTCAGATTGTAAATCTTGAGGAAGAAATTCTGGATTTGCTTGGAGTCGCGGACGTTGTTGAATGGCGGGAGGCAATGAGCGAACAAAGTCACGAATACGATATCGCTATTGTCGAAGGTTCTATTACCAGGCCGGAGGATGAAAAAAGGCTGGAATTAATCAGGAGCAGGGCAAAAGTGCTGATTGCCCTGGGAGCCTGCGCTACGATAGGCGGCGTAAATAAGCTGAAAAATAATTTCGACCTGGATGAAGTAAAAGAATGTGTTTACGGACAGGCCGCCGGAAAGCCTCATCTAAATACTGCCATGACAAAAGCGGCGGATGAAGTTGTGCAGGTTGATTATAAGATACACGGCTGTCCTATAGACCGTAAGGAATTTACGTATATCGTCCGTTGTCTTTTAATGGGCAAAACCCCAAATATACCAGATTATCCCATTTGCGTTGAATGCAAAGCAAACGGCAATCCATGTCTTTGGGAATACGGTCAGATTTGCCTTGGGCCGATTATAAGAGCCGGCTGCGGGGCGAGATGCCCATCGTCCGGTTTCAGATGCTTCGGGTGCAGGGGGTACGTCGATAATCCAAATGTCGATGCGGCAAAAGAAGTCATAGAAAAATACAATTTGAATGTGGAAGACCTGAAAACAAAAATGGTCCTCTTCGGAAGTAAACAGGAGCCGACTTTATGAGTAAAAGTTTGAACATACACGTTGAGCACATTACCAGAGTGGAAGGGCACGGAAATATCGTGGTAAACGCCAAAAATGGCAAGGTGGAAAAACTCCAGTGGCAGGTTCCCGAAGCACCTCGGTTTTTTGAAGCTATGGTTCGGGGAAGAAGCTACGAGGATATCCAGACTATTGTCAGCCGGATTTGCGGCATTTGTTCGATTACGCATTCGCTTGCGTCAACAAAGGCCGTGGAAAATGCGCTCGGTTTAACCGTTTCGGAGCAGGCCGACAAGGTGCGAGTACTGATGCATTATTCCGAACAGTTACAAAGCCACGTTCTACATATAGGATACCTGGCGGCTCCCGATTTCTTCGGCGTTCCTTCGGTCGTGCCTTTAGTCGCCGTTGCCGGTGATGTGGTAAAGGCGGTAATCAGGCTCCATCGACTCGCCAACGAATGGTCGGATCTTATTGCCGGCAGAACTACACATCCCGTGACCTTAAAGCCCGGCGGTTTGACGAAAATACCGACCGAAAAGCAACTGTACCAGTTGGACGAAAGACTCAAAAGCTGCGGGCCGGATTTGAATATGGTTGCCGACGCAGTTCTTTCTGTCGCCGGAAACATTCCGAACTTCGAGCGCCAGACAGAATACGTAAGTCTTAAACAGGAAAATCCGCCGACATATACTTTCTATCACGGCGACATTACTTCCACCGATTACGATGGAACGGTCAAAATTAATGACTGGAAAACTGTGGCGAACGAATATGTTGTCGATCAGTCAACGGCGAAATGGACGAAGTGGAACAGGAATTCTTATACGGTCGGAGCGCTTGCCCGTTTTAACAACAACGCAGATTTATTGTGTGAGCCTGCAAAAGACCTGGCAAAAACATTCGGTCTGACAAAGGGCTGCTGCAATCCGTATATGAATACAGTGGCGCAGCTTGTCGAATGTGTACACGTGGTTCAGGCAAGCATTCAGTTAATTGATGAGCTGTTGACTAAGGGATTAAAAACCGAGAATCCCCAAAGCTCACCTAAAGCCGGCAAAGCCAGTGGTTGCGTTGAGGCTCCTCGCGGCATACTTTTCCACGAATATGAGTTCGATAAAAAAGGCAACTGCGTGGCCGCCGATATCTGTATTCCCACAAATCAGAATCACGCCAGTATTCAGGAAGATTTCGAGAAGTTAGTGCCTGAAATTATAGATGAAGGTGAAGATGCGGTTCGTCAAAAACTTGAAATGCTTGTTCGCTCGTATGATCCGTGCATATCGTGTTCGACGCATATGCTGGACGTAAAATTTGTTAAGTAACTTATCGCTCGATGAAAAAGCCGACGGTAGTTTTGGGTTTGGGCAATCCTTTGATGGCCGATGAGGGTATCGGAATTCATCTTGTAAATTGCCTGTCGGAATTATCCGAAAAATTTCCTCATGTGGATTTTATAGATGCCGGTACGGGAGGTCTGTCGTTACTGCATTATTTCGAGGGGCGGCAGAAAGCCGTAATTATAGATTGCGCCGAAATGGGCGCCGAACCAGGCGCCGTAAGAAAATTTCGTCCTGATCAGGTTGAAAGTATCAAAAAGCTTACACATTATAGTCTGCATGAACAGGATTTAATCAAAATAATAGAGATGGCGCGCAAGCTCAATCAATGCCCGCCGGAGTTGATAATTTTCGGCGTTCAGCCGGAGATGGTCTCGTTGGAACAGCAGATTAGTTCTGTGCTTGTTGAAAGGATGGACGAATATATAACTTTGATATCACGAGAGCTTTAAAATAGCGAGTTCTGCTCGGCGGCAAAACTTCGCAAAATAAATTCGATATATGCCCGGGTTATAAATGTTGACATTCGGGCCCGCATTAGTTACATAGTATTACACAGGAATTGTATTTTTTAGTGAAGGAATATTAATAATGGAAAAGGCAAAAGTTCTGATAATCGATGACGATCCCGATATTACCGAAGCAATGAGAGTTGTTCTCGAAAACAAAGATTACATTGTAAATAATGCCGAAGGTATCGAGCAGGCAATGGGATTCTTGAAAGAAAATAAACCGGATGTAATTATCCTTGATGTTATGATGGATACGCCGCAGGACGGTTTTATTCTTTCCCGCCAATTGAAGCAGGACGTGAATTTAAAGGATATTCCGATTCTTATGCTCACTTCCGTCAAGGATAAAATAGGCATCGATTTTGAATCCGTCGCGGGAGATGAAACGTGGCTGCCTGTCGATGCATACATGCAAAAACCGGTCAAGCCGGATGTGCTTTTGGAGAAAATTGCGGGACTTCTGAAAAAACCCTGATAAAATATGGAAAGTCTGCTTAAAAGCACCAGACGCATTCAGAGTGCCTGCTGGTTGGTCAGATTGAGATGGGCGGCGATAGCCGTTCTTGGGATGGCCACTTTTTTTGCCAGCAGGTTATTGGATATCACATTACCATACAGAAAGCTTTATATCATCACCGGGGTACTTTTTTTCTATAATTTTATCCTGTACGATTACATAAAGCAGCTTACTTGGAAGGGGCAGAAACCTAAAGAATCCAAAATCAGCGGGATGATATTGTTCCAGATATCGACCGACCTTTTTATTTTAACCTCGATTCTTCATTTCTCCGGCGGTATTGAAAATCCGTTCTTTTTGTTTTTTGTTTTCCACATGATTATCGCAAGCATTCTTTGTTCGAAGCTGCAAAGTTATATTCAGGCGACGTTGGCAATTTTCCTATTCGGCTCTCTTGTGATTCTTGAGCGATTCGGGATTCTTTGGCATTACGAGCTGAAGGGATTTGCCGCACATGGATTGTATAACAATCCGAAATTCATATTCGGCACGCTTTTTGTTTTTGCCGGCACTCTTTATCTTGTTGTTTATATGACAACTTCGATAATTGGCCAGTTGCGGGAACAGCAGGACAGCTTCGAAGAAGCAAACAAAATGCTCGAAGAGAAGGACATGGTGAAAAACGAATATGTATTGCGTCTGACCCATGATATCAAGGGGCATTTAGCCGCTATTGAAAGTTGTATTAATATTGTAAAAAATGAAATGATCGGTCCGCTTAACGAAAAGCAGAAGGATATGATCGGCAGGGCGTACAGACGCACGGGTAAATGTATGAGCTTTATAACCGCTCTTTTGAAGCTGACTAAAATGAATCTTGCCGGCAAACTTGAAGAGGAGCTTTTCGAGCTTAATCAGATTATTGCCAATGCCGTTACGGTTGTGCAAAACAGGGCGACACAAAAATCAATTACAATCCTTTCGGATATAGGAAAGGATGTTTATCGGGTTTACGGCGAGCCTGTGCTTATCGAGGAAACTTTGACGAATATACTTTTTAATGCGATTAGATATACACCCGGCGGGGGAAGAATATCCCTGACTCTCAGGGAGCAGGGCGCAGAATATGTTGTCAGAGTAAGAGATACGGGTATCGGGATTCCACCGGGGCAGGAGGAACAGATATTCGAGGAATTTTACAGAGCGTCTAATGCGAGGAAAGTCGAAAGAGACGGCACGGGGCTTGGTTTGTCGTTTGCAAAACAGGCTATCGAGAAGCACGGCGGGAAAATATGGGCGCAAAATAATCCAGACGGAGGGGCAACTTTCAGCTTTTCCCTGCCAAAAGCCCAAACCTAAAACGCCGAAAGTAATAATTCTTATATGAGCTGTCGAAATTATCGATAGTGATTGAGATTTTCATTGTATTTTCAATTTGTGAGAACGGAAAAATTGAAAAAATTATGTTATTTCAAGCACTTCGGATAAAAAAATAAAAAAATATATATTTTTCAACTCTGTTTTTTTTATCTTATAACTGAATATATATAAAACAGTTAGCCCAACAGCCAAAAAATTTCTCGGGTGATAAAAATACATATTCTTCTTGACATGTAAATATATTCAATATATGCGTATTAATATGTGAATGTGAACACAAGCACTAATAGAAAAGAGGATGGCTTCTCTTATGAGATACAGCAGAATCCCGGATGAAACTATTAGGCGTTTACCGATATACCTCAGAGGTTTGCTTTTAACTTCCGAAAGAGGCGATAAGAGCATATCCAGCACAAACCTTGCCGATTTCATCGGTGTCAATCCCTGGCAAATCAGAAAGGATTTCTCCTATTTCGGCGATTTTGGCGTTCGCGGTATGGGTTATGACGTGCAAAAGCTCGTAAAAAAAATAAAGGGAATTCTAAAGCTCGATATAATTCAGAAGGTCGCCTTGATAGGCGTCGGCAATCTCGGCTCGGCTATTCTGGCTTTTCCGGGTTTTGGAGTTTATGGTTTTAATATTGCCGCGGCTTACGATGTTGATCCTAAGAAAATCGGAAAAAAGAGAAACGATATTAAGATAGAAAATATTTCAAGATTATGGATGTTAAAAAGGAGAAATATCAAGCTCGCAATTTTGGCTGTGCCGGCAAACTCGGCGCAGGATACTACAGATAAACTGGTTAAAGCCGGTGTCAGGGGTATTTTGAATTTTTCTTCGTGTTATCTGAGTGTAAATAAAAAAGTCAAGGTCATTACCATCGACATAGCAATGGAACTGGCGCGTTTGCCTTATTACATTCCTGCCGGCTGATTTGCCGAAAGTAAATGAATAAGAGAATTGTATAAGAATAAATGCCTGAAAACACGATTTATATTTAGGTGTACGAATGCAAACTGTTTTTGTGAATGATTTGGAACCGTTTTTATCCGCCGTTGTCGGGCAGATGGATGTCTATTATCCCAGGAAGATCGATTCTCATTATGTATTTGAAAAATATAATTCCTCCTCGAATCGCAAGCTTGAAATAAATAATATTCGTGCCTGCACTCCGGCAAAAGAATTTTTATTCCCGTTGCGGGAGCTTGCCGCGGTTTTTCCAGAGCCTCTGGAACCCCGGGATATAAGGCCGTTTGCGGTTTTCGGGCTTAAGGATTGCGACTTGCGCTCGATAGAGGTGCTCGACAAGGTTTTCACCGAAAAGGATTTTGAAGATCCGTTTTATATCGAGCGGCGGGAAAAAATGTTTATAATCACGACGGATTGTTCCGAGCCGGCCGCGAGTTGTTTCTGCAACGTGATGGGGGGCGGGCCGTTTGCCAGGGATGGCTTTGATTTGAATATTTCACAGGTTGAAACCGGCTTTATTATCGAAGCAGGCTCGAAAAAAGGAGATGAATTTCTCGCCAAACATTCGCAGTTGTTCAGCGAAGCGGGTAATGATGTATTGTCGGAACGGCAGAAAAACAGAGAGACGGCACAAAAGCAGCTTGAGGAAAATAATGCCGAATTGAAATTCGATGCTCCTGTACAGGAGATTGTGGAAAAAAGTTACGACAGTGACGTTTACGATGAAGAGGCGGCTACCTGTGTCGAGTGTCAGGCATGTACGCGTGTTTGCCCGACCTGTCATTGTTTTTATCTTTACGACACTAAGCAGAAGGATTACTTCGGCAAAATGAAAATGTGGGATAGCTGCATGAGGCTCGCCTATGCACAGGTGGCCGGCGGCGAAAATCCGAGGAAGGTTCTCGGTGACAGGCTCAGGCATCGTTTTATGCACAAGTTTTCGTTTTTCCTCGACCGCTACGGCATAAATATGTGCGTTGGCTGCGGCAGATGTGTAGATGCCGAATCCGGCGAGGTAGATATCAGGGAAGTATTAAAAAAATTAAGCCAGGAATTACTGGGTAAAGGCGGCAAAAAAGCGGAAGTTGCACAATGAACAAAAATCTCTACCAACCGATAAACGGCGAAATTATTGATATTATCGAAGAGTCCCCGACGATTAAAAGTTTTGTCGTTGTGCCTGAAAATGATTTTAAATTCGAGACCGGCCAGTTTGTCGAGCTGACTTTGCCCGGCGAAGGCGAAGCTCCTTTTACACCGTCTTCGTCTCCGGCGGTCACAGAGAAAATGGAAATTACGATTATGAAGGCCGGCCGGGTGACGGCGTTGCTGCACGCCTGTCAAAAAGGGCAGAAAGTCGGTATTCGTGGCCCGTATGGTAACGGTTATCCGATCGAGGATTTCGTCGGAAAGGATGTGTATATCGTCGGCGGCGGTGTGGGACTTGCGCCTATCAGGTCTTTATTTCTTACTCTTGTCGACAGGGTGAAGGATTTCAAGTCCGTTACCTGCCGATTTGGCGCCAGAACGCCTGAAGATTTTATATATAAAAACACACTTTTCGGCTCGTGGCGGAAAATTGACGGCGTTGACATTAAACTGACGGTCGATAACGCCGACGGCAAGTGGACGGAAAACGTCGGCGTGGTCACCACTATTTTGTCGCCGGGTGACGTCGATATTAAAAACAGCGTGGCGGTTGTTTGCGGGCCGCCGATTATGATGAAATTTGCGACTTTGAAACTTCTGGAATTCGGTTTCGGCGACAAGCAGATATATCTTTCCATGGAAAAGAACATGAGCTGCGGCATAGGCAAGTGCGGCCATTGTATGCTCGGGCAGTATTATGTCTGCAAGGACGGCCCGGTCTTTACGTACGACCAGATAAAAAAATATCCGAATATCTGGGATTAAAAATCACGGCAATAGCGAAAAAGAGAAAAGAATTATGGGTGCTAAGTTAATAATCGATCTGGCTCAAAGCAGACTCCAGGAAGATTCGCAGGTTCGCTGCTCGTATAAGCATCACCCTGAAAACAGGGGAATTGACTCGTTACTTGAGATGATTCGTTTCGCCCTGATTTGCCGGAGATGTGAGACGGCGCCGTGTGTCAAGGCCTGTCCCCAGGGGGCGCTTGAGAAAGTGCCGTCGGATAAGCACGATTCCGGAATTCTCCGGCGGGCGAATATGCTGTGCACCGGCTGCGGCACGTGCGCTATCGCGTGCCCGTTCGGCACTATTTATACCGATTTGATTCCCTTTCCGAGCAGTGTCTGTGACGTTTGCCGCGGCAGATTGGCGCCGGGCGAAAAACCTTTATGTGTGACGACATGCAGTGACGGCAGCATCGATTACAGGGACGTAGAAGTAAAAGGGGATTTGGTTGAAGTCTTTGATGATATCGTTGTTAAGGTTTCCGGCGGAAGTACGTGGGAGCCGTTTTTGAGGGAAAAGGCAAAGAAATGAGTACCTCTATGACAATTTTATTCTGGATACTGGTTGTTCCCGGGACGATTGTGCTGGGCCTGATTGCATCTTGGATAGTTCGCAAGGTAAGCGCCCTTGTGCAGTGGCGTCTCGGCCCGCCTTTAATGCAGCCTGCTTATGATGTGCTCAAGCTGATGGGCAAGGAAATTCTCGTGCCGCAGGAAGCTAACCGAACCGTTTTTCTTCTGGCGCCGCTCGTTGGGCTGGTGGGCGTGATTTTATTGACGGTAATTTTATGCAGTGTTTTATTGGCGCAGAAAACATTTGTCGGCGATGTTATCGTGGCGATTTACCTTATGGTGCTTCCTTCTCTTGCATTAATTCTCGGCGGCAGCGCCAGTGCCAGTCCCCATGCCTCGATTGGAACGGCAAGAGAAATGAAGCTTGTAATGGGCTATGAGCTGCCGCTTGTTTTAGCTTTTATCGTTGTGCTTATCAAAACCGGCGGACAATTGAGTCTTGATAGCATCTCTCAGCAGGCTCCGGTTTTTAGCATATCAGGCATGTTGGCGTTTCTGGTCGCTTTATTGTGCGTTCAGGCAAAGCTAGGATTTGTGCCGTTCGATATTGCCGAGGCGGAGACCGAGCTTGGAAGCGGCATTTTAATGGAATATTCCGGCGCTTTACTTGGTTTGTGGAAGCTTATGCATGCCGTTATGCTGGTGGCTCTGCCGTTTTTCTTGGTTACGCTGTTTCTCGGAGGTTATACCGGCAACTATTTGTCCGGCACGGGATTGATTGTAGCGATCGTGCTTTTGCTGATTTTTGTCGGCGGAAGATTACTGGCCGGCAGGAGCAAGTTTATGGATGTGCTGGCTTTGCTGAGCTTTATAGGAGTCTGTATTTTGGCCGGACTTGGCAAATATGTCCTGATATTGGTCTTGTTGATTCTGATAAAAAATACCAATCCGCGTTTGCGGATAGATCAGGCGATGAAGTTTTTCTGGGGCTACTGCACTATTATTTTATTTGCTGCGATTATATTAGCCTCATTGGGTTGTTATTATGAGATTAGCTGGCTTTAGGAAAAAATGAAAGTGCAAAACGCAAAGCGTAAAACTTAGGGAGTCAACCGCCTCCGGCGGTTTCCACGGTTTTGAGCTTTTAGTTTTAAGTTTTTCGTTTTATAGGAATTGATAAATGGGCTGGAAAATGTGGTCGTTGAAAAAATCGATATGGGTTTTTCATGTTAATACCGGCGCATGCAATAACTGCGACATTGAGATTGTTAACTGTCTGACGCCGAAATACGACATCGAAAGATTCGGTATCAAGCTGGTTGGTTCACCCCGGCACGCAGATGCCCTGTTGGTGACCGGCGTTGTGACACGGCAGGCCGCCCCGAGGTTAAAAGAAATATATCGCCAGACTTCGAAGCCGTGTGTTGTTTTTACGATCGGCGCATGCGCTTGTGATACCGGCATTTTTCACAACGGCTATCATGTTATAGGGCCGGTGGATAAGATAATAAGAGAAGAAGATCCAAATGCAATTATTGCCTATGTGCCGGGCTGTCCTCCGAAGCCGGAGGCGATGATTTCCGGTGTGGTGAAGGCATTATCGGCAATTTAACCGGGATGAGAATATGGACAATCAGGAATTGAACAACAGATTACAACAAATTAAAGACAAGCTCATAGATATCGAGCAGACGACGGATAAAAGGATATATCTGCTTTGCGAGTCGCAAAACAGTTATGAAGTATGCAGGTTTTTATTCGAGGATTTGGGCTTAAGATTTGCCATTGCAACCGGCATAGATTCCGATGATTGTTTTGAGGTGTTATATCATTTCTCGAACGACCAGAGCGGGCATGTAGTTACCGTAAAAGCTTTTATTCGCGACCGTGAAAATCCATCCATTGAATCTATTTCGCCGTTCTTGCCCGGCGCCGAGTGGATAGAAAGAGAAATTCACGATATCCTTGGAATAGAAATCAAAAATCATCCGAATATGCGCCGGCTGATTCTGCATGATGATTGGCCGGAAGGTGTTTATCCTATGAGGAAAAAATCTCCTCTGCGGAACGAAGGAACTGTAATATGAAAAAGACGATCCAAAAACCGGTTCTTGCAGTTGGTCCGTTTCATCCGTTACAGGAGGAGATGGAATATTTTCAGCTTACCGTTGACGGCGAGATTGTCACCGATATCGATGTGAGAATATCCTACAACCACAGAGGTATCGAGGGAATCAGCGAAACCCTGCAATTCGACCAGGTGCCGTATCTGGTAAGCCGGGTTTGCGGGATTTGCTCGGCCTCTCACCCTTTGGCATATATTAACGCGGTCGAGGAAATCGCCGGAATTACCGCCCCCGAGCGTGCGCAGTATATCCGAGTGATTATTAACGAGCTTGAACGCGTTCACAGTCATCTTTTATGGGTCGGGCTTGGCGGGCATTTTATCGGTTACGATACCGTTTTTATGTGGGCATGGAAATACCGTGAGCCTGTGCTGGATTTGCTCGAAGAAATTACAGGTAACCGGAACAACTACGGCAATGTTCGGGTGGGCGGCTGCCGGGAGGATATCCCCGACGAAATTATTCCGAAAATCTTAAAAGAGCTCGATGTTGTCGAAAAGAAAACGGAAATGCTGACAAAGGCCGTGCTTGATGACCCGGTATTGCACGCCCGGCTCAAGGGTGTCGGTATCCTGAGCAAAGAAGATGCCGTAAAATATGCCGTTACCGGCCCGACGGCCAGAGGTAGTGACGTTGCGATTGATGTGCGGGCCGATGATCCTTATGCCGCTTACGGGGACCTGGACTGGAAAGTAATCAGTCAGCCCGAGGGAGATGTTTTCGCAAAGGCTGTAGTTCGTCTTCTCGAGACCTTAGAATCTATTAAGATGGTTAAAGAAGCGGTTAAAAAGCTTCCAAAAGGCCCCATAGCAATAGAGGTCAAGGAAATTCCGCCGGGTGAAGGCTGTGGTCACGCCGAAGCTCCTCGGGGCGAAACTTTCCATTATGTTCGCAGTGACGGCGGCAACAGACCTGTCCGGCACAAAATCAGGGCGCCCAGTTACGTCAATGTGCCTTCTTTCAGGGCCTCCTGTATCGGCGAGCATATTGCCGATGTTACTCTTACTCTTGCCGCAGTCGATCCGTGCTATAGCTGCACGGAAAGGCTTGCCGTTGTGGACTCGCATCATAATCTTGTCCATGATTATAATACATTGTTGCAGATGAGCCGCGATAAAACGGCACGTATAAGGAAAGAAATTGGCGCACCGGAACTGAAGATGGAGGATTTCTAAATTGGAAAAAAGTATTCTTTGCATCCCTGTCTTTTTGCCGTTGATAATCGGCTTTGTAATGTTGCTTCTGCCGAATAGACTTAGCTCTTTGTTCCGAGTGTTGACGTTGATTATTTCAGTCATAACATTCGTTCTGGGGATTATTATATTTACCTCCGGCGGCACGAATGTAACATGGTCTATTGTGCAGTTGGGTGAAATAAAGCTGGAATTATTGCTGACCGCCACGCCGTTGGGAAACTTCATGTTGCTCTTTGCAATGGGCTTTGGCCTGTTGATAACTTTATATTCGTTAAAATCGCGTTCTCTCGGCGATGATAGAGATAATGCAAATATCTATTACGGGGCTACATTGCTGACAATAGGCGGCTCGGCGGGAATATTACTTTCCAACCACTTACTTGCACTGCTGATATTCTGGGAGATAGTGACTGTATCTTTATACCTGTTGATATCGACGGGAAAAGATAACTCGAATTTTGCCGCAACAAAGAGTTTTGCGATGATAGGGGCTTCCGATGCCGCATTTATGCTCGGTGTGTTTTTGGTATGGGTGTGCTCGAATGAAAATATAGCCGAAAGGACGCTTGTCATATCAAGTATAAGTTTGCCTACAGATTCGGTTTTGCCTGTTATTGCATTTTTGCTTCTTTTGTTGGCCGCAATTACAAAAGCAGGAGCCATGCCCTTACATACCTGGGTGCCGACAAGCGGCGAGTACGCACCGGCCTCAGTCATGGCGCTTCTGCCTGCGGCGATTGACAAGCTTCTGGGAATTTATCTGCTTTTGATTATCGTCAAAAAGATATTCATCATCGAAACGGCCGCAACACTTAACCTGTTGCTGGCAATTATCGGGGCGGCAACGATAATTATTGCCGTAATGATAGCGATGGTTCAGCACAATCTCAAAAAGCTGCTGTCTTATCACGCCGTGAGCCAGGTCGGATATATGATACTTGGTATAGCAACCGGCACGCCGATAGGAATTGCCGGTGGAATATTCCATCTGGTCAACAACGCGATTTATAAAAGTTGTTTATTCCTATGCGGCGGGGCTGTCGAGCAGCAGACGGGAACAGCAGATCTCGAGGAGCTTGGCGGCTTAGGTAAAAAAATGCCCTGGACTTTTGCAACGTGCCTGATTGCCGCTTTAAGTATTTCCGGTATCCCGCCTTTCAACGGATTTGTCTCAAAATGGATGATTTATCAGGGTGTTATTGATATGGCAAGCGGGCAGGCCGGGACAATTGCGGGATTGTGGCCGGTCTGGCTTGTTGCGGCGATGTTTGGCAGCGCGCTTACTTTGGCTTCGTTTGTCAAGCTTATACACTCGATGTTCCTTTCACGTTTGCCCAGCGGATTAAAAAATACCAGGGAAGTCTCTGCCCTGCAGATTATTCCCATGGCGATTCTTGCCGCATTGTGTGTGATTTTCGGAATTTTCTATTCTCAGGTGCCTTTACAAAAGCTTATTAATCCGCTATTGCCGTCCTTAGTGGGAGAGAATGCTGAATATAAGCTAAGTCTCTGGAATGCCGGACTGGCTACTGTTCTGATAGCGGCCGGTATAGGTATAGGCGTTCTCATCTGGCTCATCGGGAGGTTGTCGGATAAAATCCGAATCGTGCCGACATGGACGTGCGGCGAAATTCAGGAAAACGACAAGATGATTGTTCCCGGAACGCATTTCTATAAGACGGTTTCTTCAATGGATGGTTTGAAACAGCTTTATACCGGCCAGAGTAAAGGCTATTTCGATATTTATGACCAGGGTGGACGGTTGGCTATGGCGTTGACCGGTTTTCTTAGATGGCTCCATTCCGGCATGTTGCCGATGTATTTGACCTGGTTGACTTTGGGATTATTAATAGTATTATTCGTGGTTTGCGGGATTTTGTGAGGTCAGTATGAATATAATGTTCTATGTCTTACTGCTTTTTATTTTAATAGCCGCTGTTATTGCTGTTGAAACTAAAAATCTGCTCAGCTCCGTCATCTGTATCGGAGCTATCGGTTTCGGAGTTTCTATTATGTTTTTATTTCTCCGAGCCCCCGATATCGCGATAACTCAGATTGTCGTGGAAGTGCTGGGCCTGATTATATTGATTCGTGCAACAATTTCCCGCGATCTGACGTTCATTAGCGGCGACAAGGAGTTTTTCGGAACCGTGGTTTCCGTTGTTATTATCTTTATGATTTTTCTCGTGGGCATTAGAGTGTTCGATACGATCCCGGAATTTGGGCAACCCACTTTTGCCCAGGCGCATAATCCAGCTTCTGAAACATATATAGAAGATGGCCTGGAAAAAACCGGAGCGGCAAATATCATAGCCTCTATTATTCTGGATTTTCGCGCCTACGATACACTCGGTGAAGCGACGGTATTGTTCACTTCTATAATCGGAGCGACCGTGATTCTGCGAAGAAAGAGCAGGAAGGCTCTGGGAGAATTAGAATAATGAAAGGTATGACGGTAATAGTTAAGACGATAAGCAGCTGGGTCAAGGTGCTGATTATCTTGTTCGGTATCTATATTATTCTTTTCGGCCACCTGACGCCGGGCGGGGGTTTTGCCGGGGGCGTGATTTTGGCCTCGTCTTATGTAATGCTTATGCTGGCGTTCGGCAGGGAATTCGTACAAAAGGATTTGCCTTTGTCACTTGACTCGAAACTGGATTGTCTTGGTGCGGTTGCGTTTGCCATGATTGCTGTCCTGGGTTACGTTTTCGGCAAGTCTTTCTTTGATAATTTCCTGTCTCAATTCGGCCGGCATCTGAGACTTATAAGTTCCGGCACAATTCCATTGTCGAATATCGCAATCGGACTCAAAGTCGGAGCTTCTCTGTTTCTTGTAATATTTATCCTTTCGACTTTTCGACGAGATTCGTCAGACGATAAACAGGAGTAATAGTAATGCCTTATGCACTATGTTTTTTACTTTTTATGATCGGGCTGTATTGTGCGGTCGTGAAAAAGAATATGGTCAAGATTGTAATCGGCATCATGGTTATGGAATATGCGGTTAATCTTTTCCTTATCATGCTCGGCTATCAGGCTCCGGTTCAATTGACAAAATCAGAGAAACAGCTTCTTAGTACGACACCGATAGCTGCCGGTCAAGGCCCGGTAGTTTCCGACGAAACAGGGCAGACAGAGGAAAAATTGTCCGTACCCAGCGTGGCCCCGATTCTTTCCAGGGAAGATTTAATCGAAGATGAGAATGGGCAGGTTAAAATCAGTCAGTTGTTCCGGATGACGACCGTCGATCCTTTGCCCCAGGCCCTCGTACTTACGGCTATTGTTATCAGTCTGGGCTCGCTGGCGCTTATGATTTCAATATGTATTCGAACTTATGAAAAATACGGCACCTTCGACATTACTGAGATAAGGAGGTTAAAAGGATGATAGGACTTTTGCCTGCTTTTGTCGTTATTCCTTTAATTGCAGCTTTTATACTGCCTTTGTTTGGCAAAAAAGGTAAGGATGCCGCAACAATTCTGGCCAATGCCGTCATATTGTTACTGCTTGTTCTTGCCGTTGTCGCGGTTTACAGTGGCAAACAAGGTATCTATGAGATCGGCGATTGGTCGATTCCTCTGGGAATAAATCTCGTGCTCGACGGCTTGAGCGCTCTTATGCTTCTGGCCATCGCTACTGTGGCGACCGCCGCGATGCTATTCAGCGCCAGGTATATGGAGCAGTACACCGCCAAGGCGAAATATCTCAGTCTGTTTTTGCTTATGGTTGCCGGAATGAACGGCGTTGTGCTTTCCGGCGATATTTTCAATTTGTTCGTTTTTCTTGAAATTGCATCGCTTGCTTCATACGCGTTGGTAGGTTTCGGCTGTGGGCATGAGGAGCTCGAGGCTTCATTTAAATATATGGTACTGGGCAGTGTCGGTTCGATATTTATTCTTTTCTCCGTTGGACTTGTGTACGGCCATACGGGCACGCTTAATATGGCCTACATTTCACAGACGATACAAAACAACGGAGGTCTTAATGCCGGTCTTACTTTTGCTCTTGCTTTATTTATCGTCGGTTTTGGTTTGAAAGCTGCGCTTGTGCCGTTTCATGCATGGCTGCCCGATGCGCACCCGTCGGCCCCGGCTCCTATTTCGGCAATGCTATCCGGTATTCTTATAAAGACTCTCGGAGTTTATGCCCTTTCAAGAGTTGTTTTCAATATTTTCGGAGTTTCGCAGGCTACAGGCTGGCTGATAATCGTGCTCGGTCTTATAAGCATGATTATCGGCGCATTTTTGGCGATAGGGCAGGAAGACCTCAAGCGGCTTATGGCATATTCGAGTATCAGCCAGATTGGATATGTGGTTTTAGGTATAGGTCTCGGCGCGGCCCTTATCCAAAAAGGCGAGGATAAACTGGCTTCGCTTGCTATTTTGGGCGGCTTGTTCCATCTTGTCAATCATGCCGTTTACAAATCGTTATTGTTCTTAAACAGCGGCTCGATAGAGATGGCGACAGGTACGAGACGGCTGGAACAGATGGGCGGACTTGCGGCAAAACTTCCGTACACAAGAGCAACATGCGCTGTTGCCTCCGCCTCGATAGTCGGAATCCCGCCGTTCAGCGGTTTTTGGAGCAAATTGATTCTTATTATCGCCGCGATTTTGGCCGGTTATTATTGGATTGCGGCAATAATCGTTTTTGTGAGTTTATGTACTTTAATTATGTATCTGAAGGTGCATAGATACGTATTTCTCGGACAACTGCCGGAAAAGCTTCAGAACGCCCGTGAAAACAAAGGTACGATGCTTTTTGCAATGGCTTTTCTGGCTTGTTTGTGTATTCTTATGGGCCTGCTTGTAATTATTCCCGGTTTGAAAGAAGCTGTTTTGGACCCGGCCGTGAAGGTTTTAACCGGCGGTTTTGAGTATTCGAGGTTTGTAATAGGTCCCGGAGGATAGTAAGGAAGTGATTATATGAGAAGATCGATATATTTGGTTCTGACATTTATTATCTGGATTCTGCTGACATGGCCTTTTGCCGATGGGACCGTGGACTTGCAGGTAGTTGTCGCCGGTATTATCGCTTCGGCTTTTGTGGCGATTATTTTCCACGACATACTCCCGAAGGAGCATCACGTTTTTGTTTCGCCGATACGGATTTTCTGGTTTCTGGTTTATGTGCCGGTATTTTTCTATTATGTCACCAAGGCCAATTTTGACGTTGTCTATCGAGCGCTGCATCCGCAGATGCCGATAAAGCCGGGAATCGTGAAGATAAAAACAAACCTGAAATCCGATTCGGCAATAACGGCACTTGCAAATTCAATCACTCTTACACCGGGTACGTTGACCGTTGACCTTACCGAAGACGGTTATTTATACATCCACTGGATTAACGTGAAATCCGATGACGTTGAACAGGCAACATGTTTAATCGCCCAGAGATTTGAGTGGTTTATAAAAAAGATTTTCGAATAAAAAGAGGTTGATATGGAGTTGATATTTTACATTGGCTTGTTTATATGCTGCTTTTTGTGCCTGTACAGGATAGGCCGAGGGCCAAGCGCTCCGGATCGAACCGTGGCTATCGATATATTAGGTATTGTTATTGTGGGTTTCTGTGCGATCCTGGGCATGGAGACTGGAAAGGATTTTTACCTGAACATTGCTCTTGCCTGGGCGCTGCTGAGTTTTATTGGAACCTTGGCTCTGGCGAAATTCCTGGAAGGAAGAGATTTCGATGACTGATATAATAGGCTATTTTTTAATAACGGTAGGAATTCTGTTTGATATATTCGGCTGCATAGGGCTGGTTCGTTTTCCGGATGTTTACAATCGGTTGCAGGCCTCGACAAAGTGTGTCACGCTCGGCACTATTTTCCTGCTTATCGGCGTGGCCTTTGTGAGCGCGACGGGAACTATAAGCGCAAAAGCGATTATATGTGCCGTCTTTATATTGATTACTTCACCGACCGCCGCTCATGCGATTGCCAAAGGCTCCTATGCGTCCGGCGTAAAATTGTGGGAAGAAAGCGTCGTTGATAAATACGGCGAAGATATGAAAAAATAAACCAGAACCAACGGAGGTGCTGAATTGCGTTACCCGAAGTTGAGAGAATTAAAAGAAGCAGTCACGGCGGTTTTTTCGCCGCGTTTCACTACGAAATTTCCCGCCGAGCCGTGTGTTGTGCCGGAAAAATACAGGGGCAAGCCGGAATTCGACCTCGATACCTGTATCGGTTGCGGGGCGTGTGTGAACGTCTGCCCGACCCGCGCCCTGACGCAGGTCGATGATACTCAGGCAAAACTGCCGCTGCGAAAGATTACAGTTCGATACGATGCGTGTATTTTCTGCGGCAACTGCCACGAAAACTGCACGACCGAGACGGGAATAAATCTGACCAACGAGTGGGACCTTGCCGGACTCGACAGGGACGATATGGCCACGACCCACGAATACGAGCTGCAGATGTGCGAGAAATGCGGTGCTCTTATCGGCACGAAAAAACATCTTCTCTGGCTGTATGACAAGCTCGGCCCGCTGGCATATACGAATCCGTCTATTTTGCTCGCAAAGAGCGGCCAGTTGCATACCCATCCAAACGATATTCATCAGCCTGCCGAGGTCGATGCGGCTGTAAGTGACTTCATGCGAATACTCTGCCCGAAGTGCAAATGCGGGCTTAATATCAAGATGTGATTTAGTATGTCGCATTCCGAATGTCAGGATATATTCGAGATTCTAAAACCACTCACCGGTTCGTCTGCGCTCATCGTCGGGATAGGAAACACCTTCAAAGGCGACGATGCTCTCGGTCCGCTGGTCTGCGAGGAGCTTAGCGGGGCGAAAATTTCCGCCGACGTGATAGATGCGGGAGTAGTTCCCGAAAATTATATCCAGCCGATTATTAAAAGAGCACCGAAGAATCTGATTATTATCGATGCCGTGGATTTTTCCGCTGAGCCGGGCACGATTAAAATCTTTAATACCGAGCAGTTGAATTCGATTGCAATATCAACGCATTCTGTTTCGCCTCGCTTGTTTATAGATATGATTTGTAGTAATATAGATACTCAGGTTTACTTTATAGGCATCCAGCCCGACCACACCCAGTTGGGCTCCCCCGTTTCGGAACAGGTTAAAAACGCAATTACCGAGCTATCGGGCATATTCATAAAAATCTTCCCACCCGTTTGAAAAGGGTTCAGGAGCATTTTTAGCATAAGTTTATACAATACGCAATTCATCCTTCGCAGCATTGATACTGCGGAGAACGGATACTCAATACACACGAGAAGAAATTTCTGACGAATTTCCTTGTATTTTTGCCGGAACGCTATATAATATGACTCTACAATTGAATATGGTAAATCATCGAATAAGAGGGGGATGTGAAACAGCGAACAAAACCTCGCGAAAATTAAAAATCAAAACGCAAAATGTAAAATCACAATGTAAAAATCAAAAATAAGCCTATCAGCCTTAAGAAGACTTCGCCGTATTGCACAGACATTTTGAATTTTAATATTTTATATTTAAGCATCGTAAGTCTTTATATATCAAGACATTGCGTAAATTAACAAGAATAAATAATATGCCTGATGGGTGCAAAAACCTAATTTGAAAAAACGAAGCCAATTTGCCGGCCTTCGGCCGGAAATCCGAAATTCTAAAGATATGGATTGAAAAAAATTGAAAACGAACCCAATTTTAAAATAGACAATTTGATATAAGCTCTTTTATGACAAGTAAATATGGGAATGTTCCAGTTTTAAGCGGTAAAAAACAAAGCCAATTCAAACCCAATCGAACCCAATTCTATTGAGAAAATGGAATATTTGAGGGTATTTGTATCAAAACAGGATAAAATCAGGGCAATTGATTTCGGAACGGCAAAGGTTTATGGATCGGAGAATATGAGCCGGGCAAACTTGCTGATAAAAGCTTATTATGAGGCATTATACGAGCTGCTCGTAGCCAACAGGGATTTTCTTGTCGGTCGGATAGAAGATGTTCTTGCCGAAGAAATCGAGGCCGGCCAGTACGATGATTTAGACGATGAGAAATTTGCCGCTTATGTGGATGCCTGCCGGGCTTTTATCGATGAGCGAATAGAATTATATAATCCGTTTGGGATTCAGTATCTATACAGCCGCGAAAGGGCGAAAGAAGCATTCGAGATGGAATTGCAGCTTAACTGGTACGACAGCCGTGCCGAATTTCATGCTTTAGTCGAGGCCGCACGGATAAAAGCCGCGTCGCTCGCCGATGAGGATGATTTCGAGCCGCACGCAAAAGAGTTGGCAAAAGAAGTGGGGGCTTTTCCCGATAAAAGTATCATATCGGCTTATTGCGAGAGGCCGGCCCTGAACAAACTGCCGGACTACGTAGTTGCGAAAGCAATCGAAGAGATAATTGCATAACTTGATCTAAAATTGTCATTCCTGCGCAGGCAGGAATCCACTGCTTCATTATTACAAATGGATTCTAAATCATAGCTTTTGCAAAATTATTCCGCCGACAATAAATATTACGCCGATTATTGTTGCGGCAAAAATTTCTTCTTTGAGAACGATACGGACGACAATCAGCGAAAGAAAGGGGGTCAGATAAATCAGGTTGGTAATATGTGCCGTAGTTTTCGCCAGCTTCAAGGCCTTGAGCCAGAGCAGAAATGTAATTCCCATTTCGAATAATCCGATATACGCAGCTCCGAGAAGGCCCTTTACGGACGGCATTTGGATGCGGCCGCGCAGCAACAACGCGATGGAGATAAAAATAAATCCGAAGGCGAAATTCAAAAAAAGCCCTACTATTTCATCGCGTTTGTCTCTGACGTTATATATCCAGAACAGCGACCAGATAATAGTGCTGCCCAGGGCCAGTGATACTCCCGCCGGGCTGTCGATTCCGAAACCGAGAATATCGCCGCGTGTTGAAATAATAAATACGCCGAAGAAGCTGATTAGTATGGCGAGAATATCTTTTGCCCTGATTTTTTGCCGCAGCAACGGGATCGATAATAATACCAGCGTTATCGGCCAGACAAAGTTTAACGGCTGGGCCTGCTGGGCGGGCAGTAGTGTATATGATTCGAATATGACGCAATAATAAAGGAAGGGATTGAGAAAACCAAGCATTGCCGAATGCAAATAATTTTCTTTGGTGAGGTTTTTGAGCAGGTGAAGTTTTTGCGAAAACACAAGGCAGAAAAAAAAAGTAACTAAAGACACAAATGAGGCATAAAACAAAAGAGGTAAAACATCTACTTTTAAGCGGTCTAAAGAGATTTTGAAAGCCGATGGAATTGTAGCCCAAAACAAAACTACGAAAGCGGCATATATATAGGCCTTGTTATGATTTTTCATATAGGTTCGGATCATTAACACAATAATACGGTCCGGCAGTTTTACGACAGGATTATTTATAGTATGTAAGGAGTGTTTTCACAATACTTTATCGGCTTTTTGAAAGCAAATTTCTGCTCGTTGTTATATTGGGCAACCTGAAACTGCCGCAATGCGTCGATTTAATATGTTCTTTTCGATTGACAATTATCTTTTCAGGCTTGATGATAGTTGACGTTAAATAATTGTAAAAACTCAGTGTTAGGTTGGTTTCTTAAAGCAGGAAAACAGCTAATTAAAAGGAGACCGAAATATGAATACGAAGAAAATTCTTTTTTACTTGATTGCCGTGTCTTTGGCGGGATGTGTGCCGGTTATGTCCCTGCATTGTCTTTACTCCGGCGAAGATGTGATTTTCGATGAAAAACTTCTCGGTACCTGGGTGCAGGAGCCAAATGATCCCAAAACAATCTGGGAATTCATGCGAATGGACGATCCGAATAACGCATATAAGCTGATTTTCACCGATGAAGAAGGAAGGAAGGGAGCATTTTTGACACATTTGGTCAAGCTTCAGGACAAACTTTTCCTCGATATATTTCCAAGCGAGCTGCCGTGGGAGCCGGAGGATCCCAACCATGTGGATTGGCCGTATAACGGATTTTTCATGATACCGTCTCACACGTTTATTAAGGTCGGCCAGATAGAGCCACAGTTAAAATTGTCTTTAACCATACAGGATAAAATGGAAGAGCTGCTCAAGGAAAATCCGAATGCAATCGAACACACAATGATTGAAGGCAGGCTCGTACTGACGGCGACGACTAAGCAGTTGCAGGCTTTTATTCTGAAATATGTCGATGACGAACGATTGTTTGTCGAGGAAGTTGCCCTCGTTCGCAAGACGGCCTCCAAATAAAACACCATAGAATTAATTGGGACAACAATGACCGAAAAGACCGAACCAAGAAGGTATCTGATTAATATCGATTCTGTATCCGCTCAGCAGCTTTTCACCGATTGCCTTGTGGTCGGGGCCGGAATTGCCGGGCTTCGCGCTGCGATTGAGGCTGCCGAGCAATGCAAGGTTACTATCGTCTGCAAAGGCGGCCTCAAGGAAAGTAACACATGGAAGGCTCAGGGTGGAATTGCTTCGGTCCTGAAAAAGACCGATACGTTCGAGGCGCACATAGCCGATACTTTTAATACCGGCTGCGGTTTGTATGAGCCGGAGGTTGTCGATTTGGTCGTTCGGCGGGGGCCGGAATTGATCGAGCAGCTTCTGCGATGGGGCACGGAGTTCGATATGGTCGATAATCAAATTGCCGTGACGCTCGAAGGCGGCCACAGCCATCCCCGTGTCGCACATGCCCACGGCGACGAAACCGGCAGGATGATTGCCGAGGCGCTCATAAGAAAAGTACGCGAACATTCGAATATAAGGATACTGGAGAATTTCTTCGCCATCGATTTGCTTACGAACGGCGGCGAAGAATGTGTCGGAGTAATAGGTAACGACCAAAGGAAGGGAATCCAGATTATCTGGGCGGCAAATACTATACTCGCAACCGGAGGAGCGGGGCGGTTGTACCGCGAGACTACGAATCCCGAGGTTGCCACCGGCGACGGCCTCGCCATGGCGTATCGGGCGGGGGCCGTTCTGCGGGATTTGGAATTTATGCAGTTTCATCCGACAACCCTGTATATAGCGGGAGCGACACGTGCGCTGATTACCGAGACATTGCGCGGCGAAGGTGCGATTCTCGTGGATAACCAGGGCGAAAAATTCATGAAGGACTATCACGAAGCGGCGGAACTTGCACCCCGTGACATCGTAAGCCGGGCGATACTGGCGCAAATGAGAAAGACAGAATCCACACATGTCTATCTGGATGTCCGTCATTTTGAGAAGGAATTTTTCGCGGAGAGATTTCCCTGGATTAACGAGCTGCTCGAGAGCTTCGATATCGACATAACCAAGAACCTGATTCCGGTCCGGCCCAGCGCGCACTATATGATAGGCGGCGTGAAAACCGATATCTCGGCGAAAACGAGTATCGAAAATTTGTATGCCTGCGGAGAGGTAGCTTCCACGGGTCTGCACGGCGCAAATCGGCTCGGCAGTAATTCCCTGCTCGAAGGACTGGTATTCGGCCAGATTGCGGGTCGTGCCGCTTCTGGAAATATAAATACCCGTGCATCGCATCACAGGCATCCTTTAATCAAATGTCAAATCCCGCACTCGGCACGCACCCGCCTGGATACCGAGGATGTCACTAACTCGCTGCGAGCGCTTATGTGGCGGAATATCGGCATAACTCGCACGGATCAGCCGCTCTCGGAGGCACAGGAGATTATTAAATTCTGGCAGAGATACGTAATGGATAAAATTTTCGATTCCCCCGAGGGCTGGAAATGCCAGAATATGCTCACGGTTTCTCTGCTGATGACACAATCGGCGAAAATGCGTTGCGAGAGCAGGGGAGTGCATTATCGCAGAGATTATCCGCAGACCGACGATAAAAATTTCAAAAAACATATCGAGATATCGAAAAATATCGGTTAATTTGGTCGGTTTTCTGACTTTTTGTGCTCGAGATTCACGGAAAGAACAAAGCCTACATAGGCGGCGTATCAAAAAAAGCGATTTTCTGTTATAATAATTGAGAATCCGATTATTTGAAAATTTAAAAGAGTGGGTCGGGCGGTCGCCCTGCGTTGCATAAAGTACCTATGGTACAAGCTATGCAGGGAGGAAAGTCCGAGCAGGACAGGGCAACGGCGGTGGCTAACGGCCACCCGGGGCGACCCGCGGGAAAGTGCCACAGAAAAT
>JAFGBG010000223.1 GCA_016933295.1 Sedimentisphaerales bacterium | reverse complement strand
GAGTTGATTTATTGGTTTATTTCTGGGCCTGTGCCGTTAATTCGGCGTAGGCCCCGTTTTTTTATGTAACTGTTTATATTGCGGCAATTAACTGGTCTTATCAGTGTTGTAACTTAGCGCACACCAAAATGCTTGCCGGGCAAGCATTTTTGGTATTCGGCGGATTTCAATTCAATACCATGCTATCATTCACCTCTTAAGAGATCGACAACTTCATGAGCATTTTTCGCGGTAATCAAAGCTTTACACAAGGCCTTTGAGCGAGAGAGTTTGGCTATTTCTGCAAGGGCTTCCACATGAGGTCCGGACATTCCCGGCGGTGCCAGAAGAAGAAAGAAGAGGTTTGAAAGTTGTTTATCCATTGCATCAAAATCAATTCCTTGCGGAGCGATACCTATCGCAAGCTTTAAGCTGGTCACGGCAGTTGTTTTGGCATGAGGAACGGCAATGCCGTCCGTCAATCCGGTGCTTTGTTTATCTTCACGATCCTGAACTGCTTTCAAAGCGGTTTCAAAATCTTCAATTTCTTCGGCATCTTTTAGTATCCGGACGAGCTCCCGTATAACATCCGGTTTATCTTTGGATTCCAGCGGTATTTTTATGATCTTTTCTACAACCAAATCAATTAAAGCCATGTAATATTTCTCCAGTAATCTTTTAGTCTAAAACACCCTTTTTAATTTTATAAAAACTCGTATTATACCAACGATTCATATAATTCCCAAACCCTATCCTGATCTTTAACAATAAAAACAGAACATGGAGCCGACCTCATCGCCCGCTCGGTTTCATCATAAAATTCATCCCTTCGGCTCCTGATATGAGATAGCTCACCAATAATCAACAGGTCAATATTCTCATCTCTTACGGCATCCACGATTTGCTTGCTAACATTGCCGCTACTGAGTTTTTTAATAACTGTAACTCCTTTTGCAATCGCAAGTTCGTTCACGTAATTCAGATAGCGTTCAGCGTCGGCATTCATATCATGCTCATACTCAAGCTGTTCATCCTGAAGGAAGATTCTCGCCTTGAGAAGGTCTTCCATGGCTTTGGTGTTAATCACATAACAGGCAATGAGTTCGGCGCCGGAGAAGGAAGCTAAGCATATCGCATACTGGGCGGCGGTAATTGACTGTTCGGTTCCGTCGATATAAACCATTATTTTTTTGATGGGTTTAATCACGATTTTTCTCCAAAAGTCCTTTGTCTTTTGCTCTCGAGGTTACTCTTGACCATTTTCATTAAAACGAACATGTCCCGTTCATTTTCTTCGAGCCTGCTTTCTATAAAATGAACGGTCTCCTGAAGGTCAGGAATAGCAACTTTCTCAAGAGCATTGACTTTCCTGATAGTTTTTTTAACCTCATTTGCAAGCCGCAACACGGATATTTTCAACTCAGAAAGTCTGCCAAGCAGACTTAGTGCCTCCTTAAAAAAATTAATCGAGCTGTCAATCCAAAAACTTGTTCCCATAGGACTGTAGTAAGGGGGATATTCCGTGAATTCTGTTTCCACTACCGGCAGATTAACTCCCATTACCCGTCTGGAACGTATAACAATATCAGTCGAGATGTTCACGGCCCCTGTTAAATACTGTACTTTGAGCTTGCCCATGTCCAGAACGGCTTCCTCGAGAGCTTGGAACGCTTTTGCAAGCGCATTTTCCACCCGGTTCTGATAATCCGTTGCTTGATCTACCAGCGCCAAAAGCTCGATAATAAGAATATTTCTTTTTTGGTCCAGGAGCTCATATCCCTGCCGGGCAAAATTCAAATCATTCCTTAAACGAAGTAAATTCGTTTTAGTTGGTGCATATTGAAGTTGCGCCATAATGGTTTTCCGTTATCTTCCGTAGTACTTCTCTATTTCCTCATCCGTAATTCTGTGCAGCTCTTCGACAGGAAGAGTCCTCAAAACTTCCCAGCCAAGGTCCAGGGTTTGTTCGATGCTTCTTTCTTCGTCCTTAAGCTGAGAGACAAACCTCTGCTCGAATTCCTTGCCGAATTCGAGATAGTTATGATCCAGAGGAGTAAGCTCTTCTTCTCCGATCACTGATGCGAGATTGCGGACGTCCTTAACATAGCTATATGCCGCGAATAATTGACTCGCAAGATGCGGGTGGTCGTCTCGTGTCATGCCTTCGCCGATGCCGTCCTTCATTAACCGGGAAAGAGACGGCAGTCCTGCAATCGGCGGATAAATACCTCTGCCATCCATCTCTCTTTCAAAAACGATTTGCCCTTCCGTAATATAACCTGTCAGGTCCGGCACCGGATGGGATATGTCATCGTTCGGCATTGTCAGGATAGGAAGCAATGTGATCGAGCCCTGATATCCTTTAATCATTCCAGAGCGTTCGTAAAGTTCGGCCAGGTCGGAATAAAGATAACCAGGGTATCCCTTGCGCGACGGTATCTCACCCCTAATCGTGGATATTTCACGCAGAGACTCGCAATAATTGGTCATATCGGTTAGAATCACCAGCACGTGCATATCTTCATGAAATGCCAGATACTCGGCAAGAGTCAAAGCAGTTCTCGGGGTAATCAGGCGCTCGATCGACGGATCGTCGGCGAGAGACAGAAACAACGCGACATTTTCGAGCACGCCACTTTCTTCAAACGAGCGAATGAAAAATTGCGCTATATCGTGTTTCACTCCCATCGCGGCAAAAACCACCGCGAATTCCGTATTCGTTCCACGGATTTTCGCCTGCCGGGCGATCTGGGCGGCAAGCTCATTATGAGGCAATCCGTTGCCGGAAAATATCGGTAGCTTCTGGCCCCGGATAAGAGTATTCATCCCATCAATCACAGAAATACCCGTCTGGATAAAATCCCGCGGATATTCTCTCGCTGTCGGATTGATTGCCATCCCGTTCACATTCAGCTCGATATCGCTTCGTTGTGCCGGACCTCCGTCAATGGGCTGTCCCAGTCCGTTAAAAACCCGTCCCAGCATATCTTTCGAAATAGAGATCATCAGCGGTTTCCCGGAGAATCTAATTCGTGTGCCCGGAAGAGTGAGTCCCGATGTTCCCTCGAATATCTGCGCGACAACAAAATTCGTCGATGATTCAAGAACGATTCCAAGACGAGGATTACCTTCCCTGTCGATACATTCAATAAGCTCTCTGTATCCCACCGGGTGAGTTTTGCTGACAAAAACCAGCGCACCCTCAATCTTATCAACCCCGATATATTCGCGACCCGATAGAAGACTTTTATCTTTTGTCTCAGACATGTAACGCCTCCAGTTGGTCCATCGAACGTTCCAGACGCGCTTCGATTTTATCAAGGCCGGAAAGATCTTCGTTATGTATTGTAAATTTCATCTTCGCAATATCCTGATATACTTTCATTTTTCTTAATTTTATCAGAGTTGCTCCTTTCCTTATCGCTTCGGAACCACGCCTCGAGTAAGTTACAATAATATGTAGCATCTTCGCCTGTTTTTGAATAGTGGAGAAAGTATCTATTTTATCATAGGCATTCTGCTGCAAAAAAGCATTTTTAAACAACGTACATACCTCCAAAACAAATCTCTGCGAATCCGGCAGTGCGTCAGGACCGACCAGCTTGACAACCTGTTGAAGCCTCACTTCCTTATGGAGCAATTCCATAATTTCCGTTCGGTCGGCAAGCCATTCCTGACCAACCTGTTCGGACCACCACGATTCGATATCACCAAGATATTCGCTATAGCTTTCAAGCCAGGAAATTGCCGGATAGTGGCGGGCATTGGCAAGGTTCCTGTCAAGAGCCCAAAAGCATCGAATAAAACGCTTAGTATGCTGGGTTACAGGCTCGGAAAAATCACCACCGGGAGGAGATACGGCCCCGATGATTGTAACGGAACCTTGATCAGAGCTTAACGTTTCCATCGACCCCGCCCGCTCATAGAATTCAGCTACTCTTGTCGGCAGATAAGCTGGGAATCCCTCTTCTGCCGGCATTTCTTCCATACGCCCGGACAACTCGCGAAGAGCTTCCGCCCAGCGAGAGGTCGAATCCGCCATTACGGCGACATGATAGCCCTGGTCCCTGAAATATTCCGCCATTGTAATACCAGTATAAATGCTGGCCTCCCTTGCAGAGACCGGCATATTGGATGTATTGGCAATCAAAATCGTCCTTTCCATAAGCGAACGTCCGCTCCTGGGATCAACCAATTTCGGGAATTCAGTGAGCACATCGGTAATCTCGTTTCCCCTTTCTCCACAACCGATGTATATAATAATATCAGCATCACACCACTTTGCCAGCGCCTGTTGCGTCATTGTTTTTCCTGTGCCGAATCCTCCCGGTATGCATACCGTCCCACCTTTGGCAACCGGAAAAAGAGTGTCAATTACACGTTGCCCGGTGATAAGCGGAATATCCATTGCAAGACGTTTTTTTGTCGGCCGCTGAACACGTATAGGCCATCTTTGCATAAGAAAAAGGGTTTTTTGTTGCGAATCTTTCATTCTCAAGACGGCAATTACATCCTCGACAGTATAATCACCTTCGGAAACAAGAGATTCGAGAATTCCGTGATCTTTCGGCGGTACTAAAATCTTATGAAGGACATTCTCTGTTTCCCGAACTGTTCCGAGAACCATACCTCCGAAAACAGTGTCACCTTCTTTCACAGTCGGAACAAAATGCCATTTCTTGCCTCTGTTTAATGAAGGCACGGAGATTCCACGCTGGATATAGATATCGGATATTTCACGGATCGTTTCGAGAGGCCTCTGTATCCCGTCATAAATAGTCCCGACCATCCCCGGGCCGAGCTCCACGGAAAGCTGCATTCCCGCGCCGTAAACAGGGTCGTACGGAGCAATTCCCGTTGTATCTTCATAAACCTGAATCACGGCACTGTCTTTATCGAGTTTAATCAACTCACCAATAAGATGCTCCCGGCCGACCCAGACCAACTCAAACATCTCGGCATCGGTAATTCCCATAACTTCTATGACAGGTCCGTTAATTCGTTTTACTTGTCCAATAATCCTCTCATTCATTATCATTCTTTTCTATCATCAGTAAACAGAGTATTATATATTGCCATCCGAATCTCACGTTCTTTACGCAACATTCGTGTTCTAACCTGATTATTAAAAGCTGTACGACCATCCGCGGCAGTCAGAACAACACCCTGAGATTTCAAAGGAGGAGCCTGAGATAATTGCAGAGTGATTTTTCTGCCGGTTTTCGCGTGAAACCGCCCGGTAACTTCCGAGATCAACTGTTCGTCGATAAGCTTCCGTTCGTTTTCCGAGGTATTGATTAGAGCGGATTCCGAATCCAGACCGATGCAAGCTTCTATAATCCAGTCAATCAGAATTGTTCTATAATTCGAATCCCCGCTCATTGAATCAAGCTTTTTTTCCACCCTTTCAATAATATCCCGCATTACAGCGCCCCGAATATTCATGGAACGGCGTTTGATTTCAAGCTGTACATTGGAAATAATTTTTTTCTTCACTGCTTCAGCCTGTTCGCGGCCTTCTTTCCCGGCATCCTTGAGCATGGATTCTATCTTTTTATTGGTGTAATCTTTCTTTTCAGCCGCATGTTTTTCAGCCTCACTTATGATTTGCCGCTCTTCAGCGAGGGCATCCGCCTCTATACCTGAAATAATTGCCGCACCATCCGGCATCCCGTTGACTTTTTCTTTCTCCTTAGATTCCATAAATATCAAAGCCTTTTTGTATGTAGACGTCTCTTTTCAATGTAACATTTTCATATAAAGTGAATCATTTCTCATATTTTTATCCCGATAGCCGTATTGACCATTTCTTTGATTCCAGGCCTGTCCGCTTTTGCACCATTTCTGTCCGGAATCTCAACAACCAATGGAAAGCCAATGGTGAACAGGTATTTGTTAACTATTGGACGGATCATATCCGCAATTCTTTCGGTGATAATGATTATGCCTGTATCCTTATCCTCAAGGATAGCCTGAAAAGCTCGCTGAGCTTCATCAGCATTCTCGGCAATTTTTCCGGGCACACCTAATATCCCGAAACCAATAATCGTATCTTCATCTCCAATAATCGCGTACTTCATCTTACTGCTATACTTTTCCTAAAATCATTAACGCCGTAATAAAACCAAATACAACAATTCCTTCTGCCAGCGCGACAAAAATTAGGGCCTGGCCAGCAATCTGCGGTTTTTCTGCAACCGCTCCCATTGCGGCGGCCCCTACATGTGAGATTGCAATCCCGGCACCAATTGCTCCGAGACCAAAAGCTGCCGCCGCAGCAATAAGGGCGTACTTCATTCCCTCTACATTCGTTTGAGCCTTTTCCTCAGAAATTTTTGTAATATTCTGGTCGTCGGACGGCTGTGAAAAGGCGTTCGTACAAAATACCGTCGCTATGATTGTCATTACAGTAAAAACTACAATCAAACTCTGGATTATCTGTAATTTCAATTTATCTCTTGCATTATTCACAATATTCCTTCCTTTCTTGCTTTTATTTACTGTTTAAAGATATTGGAGTATATAACTTTCCTGTACCATGGAAAAATTTTGTAAAAAATTCATAGTAACTCAGCCTCAACGCCTGCACACCAGCCGTAAGACCCTCAAGGCAAATCACAAGGATATTTCCGAGTATAAGGATAATAATAGAATAGAAACCGGACGTCATCCGGGCGATTGAAAAAAATGAAATCATTAAGCTGACGTGCGCGATACCGAGACCCGCAACTCGCATAAAGGAAAGAGTGTTGGCGAGATATCCACTAAAAATTTCAAGAAGCTCAACCATCCATTGCATTAAGAAAGTCACTATTATAAAAGGATTAAATGTTCGGCTCATTTTATGTTGTTCCGGCGTTTGCTTGCGGAGAAAATAGTGACAGGGCTCTTTCGCAAGTAATAAAAGTGAGGGTAATCCAATCAGCAAAAAGACAATCACTGCCGAAGGGAATACTTTGTAGTTATACTTAAACAAATATGTCGCGATATATATACCTCCCCCGTATATCCATCCTCCCAAAATACCGCCCTTATCAAAAAACATTTCCATCCATTTTCGTGTGCGGAATAAATTAATCCAGTTAAAAAATAAGCCTATAAAAATTACGGCAATACCGAAGTATAAAGTAATGGCCAGAATATCGAAAATATCTTTGACAGATGAACCTCCTTCAGCATTCCCAGAAACTATACCATGAAAGTCAAACCAAAGCGGCTGTAAAAGAGCAAAACCGAAATATGAGCCGAACAAAAATCCAAAAACAACGGATGAAAGCCCACACCAGATAATCAGCCATGAGAGGGTGTACAAACCGCGTTTCTCAAAATTTGTTTTATGAAGAAATGTCCCGAAAATGCCGGCAAGAATCAGGATAGCACCCTGCCCGACATCGGCGAACATTAATCCGAACATGGAAAGATATAACGGCATGACAAATGGAGTCGGATCAATAGTGCCGTATTCGGGAATACCGAAATTGCTTACCAGCATCTCGAAGGGCGCGAATATTTTCGGATTATTAAGCTGTACCGGAATTTCGTCATTAATTGTCTCAGGGCTCCCGGGTTGATGCCATTCGAGGTAACAACGGCTTCCACATGATGTCTTAATCTGTCTCGTCAGCTCTTCCTTTTTAGATGAAGGCAGCCAGCCGATAAAAACAACGGTCCTGGAAGAGGATTTAAAATTCGCCTGAATCTTATATAAAAGCTCTGTCACTTTGAGATTCACCCATACATCTTGGAGATGTTGATGGTGTGACCTGATCAAATCACTGACCTTTTGTTCGAGTTTTTTCTGTTCCTCTGTCAATGCTTTGAGTTTGACGGAAAGTTCCTTAAATACATCCTCTTTAACGGATTTAAGCTCATCGGGCAATTCAATGTTTGTCCAGCCGACGTTGTTAAGAATCTGTCTTATACGTTCACTGTCACGTCTCATTGCGATAAGCAGATAATGAGCTATGTCGTTTTCCTGTCCCAGCAAAACACTTAATGAAGGAAAAGCTCTCAACTCGTCATCAAATTTTTTAATATTAGGCGCGGGTATTCTTCCGGTCTGAATAGTAAGAAAAGAATGTTTGGTCTTGAGCGGGAGATCAGACAAACCTAAACCATAAATATCCACCTGGCGTCTGATATCTTCAAGTTTGAGAATCTCCTGCTGAATTTTCCGCTGTCGCTCTCTGATATTTTCTCGTTCTGAGTCTATCTGGCCGAGAAGGGCATTTTCTTTTTCGATAGCGACTGGAACGCGACTGCTCAGATCGGTATCTCTCGGAGCGGCGGGAATAATTCCTCCGGCGTGTAAAAGCCCCTCGATACGATCCCTCAAACCTGTAATTTCCGTCAGAGAGTCCTGTGGATTCACGGTCGAAAGACTATCAATATCCAGATTCTGAATTTCCGCCGTATTAACGAATTGTATGACACCCTCACGCAGAAGTACCTCACTGACACGCTCGGAATCTTTCGCCAGCACAACTGCAAAAAGCTGTATCATCTCGGTGGTAAACATCATATCATACTTTCGATCCGTTGGGGCTGGATATCATACTTTTTAGCATTCAGAATTGTCCTGATTTTTTTTAGCTCATCACTTTTTAAAATGAAATACGAAAAAATTATCCCGATCGTAAACGGATAGCCGGCAAGAACCCGCCGGACTTCATGTTTTATAATCTCTTCTAGTATCCGATGGATAAGTAGCAACCTTGAATAGCTGTCAGAAGTCTGGGAAGATAAAAGCGCCGACAATCCCGGATACTTGCCTTTTACAAAATTTTGGAGAACCGGAGTGACGTTCTGCGCGCGATATAATTCCATAATTACGGCCCGATTAAGGTTAAATCCTCCCGGAACTATCGTAGCCATAACCGCATCAAGAGGCAGGTCATAAAAATTTTTAAGTCGAATAAGCCAGTTTATATTTTGCAGATCGATCTCCACACCTATCAACCTCGTAACAATAATACGGTCTCTGCGATCCATTTTTTTAATAGTGGACAAAAGATTGTCGTAATAAAAATGGTCAAATGCAACTTCCATACGGAAAAGAGAGCCTTTTGCCTCGGCGGTATGACTATATTTTTTTATAATTGCACTATATGGAGTCCCTTCACATACACCGGCAATTTCGTCAAAGTTTTCGGCGTTAATAATTACATCGATTGGTATCTCGTGGATTATGGGTTCGTATAGAATGTAGTGAATATTGGGATCGGCGGAGCGATTTCTGATTTTCTTATCGAAATATATTCTTATCGAATTTTTAAGGTTCTCTATTTCGAATTTATAAAGCAATGCGTTCACAAACCCGATGGAATCTTGATGAACATGCTCCTTGATATTGACGTAAAGCTCGATCTCTTTCTTAAGGAGTTCAAGCTCTCCTTTTTTAAGATCGCCCGTCGAGGAATATATTTCGTATAGTTCGGCAAAACTTGTTTCTTGTAAAATATCCAGCGCCGCATCGAGCGAAGGAGCTTTAGCCAACCTGCCGAACACCTCATCCGGAAGGATTTTACTAATCCGACCTCGCAACTTGGCGTTTATAAATGCATATTTTGATAACGCACTGGCTTTCACTAAAACCTCTTCAATATTCTGTTTTGATTACAATATTTAATATATCGTCGACCAGACGATCGATGACCTCTTTATTATTCAGGATGGACTCCTTTTCACACTCGGCTTCTTTGAGCCTTTCTCCTCTGATAAGTTCAGCTTCTTTTCTGGCTTCCTCTACGGCAGCCTGAATTATTTCCCTTGCCTTCCGTTTGGCCTCATTGATTTTCTCCAAATTTTCCTTTTCGGCAGATTGTCTTATCTCAGAGGCTTTTTCCTTAGCCTGCCTGATAATTTCGTTGACTTTCTCCTCGGCTTTGAAAACTTCTTCGATTATCTGCTTCATATTAACGGTTCCCAAACAGTATCAATTATTTGGTTGTGTATTATACAACTTATTATCTATTGAAAAAACAACTTGCTTTTATATTCCATAAGGCATGAAGTACTACCTTTTGTGGAGTTACGGTGATTATAATATATCCGGCAAAAGCTGACAATATAGTCTTTTCTCGGATCGTTAATCTACGCGATTATTGTAAAAAGCCTCATAAATCGATAAAATCGAAGATTTAAAGGTCAAAAGTGATACCGGATTGCTTATTAAGAAAGAATAAAATCAATATTGAGAGACGGGATTTTAGTATTATAGTCCAAATTACTTGTATTGAAATTTGGGAGCCTACCCGGCAATTAATTGTCATTTTTATGTCTTTTTACAAAAAATACCTAATAAAACTTCGGAATTTTAATAAGGGTATTTCGCTTGATAAAACTCTCACAACTTTTCTGCCTGTTCTTATTAAAATCGTATCTCCTACCATACTTTATTTTTCAATCAATAAATCGCCTTTTCACGAAAGCTTTGAACGAAAAAGACGATAAATATTAAAAACTATCATTTAGTCCTATAATCTATCGGCCTGTAAGGATTATTACAAGCTGTCAACGCGTAATTCAATGATTAAAATACTACACAAAAAACATCCCTCAAAGAGTCCTTTCAAGGTTGTTTTACTTGATAAAAGCTTGAATATCACAAACAATATAATGTAGAATAGCTAACCATTAAAGATAAACACATATTTGTTGGAGAACATTTATAGTGGAATTATGATGTCACTTAATCATTGTAACAGAAACATTTAAGGAGAAAATATTATGATCGATTTTATCAATACAATTTATGAGCATTTTAAGCAATTTGTCGCGGATTACTGGCTGAAAATAGTTGGTGCGCTCATAATCCTTGTCATCGGCTGGTGGCTTGCCAAGATGATCTCGAGACTTATCGCCAAAGCAATGACAAAAGCAAAAGTGGATCCCACCCTGACCAGTTTCACTCGGCACCTGGTTGAAATTGTGATATTAGTATTCGTTGTCCTCGCCGCCCTGCAAAAACTATCGGTGCCAGTATCTAATTTTGCCGTTATTGTCGGAGCTGCCGGTTTGGCAATTGGATTTGCTCTTCAGGGCTCTTTGTCTAATTTCGCCGCCGGCATCATGCTGATTATTTTCAAACCATTCAAAGTCGGCGATTTTATCGAAGCCGCCGGTAAAATGGGAACTGTCAAAGAGATTCAGATTTTCAATACGATTCTAAATTCGCCGGACAATGTTAGGATTATTATTCCCAACGGCCAGGTCACCGGTACCAATATAATGAATTTCACGGTCAACGGCACAAGGCGTATCGACTTGGTTGTGGGTGTTTCCTATGGAGATGATCTAAAGAAAGCTCATAAGGTCATCGAGGAAGTCATTAAAAGCGAAGACAGAATCCTGCCTGAACCTGCATATACTATTGCAGTATCCGAGCTTGGTGATAGCAGTGTTAATTTCGTTGTGCGACCATGGGTTAACGCCACTGACTACTGGAGTGTGCGTTTTAATTTGATAGAAAAAATAAAGCTTGCTCTTGATAAAAACGGCATTACAATTCCATTCCCACAACGTGATATACACATGAAAAGTGAAGTTGCATAAAGGATAATAATTAAATGTGTCTTTACTGGTTATCTCGCACATTCAACAGGGCAGTTGTTTTTATGGATTAATTTGAAAGGAGTTTACAATGCGTTGCCGAATAATGCTTTTATTGCCGTTCCTGATGTTACTTGTTCAAATGAGTTACGGGGATGAAATCAGATTCAAAAACGGAGACCGTCTGACCGGAAAAATCGTTAATCTCGTTGATGGGAAATTAGTTATAAATTCAGACATAGCAGGCGAAGTGACTGTAAAATTGTCCGAAATTCAAACTCTTAGCAGCGACGAGCCGATCATTGTAAATCTTAAAGACGGGACAGGATTAAAACAAAAATTAACAGGCTCCGAAACCGGACGATTTTCCATCAGGGGCAGCGAATCGATCAAAGCCCAGGAATTTGCCGTAGCGGATATTGTTTCGATAAATCCTCCCGTCAAGCCGGCGCCTAAATGGAAAGGAGATGTATCTGCAAGTCTTACCTCCACACACGGCAACACAAAAACAGAGACTATAACAGGAAGCGCAAACCTTAAGAAACGAACGGAAAAGGATCGCACTACAATCACGGCAGATTATGCAAAGGGAAAACAGGATGATCCCGATACAGGCCAAGAGGTCACAATTGAAGACTGGTGGCGCGCCAGAGCTAAATACGACTATTTCTTCTCCAAGAAGATGTATGGTTACTTAGACGGACGCTATGAAAAAGATGCCGTCGCCGAGCTGGATCGACGAGTGACAGTGGGTATCGGTGGCGGTTATCAATGGATAGAATCAGATAATATGAACTTCTCTACCGAGCTTGGTCTTGCATCACTTTATGAAAAATACGACAACCAAACCGACAGCAATAGTGAAATCTCAGCTCAGCTCGGTTATCACTTCGATAAGAAGCTCAGAAAGAATCTTTCGTTCATCCATGACTTGACATACTATCCGGCTCTTGACAAATTTTCCGATTATTATCTGACAACTACGGCAGAACTGCGTTCCAATTTCACCAAAACTTTGTTTATGAACTTCAAAACGATTCTCGACTATGATGCCACGCCGGCTATCGGCGCTCATAAAACCGACATCAAGTATTTCCTGGGCCTGGGTTATAGTTTTTAAGAACATGAATATTGAAAAGTGCTTTACCGGTGAGAGAAGGAAAATGCAGGGATTCAGTTTTATTTAAAAACAAGGAAGAAATATATTCGGGAGTTTTATAAAAAGTGAAAAAGCCGTTAAGATTTTTTTGTTACGGCGTTGCGGCGGTTTTTATCGCACTTATAGTTGTCGTGATTATCGCCGGCATATTCGCCGACAGTGCGCTGAAAATTGCTATTGAAACTGCCGGAACCAAAGCTCTAAATGTTGGTGTCGATGTCAATGAAGTCGATCTTTCCATTCTGAGCGGCAAACTTGGCATCCGGAATCTCGCGATAAACAATCCTCAAGGTTATAAACACCAAAGACTCCTTGAATTAAATAGGGCCAATATTACAATCAATACCAAATCTCTGCTGAGCGATACGGTAAATATCAAAAACATCAAACTGGATGGGATTAAAATAACCCTCGAGCAAAGGGGAATCTCCGGCAACAATATACAGGACATAATAAAAGCACTTCCAGCTCAGGAAAGCAAGCAGGCGGAACCGAGCGGCAAAAAGCTCCATATAGACAGTCTTGAAATAACCGACGCCCAGGTAAACGTGAAATTACTTCCCGTACCCGGCAAAGTCGACACTATTCCTTTAAAGCTCGGCACCATTAAGATGACTAATCTCGGCAGCGATAACGACCTCGATACCACCGTCTTAATCCGCATAATCCTGCTCGCAATAGCAGGAGGAATCGCCAGGCAGGGAGCCGATATCCTGCCGGAAGAAATGCTCGGCCCTCTTGTATCAGAGCTAAAAAACATAGGAGCTTTGCCAGGTGCTCTTATCGACACTGGCTCAAAGATACTTGAAGCAGGAACAGACATAGGCAAAGGAGTAACAGGAACGGGAAAAGACGCCGGCACAGAAGTTATCAAGGGTATTGAAGACGCAGGAAAAGAAATATCCGAAGGATTAAAAGGGCTGCTGAAATCAAAAGAAGAAAATAAAGAATCAACAAAATAGCATTCATACTCTTGCCTGTTTAACCTGAATATACTATACTTATCGACGATTATTTTTGGAAAAAAATCCTGTGGTTTTAATTTGCCGATATGACCTTAAAGTTTACATCATGGAACACGACTGAACTGAAACTGCAATGAAAGACTGGAAGAAAAAAATCGAAGATAAAACAGTCAGGATCGGAATTCTTGGTCTTGGCTATGTAGGTCTGCCGCTCGCACGAGAATTTGCCTGTGCCGGCATAAAAGTCACCGGTTTTGACATTGACGAGCGAAAGACTAAAGTCCTGAATTCGGGCAAGAGCATCATAAAAAACGTGCCTCATTCGGAAGTCAAAAGAATCGTCGATGCAAAGAAATTCGCTGCTACAACCTCCATGTCACAAATAAAGAACGTCGATGCTTTGCTTATTTGTGTACCGACGCCGCTGACAGAGAATCGCGAACCGGATATGAAATACGTAGTAGGCTCCTGCCGGACTGTCACAAAGTATCTCCAACCAGAACAACTCGTAACACTTGAAAGCACTACTTATCCTGGAACAACGCGGGAGCTAATGGCGCCGATTCTGGAAACCAGCGGCCTGAAAGCCGGCAGGGATTTCCATCTTGCCTATTCTCCCGAACGTGAAGATCCCGGCAATAAACACTTTACAACCGGAACTATTCCCAAAGTCATCGGCGGCCTCACCGATACATGTCTCGAAATAGCAGAAATGGTGTATAAGCTTGCAATAGAGACCGTAATTCCGGTTTCTTCGGTCGAGGCGGCAGAAGCAACAAAAATCCTTGAGAATGTTTACCGCTGTATCAATATCGCAATGGTCAATGAGCTTAAGATGGTTTTCGACCGTATGGGCATCGATGTCTGGGAGGTAATTCGGGCGGCAAGCACGAAACCATTCGGTTTCAGTCCGTTTTATCCCGGCCCCGGACTCGGCGGTCATTGCATCCCGATCGACCCTTTCTACCTGACCTGGAAGGCGCGCCAATATAGTATGCCGACAAGATTTATCGAGCTTGCCGGAGAAATCAACACAAATATGCCACACTACGTGATTGCCAGAACAATGGACGCACTAAACGACCGGAAAAAAAGTCTCAAAGGTTCAAAAATCCTTATCCTGGGTCTGGCATATAAACCCGATATCGATGATGTTCGAGAATCACCATCACTGGAACTGATAGAGCTTTTAAGGGAAAAAGGTGCAAGTGTCGATTACAATGACCCATATATCCCGGTGACGCACAAGCAAAGACGATATGATTTAAGGATGAAGAGCAAACCGCTTTCTGCCGCAATGCTGAAAAAATACGATGCCGTTCTGATATCTACAAATCACAGCGACTATGATTATAACTGGATTGTGAAAAATTCCCAGCTTGTTATCGATACGCGCAATGCGACCGCCCCAGTCAAACAGGGCAGAAACAAGATTGTGAAAGCTTAAAATATTATCGAAGTTATTTCAGTACCGACTCAGATACCGCAAAAGGCTCCATAGCCCTGTGAAATAAACCATGCAAGTAAGAAATAGCCATGCCGTAGTTCGTAATGGGCACTCCTGCCTGTTTTGCTTTCTCGACTCTGGATAGCATTTCTTTTCTATTAAACACGCAGCCGCCGCAATGAATAATAACCTTGTACCGACTAATATCATCGGGTAAATCCCGCCCGGCAACCACGTCAATATTTAATTCACCGCCTACATATTGCTTCAACAATTCGGGAATCTGAACGCGCCCGATGTCATCCCCGATAGGATGATGCGTACATGCTTCAAGGATAAGTACTTTGTCGTTTTCTTGAAGCGAATCGATTGCTTTCGTGCCGCGAGACATAACTTCAAAGTTGCTCTTGAAACGAGCCATTAGAATCGAAAAAGTTGTGACTATAACATCATCCGGCACAATACATGTGACCTTGTGTAAAACCTGACTATCACATACTACAAGCTCCGGCGATTGTTTAAGTTTATTGAGAACATCTTCAAGCTCGGTTTCTTTACAAACAATCGCATTCGCATTTTTATCGAGAATTTCACGCAAACAATGTACCTGCAGCATTTTCAGTCTGCCTTTTGGTGCTTCGATATCAATCGGTGTCACAAAAATCGTCATGCTGCCCTGCTCAATTAAATTCGCAATGATATAATTATTTTCGAGGAATTCGGCAGGCGTTGCGGCGATAATTGCCTCGCGAAGCGCGTCGATTCCGATGTATTCAAGCGCATTAGTGCTCACAACAGAGTCAGTAACCTCACTTACTCTTTCCTCAAGTTCGGCAGTTTGTCGCAGATCAGTTTTATTGGCAGCTACAACAACAGCAATATTTCTTTCTTTGAATTCCACCAGAAGTCGGTTTTCATAATCCAGCCATTCATCGGTGACCAGAACAGCCAATTCCGTCCGATCAATGACACCCATTGTTTTCCTGACCCGCTCGCAGCCGAGTGCACCAATATCGTCAATGCCTGCTGTGTCGATAAAAACCACGGGACCTATCGGTTTCAGCTCCATTACTTTTTCTACCGGATCCGTCGTTGTTCCGGCAACATCGGAAACAATCGATACATTCTGCCGTACTAAAGCGTTCAGGATAGAAGATTTACCCACGTTTCTTCGTCCAAAAACGCCTATATGTAATCGTAAACTTTTCGGAGTTTTAAGCATTTTGTACCACCTCGACTTTCAATGCGTACAAGTACATCGTTCCTTGATTAACAAATCAATACCTCCCTCCCAGCAACATGTATCTTTTTTATATGTTGTTTCCAACGGCCTTTAAGAGCACCTCCGGTTTTACAGGTTTCTCAAGAACTTCTTTAACCGGAAGCCATGTCTCGTCGGGCTCGAATCCAAAGGGAAGGCTCATTTCCTTTCTGACACCTGTTATCAGGATGACAGGCGTATTCCTGAGAGAATCGTCTTTGTGCATTTCTCTGGCAACATCAAATCCCTCTGATTTCGTAGTCATCATGACATCCAGAAGAATAAGCTTCGGCTTATGTTCTCTGGCTTTCTCGATGCCTTCTTTGCCGTTGGGAGCTGAAATAACATCGTAACCCTTGGCATCAAGTAAATTTGTTGTTGCCTCCACAAATTCCGGATCATCATCGATCATAAGTATAGTTTTAGGCATTTTAACTTCTCCTTTATGAATATTATTATTCGAACGCACACAATGTATGTTTATATTTCAAAGAATCTCCTGCCGAGTAATTAATCCATCTGTTTGCTTCGTAGGTTATCGCCTCAAGATTATCAATATTCGTCAAAGATTCGTTATTAAGACAATTTTTGCCGGGGTAAATTTCATAAAGATCCCGATACGGCTCCGGTGTGAAATTCAGCATAATAACATTCGCCCCGGCATTCAGGGCTTTTATCGTTCCACCGAGACTGCCGATTGCCGTCGTTGCCGGCAAATGCGTGTTTTTAGTCACTATCCGTGTGACAGCAAGAGTTTTTAAAGTCAAATCCATACTGCCTAAAGGCTCTTTTCCAAGGGGCGTATTCTCATGGGGTATAAAAATTCCTATACCGAGCATATCAAAATCTTCTTCTTTGAAGAACATAATATCCCGAGCCAGCATTGGTATTGTCTGGCCTCTCAGACCGACAATGCAGCCCGAACCGATCTGGTAACCGAGCGCTCTGAGAGCCGAGGAACAGTTAATCCTGTTTTCAAAACTCATCTCGGGATGCAGACATCGGTAAAGAGTTTCGTCCGAAGTTTCTATTTTTAAAAGATACCTGTCCGCACCGGCGTCCTTCCAAATCATGTATTCACCTTTACTGCGTTCCCCCACAGACAACGTTACCACAATATCATAGTTCCCTTTGATTTCTCGAACGAGGTCGCTCAACCAGAAAACATCCAGCTCATCATCTTCGCCTGACTGCAAAACTATGGTTTTAATTCCTGCCGCATTGATTTCTTTAACCGCGGCCATTATTTCTTCTTTGCTGAGTCTGTATCTTTTTAGATTTTTATTATGCCTGTTCAATCCGCAGTAAAGACATCTGTTTCTGCAAAAGCTCGAAAATTCAATTATCGCTCTTACTATAATCCCATCCCCACAGAACTCTCTCCGTACTTTATCAGCGAAACCGAAAAGCAATTCCAAATCACGTTCCTTTTCCAGCCCAAGCAAATACTCAATATCGTATAGTTCAGGAAAACCGCTTGCATAGAGTCTTTTTATAACAGATTGTACGTTTTTACTTTTCATTCTTTGCCTTTTGGCGATACTCTTTAATTATCTTAAGAGTTTTTTCAGGTGTTAGCTCACCGTATATTTTTTCATCTATCATCATTACCGGCGCCAAACCACACGCGCCGACACATCTTGCCGGTTGTATCGAGAACAATCCGTCTTCGGTAACCTGCCCGACATCTATATTGAGATGTTGTTTTAGAGTATCCAAAATTTTCCCCGCACCCTTGACATAACAAGCAGTACCGAGACAAATCGATATTGTATATCTGCCGGGCAGTGATAGATTGAAATAATGATAAAACGTTGCCACTCCCCAAATATGAGCG
>JAFGBG010000222.1 GCA_016933295.1 Sedimentisphaerales bacterium | reverse complement strand
CTGTGTGCCTTTGTAGCTTTGTGCCTATGTGCCTCTATACCTATTTGCCTCTAAACCTATGTGCCTTTGTGCCTTCAAAACACCTCTGTGTGCTCTGTGGCGAAAAAAAATGAAAAACGAACCCAATTTTACTTAGCGGTCAGCGTACAGCGGATAGCGTATAGCTTTGTAAGTCTCTGATATTATGATGGTTATGTTAATATTAAGCAAAATCTTACTATTTTGGGGGATCAAAAAAACAAAGCCAAAAGAAGCCAATTTGTTTCGTATTCAGTGATGCGTAGTGTGTATTGCGAAAAGTAAGTTGAAAAAACGAACCCAATCCTTCGACAAGCTCAGGATTTTATTTTTATAAGCTCTTTCGTGACAAGTAAATAAGAGAGAGCCTGCCGGACTTGATTAATGACAAGGCGGTGTGAGCCTATGGGAAACGAGAGACAGCTCCCGTTTATATAAAAGAGAGACCCTTCGTTTTCCTTTGGGGACACCTTACGATGCGTTTAGAATGACCCGGAAAGCCTGCCCCTGCCGTTTTGTAATTTTAAGACAGCAGGGGCTTAACATGACAATATGAGTCAATTTTCATCTTGTTAGAAGCTCAAAGGCGCCCATAAAATCAGGCTTTCAATATTTCGGCCAAATCTTCATCGACGTTGCCAATCGGTTTTATGGCGTACTTTTCCACGAGAATATTCAGTACATTCGGGCTGACAAACGCAGGCAGTGACGGGCCGAGCCTTATATTCTTTATCCCTAAATGCAACAGCGTCAGAAGTATCGCAACGGCCTTTTGCTCGTACCATGAGACGATAAGCGAAAGCGGCAAATCATTTACCCCGCAATCGAACGCATCGGCGAGAGCAAGCGCGATTTTGACGGCCGAATAGCAGTCGTTACACTGCCCGGTATCGAGGAGTCGGGGAATGCCGTCGATGTCGCCGTAATCGCGGTCGTTCAGTCTGTACTTGCCGCACGCGGCGGTAAGTATCACACAATCGTCCGGCACTTTTTCCGCAAATTCGGTATAGTAGTTTCGTCCCGGCTTGGCGCCGTCGCAGCCGCCGATGAAGAAGAAGTGACGGATTTTCCCCGCTTTTACCGCCTCGATAATTTTATCCGCTAAAGAAAGAACCGCCGTGTAATGGAATCCCGTGCTTAAGGCAGCCGCCGGACTATCGGCAAGCGGAGGTTGTGACAGAGCTTTTTCTATGACTTCGCTGAAATCTCTGTTTTTTATATGTTTGACTCCCGCGGCACCGGCAATCCCGCACGTGAAGATTCTGTCTTTGTAGGATTCCTTCGGTATCATAATGCAGTTGGTCGTGACCAGAATCGCACCGCTGAATGCGTCGAACTCTTTTCTTTGGTTCTGCCAGGCCGTGCCGTAATTTCCGACAAGATGCTTGAATTTTCGCAGTTCCGGGTAGCCGTGTGCAGGCAGCATTTCGCCGTGAGTGTATATGTTGATTCCTTTGCCCTCTGTTTGTTTGAGCAGCTCGTAAAGGTCAAGCAGGTCATGGCCGGTGACAACAATTCCCGGCCCGGCCTTTGTGCCGCCGTAAACTTTTGCCGGTGTGGGATTGCCGAACCTCGAGGTGTTTGCATTGTTGAGCATTTCCATGGCACGGAGATTCATTTCGCCGGCCTTGAGCACCAATTCGAGAAAGCGGCTAAGGTCGAAATCGACATTCGTCAGTGTGGCGAACATTGCCTCGTGCATAAAGGCATCGACCTGCTCGTCTTTTTGACCAAGCTCCCTTGCGTGATAGGCATAAGCGGCGATTCCTTTCAGCCCGAATATGAGTGTATCCTGCAGGCTCTGAATATCCGGGTCCTTGCCGCAAACGCCTACTTTAGTACAGCCGGTTCCGCCGGCCGTTTGTTCACATTGATAGCAAAACATAATTTGTCCCTTCCATTTCTGTATCCTTCGGATTCAATTCTTTACGAAACGCTCTGAGGCCATCCTTCGGCCCGTATTAGTTTTGAATATTTTATTGATTGACTCTAGTGTCTGATTTCTGCCGGAACATTTCAGTTGTTCGGAAATATTGACGAGGTTATCCGCGTCCCAGATAATTTTGAATTCCGTCGTATCCATGTCACGGACACTGTGATGGTTCGCAATAATTCTGAGTATATGTCTGGTAACACCCGCGGAAACATCGCAGCTTTTCAGAATCTTCTCGGCAATCGGCGGGCCTTCGATCTCCTGATATTTACCGCCTGAAGAGCCGTATTTACGTTTGGCCTCCTGGATACCTATGTCATGCAAAATCGCCGAGGCCTGGATAACAAGTGCGTTGCCGCCTTCGAGGGCCTGTATCTTTTCGGCGAAATCCAAAACGGCAAGTGCATGGTTTTTGCGTTTGGTATCCTCGCCAAAAACTTTTTTCATTTCGTCAATTAATTTCTCGCGCATGGCACTTTTCCTTCATCCTTTATGCACGAATCATTATCAGCAGCATCTTGAATTTTTCGTCCGCGGCGACTGCATGAGGTACATTACCCGGCATAATAATGATTTGGCCGTTTGAAACAAGCTTTTGCCGCCCGCCGATAGTTAATTGAGCCTTGCCGTCAAGAATCTGTATAACCGCATCATAAGGCGAGGTATGCTCGCTGAGTTTTTGCCCCTTATCAAAAGCGAAAAGCGTAATAGTCCCCGCCGGTTTATCCAGTAATGTCTTACTGACTATCGAATCCGCCGAATATTCGACCAAACCAGCTAAATTTTGCCCCTGACCGAGACACGCCTGAAGAACAGTGGATTTATCTTTTGTCTGTGTCATTTTTTGCCCCTTTTTAATTTCTTCCTGTCTTTTTTTGAACTGCCCGCAATAAGCTCATCCAGCGTTATATCGCTAAAGTATCCGCCGATATACTCCTGAAGGTCTAAAAGTTTCTCTTTGACGGGGCAATGTTTTTGACGCGGGCAAATATCCCCGGCAAGCAGACATCTATTCAACCGGATAGGCGCCTGTATTGATTCTATAATTTCAAGTAAGCTTATTTTGGACGGTTGACGGCTTAATCCAAAACCGCCTTTCGGTCCCATGAAGCTGGTAACCAGACCGGCACTATTTAGCTTTTGCATCAGCTTGCACAAAAGCTGATACGGCACATTCTCCTGCTCGGCAATTATCCTGTTTGATTGCGGTCCTTTATCGTAATTTCGAGCAAGATTTACCATTGCTCTTAGTGCGTAATCTGTGTTTCTTCTTACAATATCCATATAAGACTAAAATAGTCCTAATTAAGCCGTCCGTCAACAAAAAAAAGTGTTTTTTTTAATTTTTTTCAATTTTTCCGGCTACTTTGTTTTTTCCAGGCTTTCCGGTATTGTTTCAATAAAAGCCTTAATTTTGTCGCGGGTCTTTCCGAATTCCGCCATAATTTGCTCTTCCGAGCCGACGGCGAAATAGGGATCTTTGAACGGCTTGTGAATAACTTTGGCTTTTCCATTGAATACCGGGCAGTTTTGTGCCGCATTGTCGCATAAAGTTACGACATAATCGAAATCGATACCTCTCAAATCATCAATATGTTTGGAAGTATGCATAGAAATATCCACACCTGCCTGTGCCATTGTTTTTATTGCCCTGGAACTGATGCCGATAGGACGAATACCGGCGGAATATGCATCTACAATATCCGCCTTCAAATGCCGTGCCCAGCCCTCCGCCATTTGGCTCCTGCACGCGTTGCCCGTGCAAAGAAATAATACTTTAATTTTCTCGTTAGATTCCGACATAACTGCTCCAAAGTAATATTTCTTCTCATCTCTGAAAACAAAACGAAGAAAGTTCACAAATCTCACATGCAGGGCTGTATCGCCCCGTGCAGTTTTCAACAATTCCAATCCGGCTCAATGCAAAGTCGTATTTGACCGGGTCGGCAGGTTCCATTTCAGCGAAATTTTCCGTAATTTTTACCGCGGTTTTCAAGGTTGTAGTTTTATTATTATGGAACCCGATTATCCGGCATAATCTTCCCATATGAACATCGACGGGAACTATGAGTTTCGCCTTATCAACCGATTTCCACACACCGGCATCGACCTGGTCATCCCGCACCATCCAGCGCAAAAAAAGATTCAGCCGTTTAGAGGCGCTGCCTCTTGAGGGAGAGGCCAATAAATATTTAAGTCCATTGCTTATATGTCCATTATGTTTTGCAGCATACCTGTTCGACAACGAATCACAAAAAATCGTCAACGCAGGGATAATATTTTTATCTGATTTACTATAGCCTGAAATAAAATAGTTTTCAATGCTCCCATATTGCTCAAGAACTATTTTTAAAAGCGCCAGCAGGTCAGAAATATCATCACCTGTAGTGAAACGATGCTTAAAAACGTGCAGTTTTTTTCGATGTGCCGGACCAAATTCCTTCACAAATGCATACGGGCTTTCGCCGATTATTGAAAAAAGCTTTGTGAGGCTATTTTGAATCTGCTCAACACGGCCATAGGCAAGCACGGCAGAAAGTAAACCGGCGATTTCCATATCCGCCCGCTTGGAATATTTATATACAAACTGCAGCGGGTCGGGCTTTATAAGATTCCGTCGGTTATATTTATAATAGAGCCTCTCCAGGACATCTTTAATCGCCGGTCGCCGTATTTTCATTTTGTTCCCATTCGGTCCTTTAGCTCAAAGTCGCTTTACTGTTCGGCTTTTAAGATAGCTTTGCTATCATCCAGCTCCACTAATCCAACAGCGGCAAGTTTTATCTGCCCGTTTTTATCTATAAAAAACGTTGTAGGTATCGAGGTTACATCGATAAAGGGGCTCGGTAAAAAACTACTTCCAACAGTAGCTACCGTATAGTTTATTCCCTTACCGGCAGCGTATTTTTTCAGAAGCTCCGACTCCTCATTCGATATCGCTATTATAGCAAGCTCATCTTCGCCGATTTCTTTCCTTAACTCAATCAGATGAGGTATTTCCAGATTGCAGGCAGGGCACCATGTGGCCCAAAACACAACCAATACGTTCTTGCCGAGATAATCCTTTAGGTTGTGCTTCTGTCCCTTAATATCCGTAACTGTAAAATCGGGAGCCTCTTTGCCGAACCATGGCTTGAACACAGGCCCCCAGGAACCGGCAGATTTTATAATCTCTTCCAGATTCTCAAGTGCGACAGATTGAGTTTGTTCAACTCTTTCAGTTCGTTCGATATATGCCGATTGTTCAATTGTCTGGGCTCTTGGAGCGGTTACCGATTTTTCAACATTTTCAGGCTCCGGCGTGCTTTTGTTTACAATCGCAAAGATTGCTCCGGCGGTAATGATACCGCCTACAACGACGATAAGAAGCAACACTGTTTTGTTTGTTTTTATATATTCACTCATTTTATATACCTCCATATACAGAGCCTATCATACATATCTTCTCCGAATAGCATTTTCTTTTAACCAGCAGTACAAAACCGGTACAATTAACATTGTAAGAATTTCAATTGTCATTCCACCGAAAGACGGTATTGCCATGGGCACCATAATATCCGATCCCCGTCCGGTAGATGTCAGAACCGGAATTAGCGCCAGGATTGTCGTTGCCGTTGTCATAAGGCATGGACGAATCCTGCGTTTGCCCGCATCAACCACCATCTGCCGGATTTGGTATTTATTCTCAGGAACCTTTCTCTGGAACGATTGTTTTAAGTAAGTACACATCACAACACCGTCATCCGAGGCAATTCCAAAAAGCGCCAGAAATCCAACCCATATTGCCACACTTAGGTTAATAGGGTGTACCTGGAAAAGCTCGCGCATGTTCGTTCCAAATATTTCGAAATTCAGAAACCAGGATTGTGCGTAGAACCATATCATTAAAAAACCTCCGGCCCAGGCGATAAGAATTCCTGAAAAAATTAATATGCCTGTAGACACCGAACGAAACTGCAAATAAAGAATTATGAATATAATCAGAAGGGCTAAAGGTATAACTAATGAAAGTGTCTTTTGCGCACGAATCTGGTTCTCATAACTTCCAGCAAAAACATAGCTGACTCCTGCTGGGATTACAAATTCACCGCTGTCAATTTTTGATTTAAGATGCCTACGACAGTTTTCGACAACATCGACTTCGGCATAGCCGGGTTTCTTGTCGAACAGCACATACCCGACGAGAAAGGTATCTTCACTTTTAATCGCCTGCGGGCCGCGGACATATCTAATCTGGGCCAACTGAACAAGCGGTATCTGCGAGCCGTCGGCTGCCGGGACAAGAATCTTCTCCAAAGTTTCAATCTGGTTTCTGAGTTCCCGCATATACCTGACTCTGACCGGATATCGCTCGCGCCCCTCGACCGTAGTCGTAACGCGTTTGCCGCCTATGGCTACTTCGATAACACCCTGAACGTGAGCGATGCTGATGCCATATCGGGCTATGGCCTCACGGTCGATATCTATTTCCAGATAGGGCTTTCCCACAATCCGGTCGGCTATAACAGCCGATGCTTCCACGCTCGGAACTTCCTTGAGAAACCGCTCTATTTGAAGTCCAACTTTCTCGATTGTATCCAGGTCAGGTCCTTTTACTTTCACTCCCATAGGTGCTCGCATACCGCTTTGGAGCATCACAATACGAGCAGCGATAGGTTGCAGCTTCGGTGCGCTTGTAGTACCGGGAATGCGGGCTGCCTTGACTATTTCATCCCATATATCATCAGGCTTGTTGATATGCTGCCGCCATTGTCGGATGCGATTTCCGTTTTCGTCGATAATATATTCCGGCTTATAATTGATGACCGTCTCAATCATTGAAATCGGAGCCGGATCGAGAGGACTTTCAACCCGCCCGATTTTACCTACTACAGACTCTATCTCAGGAATCGACTGAAGCGCCATGTCCTGCTTTTGTAACACGTCCAGAGCCTCGCCTATCGAAGCGTGCGGCATAGTTGTCGGCATGTATAAAAATGAGCCTTCATCCAAAGGCGGCATAAATTCCCTGCCCAATCCCGGAAATAAATTTGTGCCGGCTTTCCAAAAATCGCTTGACTGAACTGAGGTTGGCATAAAATGAAAGACTCTTCCAAATCCGAGCCAAACCATACTTCCAAGAACCAGGATTAAAGCAGGCAGAGACAAAAATAGTATCTTATGCTCAAGGCACCATCCTAAAATTCGCGGGTAAAATTTTTGGAAAATTTTGAAGAAAAACAAAAGTCCTCCGATAAGCAGCCCAACGAAAATTAAATTACGTATAAGTCCCTTGGCTGCTCCCAAGGGCAACCAATGATCGGTCAATATTATAGCCACTAAAATAACAGCAATGATATTTGTAATAACGGGAAATGATGTATTCAATTTCTGCGGAATATAATTCCTAAATAGATGGTAAAGACCCATCACTCCTATTACAGTTCCAATCCATAAATTCAGCCTAAAAGCTATAATAATAGCGGCAATAATCAGAACAATCCCCATAAAATAACGAGTCATTTTCCTGATAGCTTTTTTTTTGGTAAAGAGAATATAAGCCGCCGGTGGAATTATGGTTAATGCCACTATTACCGAGGCAATCAAAGCAAAGGTCTTGGTATATGCCAGAGGCTTAAACAGTTTACCTTCGGCCCCAGTCATAGTAAAAACCGGCAGAAAACTGACAACGGTAGTCGAGACCGCAGTCAATACCGCACTTCCCACTTCACTTGCCGCTTTGAATATTACTTCCAGCTTATCGTCATCAGGTCGGGCTGATTCAAGATGTTTTAATATATTCTCGCAAATAATTATCCCCATATCAACCATAGTACCGATAGCGATTGCAATACCGGAAAGAGCGACAATATTGGCATCTACCTTAAACAATTTCATGGCGATAAAACAAATCAATATAGCAAGCGGCAGCAGGGCACTTATTAGCATCGAGCTTCGCAAATGCAGAACTAAAACGATTACAACGATAATCGTGACAAGAATTTCCTCGGTAAGGGCGGTGTTTAACGTGCCCAAAGTTTCGTGAATAAGGCCGGTCCGGTCGTAAAAAGGAACGATTTTAACCTGAGATATTGTCCCATCAGCCAGAGTTTTCTGGGGAAGTCCCGGTGAGATTTCCTCGATCTTCTTTTTAACATTCTTGATTGCCTCAAGAGGATTATATCCGTAACGAACGACTACTACCCCACCAACGGCTTCCGCGCCGCCCTTATCAAGAGCACCTCGCCGCAGGGCAGGGCCGTATGAAACCTTCCCTATATCTTTTATATAAACGGGAACATTATCGTTTACTTTTACGACGGTCTTTTCAATGTCGGAAAGGTCCTCTATAAAACCCAGGCCTCGAATCACATACTCGACTTGGTTGATTTCTATCGTTCTTGCGCCGACGTCAACATTAGAAGATTTTACCGCTTTGAAAACCTCGTCCAGTCCGACATCAAATGCTCGCATCGCGTCCGGGTCCACATCAATTTGATATTCTTTGGCAAAGCCCCCGACAGATGCGACTTCACTGACACCTTCGGCGCTAAGCAGGGCGTAGCGAACATGCCAGTCCTGGATAGTTCGCAATTCTTCCAGGTCCCATCCACCGGCGGGATTTCCTTTTTCATCGTAACCTTCGAGGGTGTACCAGAAAATCTGCCCCAATGCTGTCGCATCCGGGCCCAGTGTTGGTTGAACTTCCTCTGGCAGCGTACCGGCAGGAAGCGAATTGAGCTTTTCGAGGATTCTGCTCCGGGACCAATAGAAATCGACGTCTTCTTTAAATATTATGTAAATGCTTGAGAATCCGAAGAACGAATAACTTCGGACGGTTTTTACACCGGGCACTCCAAGCAATGACACAGTTAATGGGTATGTAATCTGGTCCTCCACATCCTGCGGAGACCTGCCCATCCATTCGGCAAATACTATCTGCTGGTTCTCGCCGATATCCGGGATTGCATCGACCGGCACGGGATCTCGGGGCATACCCCACAAATCCCAATCAAAAGGAGCGACCCTGAGACCCCAGCCTACAAAAAGCAATACCAAAAGTCCGACGACCAATTTATTCTCAAGACAAAAATATATAACTCTGTCGATTATTGTCTTATTTGTACCAATTTGTCTATCCATGTTTTTGCCCGGAACAAGTTATGCAGGTCGTATCATTTTTGGAACTGCGGCAGTTTAGAAATATACTTTTCAGGATTTTCTTTGAAAAGCTTTTCACAACCGCTGCAGCAGAAATAAACCTTTTTGCCTTCATATTCGATAAAAATATTTTTATCGATAGGATTTCCCATAACAGGACATATAGTCTGCTCCGTAGCCGAAGCAACCTGAGCCATAGTTTCATCTGTGGCCATCATAGCATCATGTTCGTGTTCTGCCATTTCCTGACTCATTTCAGTGGTTGACGGTTCGGTTGAACCCGGTTCGGACTTCTCACAACCGATCAGTAAAACCGAAGCAGCCACAAACAGTCCGGCAAATACTAGAACAGAAACCGATTTTTTTCTTTTAAGCTCCATGTTATTACCCTTTCAAAATCATAAACCTTTGTTTATCTCCTACATATCGTTCTGATGATCCGGCGGAATTTCGATATCGTTGTTGCTCATCATGCTCGGTTTTGCCCTAAGCTGCATCTCCGAATCAATTTTAAAATTGCCGTTAGTAACAATAGTTTCACCCTCGTTTAGCCCGGATTCGACAAGGTAGTAATCACCGGCACGAGGTCCCAGTATAATCTCACGTCCCTCGTATGTTGGCTTTTCAGTACTAGGGATCTGGACATACACAATCGCACGTTTACCGGTTATCAGGACGGCCGATGCCGGCACAACTAAAGGTGCCTGTGTGGCAGATTCGGCCTTAACATAACCGAGTGATTCGACAGTAACCAAGTCCATTCCGCATATATCACATTTACCTAGGACATCTTTAACAATATCCGGATGCATGGGACATACCCATTTGCCCTGCATCCGCTCATCCATAATTTTGCCGCCTTGAGCGATTTTGGAGTTTACAACGGCCCGCACAAACATTTCCGGCTTGAGCTTTCCAACCGGATTATTAACATTCACTCGAATTTTTACCGTGCGGGTTTTGCTGTTCAGCACAGGATCGATAAAGCTTATCCGCCCTTTGAAAACTTCCCCGGGATATGCCTCGGTTGTAAACTCCACCTCCTGGCCGTACCTGAGCCACATCATGTCCGACTCGTATGCATCCAGCTTTACCCAAAGCTGAGACAAATCGGCTATTGTATATATTTTCATCCCGGTTTGTACATACATCCCCTCTGTGGCATGTTTTTCAATGACTACCCCTCCAATTGGGGCATAAATAGTAAGATGATCTACCGGTTTGCCGGTTTTTTCAATCTCGACAATTTGTTCCGGTTTCAAGCCAAGTAGCTTGAGTTTTTCTCTGGCGGCCTCAAGAGTTGCACGTGTTGAGTTTATAATTAGGTCAGAGTTCTCAGGTTTGATATTTTCAACTGCTTTTACTGCCTGAAGTAATTCCGCCTGAGCACTCAATAATTCCGGGCTGTAAAGATACACCATGTGATCACCCTTGCTGACTTGAATTCCCGTGTAATCCACATAAAGTCTGTCTATTCTGCCGGGAACCCAGGCGGATATATTCTTCACTCGAGTTTCATCGTAATCGATCTTTCCTACCATCCGTATTTTTGCCGTAACATATTTCCGCTCGACCGGAGATGTTTCAATCTGCATAAGTTTTACTGCCGCATCGGAAAAATCGATTATTGCTTCAGCTATCTCATCCTTTTCAAGTGGTATTAAATCCATAAAACAAATCGGGCACTTCCCGGGCTTCGGCTGTCGAACCTGTGGGTGCATTGAACAAGTCCAGATTGTTTGTTCTTGCTCTGTTGCCGAATGAACCTGTGATTCTGTCATTCCAGATGTGCCCGCAGCGCCTCTGAATGCAAAACCAAGACTGAAAGCTAAAATAATAAACACAACAATAAGGGCAATTTTCAGCACACCATAAACGTATTTTATCTTCTTTCCTGCCATTTTTATCACCTTTTAATTTGCTATTCCTACTGTTCAAGTAGGATATCTGTTCTATAAAAAATCCGGCTTTTTAAGCTTTTCTACTTATATCTAAAATAAATGAGAGCTTTGAGACCACAATACCGGCAAAATAACTATATTTGGCCGGCAAAAACTACCGAATCTACCCCCATAAGCATCTCTATCTGGGCTGTTTTTTGCAAATTATTCGTAATGGCTTTTTCTAAAGACAGGTTAAATTCGAGTAACGTCCTTTGAGCATCAATCAGACTCAGGAAATCTATCGTCCCGGCACGATAAGCCACCTCAGAAGCCTCAAGCATTTCTTTTGCCTTCGGTAGCAGTATTTCCTGATATAATTCGATTTTCCCGGCGGAATCCTCGAATTCAAATAAAGTCTTTTCAAGTTGTGCGGCAAGATCATTTTGGCTTTGAAGTTTTTTTGCCGAGCGGCTTCTCATTTGCGCTCTGGCCTGAATCTGGGCCGCTTTATAGCTGTCGGTCCAAACCGGCAGATTGAGTGAAAGCATCGCAATAATCGGATCTTTGCCGCTGTCCCTTACCCCTGCCGATAAAGCTTCATCGGTTTGTATCCAGTCCAGGCCGATATTTATATCCGGATAAAACTTCTTTTTTGCCAATTCCATCGCGGCCTTGGCGGAGGCTAATTCGAAATCCAGTTCCTGCAACTGCGGATTGTTGGCAATCATTATCGCAATTGCCTTCGAACGATCTATCTTTATCAAATTATATTCAGGTTTTTCGGGCCATGGTAATAGAGTCTCGCTTCTACGGTTGAGAAGAGAATCCAAATGAGCAACCAAAGGTCTTCGCATCTGCTCCAGAGTTTTTAATTTATTATCGAGCATAGCCAACTCTATCTGCGCTCTGATAATATCCGGATGGCTACCTGCAGAGGCCGTGTATCTTGTCCTCGCCACCTCTTCGAAATGTTTCAGCAATTCAAGATTCTGTTTTGCTATTTCAACAGCTTGACCAAGATAGACATATTCGTAGAATGAATCTTTAACCTCATAAAACAATTTAAATTTTGCCGCTTCATATCTTTTATGCGCGGCCTTAGCGTTCGCTGATGCGACGTCGGTACGGGCTTCAATTTTACCGAACCACGGGAAAGTCTGCAAAAGACCGAATCTTTGTCTTTGCGGCCCGGTTCTTGTCTCTATTTCCTTAATAAAATATCCGTATGTGAATTTGGGATCGGGAAGTGATTCGGATTGAGGTATCTGCTCTACGGCGGTTTTCCACTGCTCAAAAATCGATTGAAGACCGGCATTATTTAAAGCGGCAAATTCCAGATAATCCTCAAGTCGAGTCAGATTGTTGGCATTATTCGCCTGTATGGCGGCACCGGGTGCAATTTTTGAGAGAATAGATAAAATTATTATCGTAAGAATTGTAAAATGATATCTCATTTATATCCCCCTTTATTCAAAATCATAAGGGCAAAAAGTTTTTACGTCGTTATAGTACCTCCGGCAACAATATTGTCGGCATTATTATACAGGACAATTTTTTGGCCGGGACACGGTGCAAACTGAGGTCTATCAAATTCAACTGTCATTTCATTATCTTTCAAGTCAATAAGCCTACATGGTTGTGGTGTGCCGTATGAGCGAATTTTACCGAAAAAAAGCCGATCCGCAACAAATTCTTCAGGTATAAGGATGTTTATTTTCTCGGCATTTATTCTGCGGGAGCAAACATCTTCACGTGTGCCGAGGGCGATTGTGTTTGTCTCGGCGTTTATTTTGGCAACGTAGAGAGGTATCCCCCCGGCAAATCCTATTCCCTGCCTTTGACCGAGTGTATAATTCGCAATCCCTTTGTGTATGGCTATCTTGTTGCCCTGCATATCTGTAATATCACCCGGCATTTGAGCTTCGGCACATTTCAGGACGGACCTGTAATCGCCCTGACCGGCAAAACACAGTTCCATGCTTTCAGATTTATCGGCAACGTCTAATTTCAATTCTGCCGCCATAGAGCGAACCTCATTCTTTGTAAAATCACCCAAAGGCAGGGTAAGTCTCGGAAGTTTCGATGGAGAGATGCCGTAAAGAAAATAACTCTGGTCCTTTGTTTTGTCTTTTGCCATCCCAAGATACCACTGATTATCATTTTGATACACTCTTGCGTAATGACCTGTTGCGAGTCTGTCTATTCCGAAGTTATTCTCTATGAAATTCCAAACCAGCGAGAATTTCAACATCATATTACAATCAACACACGGATTTGGTGTCTCGCCCTTTGCATACGATTGAAGAAACCTTTTTATTATAAGCTCCTTGAAAGGCTCAGTGACATCAACGACGTAATGAGGTATATCAAGCTGTCTGCATACAGACGCCGCATCCGCACCACAGTAATCCCGACCGTTTGTATCGTTTAAGGGCGGAATTTTCATAGTGATACCGAGGACCTCCCAGCCCTTTTCTTTTAAAAGGCATGCCGTAGTGCTGCTATCAACGCCTCCGCTCATTAAAACCGCTATTTGTCCGTCAGGGCTTTTACGAGGCTTCCACGGCCCAAGGGATGGCTCCGAAACAGTGATTTTAAAATCTTCGGCTCTCATTCGGCCAATTCTCATTCAAAAAGAATTGTACTGATATAGCGCTCCGCAGTATCACAAAGAACGGTAACTATTAGCTTGCCGGCGTTTTTATCTCGTTTGGCTACTTTTACTGCGGCAGCAGCAGCGGCACCGGCGGAAATACCCGTAAATATACCTTCTTCTTTAGCGAGACGTTTTGCCATATCGAATGCTTCGGCGTTTGTTATTTGTACTATCTCGTCGATTATTTTTGTATTTAACACTTCCGGCACAAAACCGGCTCCGATTCCCTGAATCATGTGAGGACCTGGTTTACCGCCTGAAAGAATAGGCGAATCAGCAGGCTCTACGGCAATAATTCGGACAGATGGTTTTCGGGATTTAAGAACTTCTCCTACTCCGGTTATTGTGCCGCCCGTACCCACACCGGCGACAAAAATATCAACTTGACCGTCGGTATCGTTCCAAATTTCTTCGGCGGTCGTCTCACGATGAATTTGGGGATTCGCCGGATTTTGAAACTGCTGCAGCATAACAGCGCCTTTTGTCTCATGCACAATTTCTTTTGCTTTATTAACAGCGCCGGCCATACCTTCAGCGGCAGGAGTCAACACAAGCTTCGCACCAAACAACTCAAGTATTTTTCTCCTTTCAATCGTCATCGATTCCGGCATGGTCAGTATAAGCTTATAACCTTTTGCCGCACAAACCCATGCAAGAGCAATCCCGGTATTGCCGCTGGTTGGCTCCACAAGCGTCATTCCGGGCTGGATTTTGCCTTCGCGCTCGGCTGTCAATACCATGCTAACCCCGATACGGTCTTTGACATTGCTGGCGGGATTAAAAAATTCCAATTTACCGGCAATTCTTGCCTTGCAGCTTTTTGTTACTCTATTTAGCCAAACTAAAGGCGTATTACCGATTAATTCCGTCATATCTTTAGCTATACGCATCTTAAAATCCTCCATAAACATTTTATTGGATACATTCTCTTATAACTGTATTAATGCTATCAAAAATTGTTCACGAATATATATTTTTCAAAAAAGTCTGTTTTTTATTAGCACAAATCAATAAACTCGTATAATATACTACTAATATAATAGGAATACAAGGAGAATATTTTATGAAACTCTCGACCCGGACAAGATATGGGATACGGGCTGTTTTGGAATTGGCTGAAAATTACAATAGCGGCCCCATACAGCTTAAAACTATTGCCCGCCATCAGGGCATTTCGGTAAAATATCTCGAACAATTGATGGCTATCTTAAAATCGGCAGGTATTGTAAGTGGTTTGAGGGGATCCAAAGGCGGTTATATACTCACAAAATCGCCCGACCAAATAAGGCTAAGCGATTGTTTTAACTGCCTTGAAGGGCCGGTGATTACCGTTGAATGTGTAGAAAATAACAATTTTTGCCCGAGAACATGCGATTGTATCGCCAGAACTGTTTGGGCCGAAATCCAAAAAACGGTTATGGATGTCTTACAATCAATAACTTTACAAAGCCTTCTCGATAAATCAAAGCCCAATGAGAACCTGCACTATCAGATATAGGATTAAAAATGAAAAAAGACAAATTAACAAACAAAGCAATGAAAGAGCTGGTCGGGCAAATCACCCATACATATAAGGGCGATACCGGTATAAATTTTATTGATGTATCGAATTTGCCGGCGAGAGAGAAAATTCTGGAAATACTCGATTTATTCACGGAGCTTATTTTTCCCGGTTATACGGGTAGAAGGGAAGTTACAAAAACAAATATCGATTTTATTGTGGGGGATATACTTTGCCAGATATATTCGGAACTTTGCGATCAGACGGAGAGAGCTTATAGATACGCATGCAGAATCAAGGAATGCGAGGATTGCGACTGTCGGATAAAAGCTGAAAATGTAACCAAACATTTGTTGGGACGCCTCCCGAAAATAAGGGAGATGCTAAAAGGCGATGTTAAGGCAGCTTTCGACGGTGATCCTGCGGCACAATCTTATGAGGAAATTGTAATAAGTTATCCGTGTATAACGGCAATAGCAACTTATCGTATCGCACACGAACTATATCTTCAGGATGTACCTCTGATTCCGCGAATTATGAGCGAATGCGCCCACTCCAAAACAGGTATCGACATTCATCCCGGTGCGAGAATAGGCAAAAACTTTTTCATTGACCACGGTACAGGTGTTGTGATCGGCGAAACCACAATTATTGGTAATAATGTTAAAATCTATCAGGGTACAACACTCGGAGCGATGAGTTTCCCCAAGGATGAAAGGGGAAAGATTATAAAAGGCAGTAAAAGACACCCGACAATCGAAGATAACGTAACAATTTACGCCGAGGCGACTATATTAGGTGATGTACTGATCGGAAAAAATGCAGTCATCGGCGGTAATGTATGGGTTAAGGAATCGGTGCCTGCAGGTGTAACTGTAATAACGCCTAATGCCGAATTAGTTTACAAAAAGAACAAAACCACGGAAAAATAAAATATCAAGGAGGATGCTTTGCAGGAAATACTTGAAAAAATCAGGTCTTTTAAGCAACAATTGAATGCGATTATTCTCGCTCATAATTATCAGCCGGGTGAAATACAGGATATGGCCGATTTTACCGGTGATTCTTTGGGATTGAGCATTAAAGCGGCTCAAACAGATGCAGAAGTTATTGTATTCTGCGGAGTTTTCTTTATGGCGGAAACCGCGGCGATTCTTTCGCCGAAAAAAACCGTATTATTGCCGGAGAAACACGCCGGCTGCCCGATGGCCGATATGATTACCGCCGAGCAGCTCATGGACTTGAAGCGAGAACACCCCGATGCGCTTGTGGTTTGCTATGTGAACAGCCCCGCCGAAGTTAAAGCCGAAAGTGACTACTGCTGCACGAGCGCCAACGCCGTAGAAGTGGTAAAATCTTTGCCGGTAAACAAAAAGATTATCTTCGTGCCCGACAAATATCTTGGGGGATTTGTCGCCGAGAAGACACATAGAGATATCATTCTATGGCCTGGTTACTGCCCGACACATGTTATGATAACCGAAGACGATATTAAGAAAGCGAAAGCCAGATACCCGAACGCCATAGTTATGGCGCATCCAGAATGCACCAAGCCGGTAAGAATACTCTCGGATCAAATACTTAGTACCGGGCAGATGCTTAATTTCGTAAAGAATAGCGACATAAAACAATTCATTGTCGCCACTGAAACAGACATCATACATGCACTCAAGAAAGAAAATCCGAATGCCGAATTTATTGCAGCATGCCCGAAAGCGGTCTGTCCGAATATGAAAAAAATCACCTTGGAAAAGATACTATGGGCGGTGGAGAATCTGGCTCAGGGTGGATCGAAATATATTATCACAGTTCCTAAAGAGACGGCAATAAGGGCAAAAAAAGCTATAGATCGAATGATTAATGTTTTACCCTCGAAATAATAATGACAGATATTAATAAAAATTCAGTCGGTATCGTACATACACAGACGATACGCGTTGTCGAACGGGAACGACCGTTAAAACTGGATTGCGGCAAAACACTGGCCCCGATTGACGTAGCTTATGAGACATACGGCAGCCTTAACGATTCAGGTGACAATGCAATTCTGATTTGTCATGCTCTCAGTGGTAACGCTCATGTCGCCGGGTGGAACAGCCAAAACGACAAAAAACCAGGCTGGTGGGATAATATGGTTGGTCCCGGTAAAGGTCTCGATACGAAAAAGTATTTTATTATTTGCTCGAATTTTTTAGGCGGCTGCAGCGGCACAACAGGGCCGTGTTCATTAAATCCGGCGACCGGTCGGCAATATGGTCTGGATTTTCCAATTATTACAATTGCCGACATGGTCAGAGTACAAAAGCTACTGTTGGACAAACTCGGAATCAAAAAGCTTTTGGCGATAGTTGGCGGCTCGATCGGCGGAATGCAGGTACTGCAATGGACGATTTTATATCCTGAATTTATGAAAGCCGCTTTACCGATTGCGACTACCTCACACCTCGGCGCACAGTCCATTGCTTTCGACGCTGTAGGCAGAAATGCGATATTGGGGGATTCTAATTTTAACAACGGCCAATACGATAACGAAAAAAGCCCGGATAGAGGCCTGGCAATAGCACGAATGATCGGGCATATCACATATCTGTCTGAAAGAGGAATGCGCGAAAAATTCGGTCGCCAGTTACGGCAGGGAAACAGCTACAGTTACGACTTCAACTCGGAGTTCTCGGTTGAGACATATCTCGACTACCAGGGACAACGATTCGTCGAGAGATTCGATGCCAACAGCTATCTCTATATAACCAAGGCAGCGGATTATTTTGATCTGGCAAGTGGCTATAGTTCACTGAAAGAAGCTCTGGCGCAAGCAACGTGCAGATTCATGGTTATGAGCTTCTCAAGTGACTGGCTTTTTACGCCGGAACAATCACGTACGATGGTCGATGCACTAATAGCCAATCACAGAGACGTAAGTTTCTGTAATATTGAGTCTCCATACGGTCATGACGCTTTTCTTTTAGAGCCTGAAGCGCTTGGCTCTTTTATTTCCGGATTTCTGGATGCTACATATCAGCCGGGCTTAAAAAGAAAAAATAAAAATATTAAGCCAAAAGCTGGCAACAGGCAGAATAATCTTGAACAGGCCCATCGCGTTCGAGTTGATTACGAAGTAATCGAATCACTAATCGAACCAAACAGCACTGTACTTGATATCGGCTGTGGCGATGGCGAATTATTAGCTAAGCTTACAGAAGATAAGAATATCAAAGGTGAAGGTATCGAACTCGATCAGGAACTTGTCCTGACTTGTGTGGAAAGAGGATTATCGATTATACAACATAACATCGAGCATGGTTTGGAAAATTACGCGAATAAAAGCTACGATTACGTAATACTCTCTCAGACGGTGCAGACGATTAAAAACACTGAAAATGTATTTTCCGAATTATTACGGGTTGGCAAAAAAGTCATTGTAAGTTTTCCGAATTTTGCTCACTGGCGATGCAGAACGCAATTATTCTTTACAGGCAAAGTGCCGGTTACCAAACAACTGCCGTTTAATTGGCACAACTCTCCGAACATACATTGCCTTTCTTTGAAAGATTTCGACAAATTCTGCCGCAAATTGTCAGTTAGGGTAGAAAGAAAGATTCCCTTAATCAAAACACGTATTAGCCCGGTAAAACTTGCCCCGAATTTATTTGCCGAGCAGGTAATTTATATAACAAGCAAGGAATGAGCTATTTAATTTAGGAGATGGTTGTATGATTTTCTCACGCGTATCAGAAAAAGATGTTACAAAAGCAATAGTATCGGAATTCGCAAAAGAATTTGAAGAACATATTGATAATGATGTCATTATCATAGGTGCCGGTCCGAGCGGTCTGGTCGCCGCAATTGAATTTGCCAAACAAGGTCAAAAAACTCTCATTATTGAGAGTAACAATTACCTCGGTGGAGGTTTCTGGATAGGTGGTTATCTCATGAACAAGATAACTCTCAGAGCTCCCGCCCAGAACATTCTCGACGAAATCGATGTTCCATACCGCAAAGTTTCGGAAGGTTTATACATTGCCGACGGACCTCATGCGTGTTCAAAATTGATTGCAGCGGCGTGCGATGCAGGTGTAAAGGTGTTGAATATGACAAAGTTTGACGATGTTGTACTTCGTGACGGCAAGGTTTCTGGAGTGGTAATTAACTGGACACCTGTATCGGCACTACCCAGAGCCCTTACCTGTGTGGATCCGGTTGCCATCGAATCCAGACTTGTGGTTGATGCTACCGGACATGATGCAGTGGTTGTTCGAGCACTTGAAAAAAGAGGACTTGTTGACGTAAAAGGATATGGGGCCATGTGGGTTGAAAAATCAGAGGATGCTGTCGTTGAAAATACTTCCGAGATATTTCCGGGTTTGATTGTAACAGGAATGGCTGTCGCCACCACATTTGGTCTTCCGAGAATGGGGCCGACATTTGGCGGGATGCTGCTATCCGGCAAAAGATCTGCTGAAATTAAAATGGAAATACTAAAATAAAAGGATGTAATATTGTAAATGCTAACAACGTAAAGTTGTTATAAAATAAAATTTACGAGGCAATAAAATGGACAAACAAGTGAATTATCATTTGGAAACTCTGGCTCTACACGCGGGCCAGGAAGTCGATTCAAATACTTTAAGCAGAGCCGTACCGATTTACCAGACAACCAGCTACCTGTTCAAAGACTCGGAGCATGCGGCCAATCTGTTCGGGCTGAAAGAATTCGGAAACATCTATACGCGGCTGATGAATCCAACGACGGATGTTTTGGAAAAACGGCTGTCTGCTATGGAAGGTGGAGTGGGGGGGCTGGCTTTGAGTTCGGGCCAATCAGCAATTTATGTGAGTATCTTTAACATTTGCGGTTCTGGAGGACATATTGTATCTTCTAATTCCCTCTACGGCGGAACAGTGACGTTATTTAGTCATACTTTCGCCAAACTGGGTATAGAAGTGACCTTTGTCGATCCCGGCAAACCGGAAAATTTTGCCGGAGCGATTAAAGATAATACACGTTTAATTTACATCGAAAGCATTGCCAATCCCAGGAACAATGTCCTGCAATACGACAAAATAGCCGAAATCGCTCATAAAAACGGCATGCCGGTTATTTGCGACAATACGGTCACAACACCGATACTTCTTAGACCAATCGAATACGGCATTGATATTGTAGTCCATAGCTGCACGAAGTTCATCGGCGGGCACGGTACAAGTATCGGTGGGGCGATTGTGGATTCCGGCAAATTCGACTGGACAAACGGCCGATATCCTGAGCTGACCGAGCCGGACCCGAGCTATCACGGAGTAAAATATGTTGAGTCGTTTGGTGAATTGGCTTATATTATAAAGGCAAGAACACAGTTTCTGCGGGACATGGGTTCCTGTATGTCGCCGTTTAATGCCTTTTTGTTTTTACAGGGGCTGGAGACCCTGCACCTGCGTATGCCAAGACACAGTGAAAACGCTTTGAATCTTGCCCAATGGCTCGAAAAACAGCCACAGGTTAGCTGGGTCAATTATCCGGGGCTCAAATCGCATCCGGATTATGCCCTCGCTAAAAGATATTTACCAAACGGACAGGGAGCCATCCTTGGTTTCGGGATAAAAGGTGGTAAGCAGGCAGGCATTAAGTTTATTAATAACGTCAAATTAGCCAGCCATCTTGCAAATATTGGAGACAGTAAGACACTGGTTATACATCCGGCCAGTACGACACACCAGCAATTGAACAGAGACGAACAACTTGCCGCCGGGGTGACGGAAGATTATATCCGGGTCTCAGTGGGAACCGAACATATCGATGACATAATTGCTGATTTTCAGAATGCTTTGAAGGCAAGTCAGGGGTAAAAACAATGTGGGAATATACTGATAAACTTAAAGATCATTTTTTCAATCCGCGCAATGTCGGGGAAATAAAAGAGCCGGACGGCATCGGCGAAGTGGGTTCACTGGCCTGTGGCGACGCCCTGAGATTGACATTCAAGCTCGATAAAAACGGCAAAATTCAGGATGCCAAGTTCAAAACATTCGGTTGCGCAAGTGCCATAGCTACTTCATCGGTATTGACTGAATTGATAAAGGGAAAAACCTTAGAAGAAGCAGCCAAAGTAACCAATAAAGATATTGCCGATTACCTCGGAGGTCTGCCGGAGCAGAAAATGCACTGCTCGGTTATGGGCCGCGAAGCTCTCGAAGCGGCTATAGAGAATTACCGAACCGGCGGCAAAAAGAAGCATGAGCTCGAAGGAAAAGTCATTTGTACCTGTTTTGGTGTGACTGAAAACGAAATTGAAAGAGTGATACGCGAAAACGATTTAACAACCGTCGAGGAGGTTACGAACTATTGCAAAGCCGGCGGCGGATGCGGCGGTTGCAGAGGCGAAATTGAAAAAATCATTGAAAAAATACAGGGTGACAGAGAAAAAGAAAAACAAATTGCCGTGCCTCAAAAAGCGACCACTTTGACGAATATTCAAAAAATTCAGTTGATACAGCAGACAATAAACGAGCAGATAAGACCGGCACTTCGTGCTCACGGAGGCAATATCGAGCTGATTGATGTCGAAGGCAACAAAGTAATCGTAGCTTTCCGTGGAATGTGTGCTCAATGCAAACTGGCGGAATTTACGATGAAAGACGTCGTCGAAGCCAGATTAAGAGAATTTGTATCAAAAGACCTTTTCGTAGAAGAAGACAAGGAATCGGCTCAACAGCCGCATAATCACATGACATAGAAATCTTTATACGGTGTGCTTATACATTGTCAATAAAACAGGATAATAAAATGAAAACTATATATTTCGATAACAACGCCACAACTAAAATGGACGAACAAGTGCTCGAAGAAATGAAGCCGTTATTCTGCGAGCTTTACGGCAACCCATCAAGCATGCACACGTTCGGCGGGCAAATCGGCCGCAGAATTTCAAAAGCCAGAGCGCAGGTGGCCGCTCTGCTTGGTTGCGAGCCGGGTGAGATTATATTTACGAGCGGCGGCACCGAAAGTGATAATGCCGCTATCAAAGGTACATTAGCGGCGTTACCTAACCGGCGGAAAGTGATTACAACCAGAGTCGAACATCCGGCGGTATTGGCGGTTTGCAGGGAACTGGAAAATCACGGCTATATGGTCGTTGAGTTGAATGTGGATAAACTGGGCCGGCTCGATATGGCTGAATTAGAAGAGCAACTCGACGAAAATACCGCCTTAGTGACAATCATGTATGCAAACAATGAGACGGGCGTTATATTCCCGGCGGAAGAAATTGCCGCATTGGCTGCCGAAAAGGGGGTAATATTTCATACCGATGCCGTCCAGGCGGTTGGTAAGATACCTTTGGACCTGAAACATAGCAATATCGACATGTTAAGCCTATCCGGCCATAAACTGCACGGCCCGAAAGGAGTAGGTGTTTTATTCGTCCGCAAAGGGACACGACTTTCGCCCTTCATGCTGGGCGGCCATCAGGAAGCCGGTAAACGGGCCGGAACCGAAAATGTGCCGGGTATTGTCGGACTTGGAAAAGCATGTGAGCTTGCACAGAAAAATATAAAAGAAGAAAACGAAAGAGTAAAAAAACTTCGGGACAAGCTTGAGCAGGCAATACTGGAAAAATGTCCGGATTGCCGCCTTAACGGTGACAAAGACAATCGCCTGCCGAATACGAGCAATATCAGTTTCGAATATATCGAAGGTGAAGCGATACTATTAATGCTCGATCAATATGGCATCTGTGCCAGCAGCGGCTCCGCCTGCACTTCAGGCTCGCTGGAACCGTCTCACGTATTACGGGCGATGGGTGTCCCTTTCACCGCTGCCCACGGCTCGATTCGATTCAGCCTGAGCAGATACAACACCGGAGAAGAAGTAAATTTTGTAATTTATAAAATACCGGCAATAATTAACCGCCTTCGGGAATTATCGCCGTTCGTCGTGAAATAGAAGGTTTTGTTTTTTTCATCTTATGACTTTAGAAGAAAAGTATAATTTGCTCCGGGAAAGTCTTAAAAGCCTCGGCAAAGTGGTTGTAGCATATTCAGGCGGCGTGGACAGCACCTTTCTGCTAAAAACCGCCGTAGATACACTTGGCGCCGAGAATGTTCTGGCCTGCATAGGCATAAGCTCGTCTTTAGCAAAATCACAACACACCCGGGCGATAGAACGTGCCGAAACAATAGGGGCGAAAATCGAGGAAGTTAAATTACGGGAAATTTACGATTCCGAATATTCGGCGAACAATCCCGACCGCTGTTTTCATTGTAAAACGCATCTTTATTCCGTCCTGGAAGAAATCGCCGGGCAAAATGATTTTAGTGTCGTAATTTGCGGCTCGAATTTCGACGACATGGACGATTTTCGGCCCGGCAATAAGGCTGCTGATATTCAAAATATTCGGTCTCCATTGGCGGAAGTTAAAATGACCAAGAACGATATTCGCGAAATGAGCCGGAAATTAAATCTTTCTACGGCGGATATTCCCGCTTCGCCGTGCCTGGCTTCCAGAATCGCCTATGGTTTGGAAATCACCGAGCAACGCCTCAAACAAATCGAGGAGGCGGAAGATTTCCTCAGAACTCTTGGCCTTACAGAATTTCGCGTTCGTCACCATGATACTATCGCCCGCATCGAAGTCAAACCGGAAGATATTGAGAAAGTCACCACAAAACGGAATCGGCGAATAATCACAGATAAGTTCAAATCACTCGGCTTCAAATATGTCACTCTCGATCTCCAGGGCTTCCGCTCCGGCTCGCTCAACGAATCACTTTCGGAAAACCAGAAAAAGGGCGGTTTTTGAGATGCATTAATCTGAATTCAACTGCGCAGGAGTTTATACCACTTTCTGCCGTCGGATTCTATCAGCTCATTCGCGGCGGGAAAACTTTCCGCTCCCGCGGGGTATTGATACAAAACAGAGCCGTTCTTTTCCCACGATTCCATGATTGGCGTCAATAATCGCCACGCCGCTTCGATGGCATCCTGCCGCGTAAAGAGAGTCTGGTCGCCAAGCATACAATCCAGTAATAGCCGTTCGTAGGCTTCCGGGGCCTCGGTACCGAAAAGTTCCTCGTAGCTGAAGTTCATCGTCAGCGTGCTGATGCAACTTTTCGAGCCGGGGCGCTTGGCCTGGAAGTTCAATAAAATTCCTTCCTGCGGCTGAATCTGCAGGATAAGGACGTTGGGCGGCATTATGTCCAGTCCCATCGAAGAAAACATCGAGTGGGGAACACTCTTAAAAGTGATTGCGATTTCAGTATCTTTGGCGGCCATTCTTTTGCCGGTACGCAGGTAGAAAGGAACATCTTTCCACCGCCAGTTATCAATGAAAAGTTTTGCCGCAACAAAAGTCTCCGTTTTGGAATCCGGCCCGACTGTCGGCTCGGCCAGATAACCAGGTACTTTTTTGCCGTTAATCAGACCTTCGGTATATTGCCCCCGAACAAAACTTGTCTTCTCATCCGGTCTGAAGGGACGAATCGATCGCAGCAGCTTGACTTTTTCATCACGGATACTGTCGGCCTCGAATGATATCGGCGGTTCCATTGCCGCTAAGGTCAGCATCTGGAGCATGTGATTTTGAAACATGTCCCGAAGGGCGCCGCTTTTGTCGTAGTAACTGCCGCGATGTTCCACACCGACCGATTCGGCGATTGTAATCTGGACGTGGTCGATATAATTTCGATTCCATATCGGCTCGAAAATCGCATTGGCGAAGCGAAACATCAGGATATTTTGAACGGTTTCTTTGCCGAGATAATGGTCGATGCGATAGACCTGTGATTCGTCAAAACACCGGTGGATTTTTTCGCTCAAATCCATTGAGCTTTGAAGGTCTTTGCCGAAAGGCTTTTCAACCACAAGTTTTATATTCGACTTCAAGTCCGGTTTCATGGGACATGATAATCCGGCCATACCGAGCTGTTCGATAATTGTCCCATATAAAAAGGGCGGGACAGACAGGTAAAAAACAAGACTTCCGTCAATATGATGCTTTAGATTTAACTCTGCGATTTTAGGAGCTATCGCGGCATATAACGACATATCGCCGTAATCGCCGGAAATATAATAAAGACGGTCAGTAAATTCTTCCAGGTACTCCGGAGATACATCGGGTGATTTTTGCCGGATGGCCTGTTGTGCATCCCGCCTGAACTGCTCGTCGGAAAGTTTCGTCCTGGCTATTCCCAAAAGATAAAAATGCTCACTTAGCAGGTCATGCTGAAATAGCCTGAACAGACTAATAAGCAGCTTTCTACGAACCAGGTCGCCGGAAGCTCCGAAAACAACAAGTCCGTTCGGCCCGGCGGCAGTTTCTGCACAAATAATTTCCTGCCGGCTTATGGATAGTCCGACTTGTCGCACAATATTTATCCTGAAAATCCGAATTAATCTTCTATCGGCTCGAATTCGTCCTGACCGGCACCGCACTCAGGGCAGACCCAATCCTCCGGTAAATCTTCAAAAGCGGTACCCGGTTCTACGCCGTTGGCCGGGTCTCCCTCGGACGGATCATAAACATAACCACACAAAAGGCATTTGTACTTTTTCATATTTCTAACTCTCCATTTTTTGAATATTGCAATTCTAAAATTATTTGAGTTTCAAACATTATTCCAACTATGCCAACCTTTGCCATACTTTATTAAGAATTCTAATGTGACGCAATTCTTCTCGGATAATATCATCAATTTTTTCCTTTGTAATTTCGGCGGGTGCAAAGTCTTTTAGGCCGTTATAGAAAACAATGGAATCCTTTTCATTTTCGATAGCTCTTTTAAGAACATCAGTTACTTCTTCTCTGCCGCTAAGGGCGTCGGCCGGTTCAGGCCTGATACCAAACACGGCAAGAGCCGCCATAACCTTAGCATCCGGCAGCTTCTG
>JAFGBG010000221.1 GCA_016933295.1 Sedimentisphaerales bacterium | reverse complement strand
CGAAAGCAGGAATCTACTGTTGCGATATTATCAATGGATACCCGCTTTCGCGGGTATGACAGTGCGAGTCGGTCACTTTGAGTAATTAAATAAACAGATAGAAATTTTCTCTTTTTTTATACTAAAACAGTCAATTTAAACGTGTAATTTATAATGAACGATCGTTCCTGATATATTTAAGAGAACTCATAGATGATAGAAGACGAACTGCTTAAATGGCGATTCAAGCACGGCAGTAAAGAAGCCCTGCAGCGCATCTACCAGAAGTATCTCAACTATATGCTGACGCTGGCGATGGCCCTGTTGCATAACGCAACCGAAGCCGAGGATATTGTGCACGATGTCTTTGTGAGCTTTGCGGAATCGGCGGCAGATTTCAAGCTGACCGGAAACCTTAAAAGTTATCTGACAACCTGTGTTCTTAATCGCGCCCGAGACAGGCTTCGAACAAATCAGCGGCAAGTAATTCGGCCGGACAGAACGGAACCGACTGATTCCGATATAAACGAACCGGACCACAGGATTTTAAGCACCGAAGAATCGCTCAGATTGAATCATGCGTTTTCACAGATTCCGGTTCAGCAGCGAGAAGTTGTTGTATTGCGATTAAAAAGCCGTATGAAATTCAGGGAAATCGCGAAACTGCAGGGCGTCTCGGTCAATACCATTCAGGGCCGATACCGGTACGGCCTGGACAAATTAAGGTCTCTGCTTAACGGCGAGGTGACAAAATGAAACACGAAAATAATATCGAAGAAACAATACAAAAGAAATTGAATTTTTCCGCCGGAGCCGAACTGCACGACCGTATCTTGAATGATGTTATGAATTCTTACGAAAAATCCAAGAACGAAAAATCGGCCGGTTCATCGCCGAGAATAAGGAGAATAATTATGAAAAGTCCAGTAACAAAATTAGCCGCCGCGGCGGTAATAATCTTAGCGGTAATATTGTCAATCAGCTTCTGGGTCAAATCATCATCCATAGCCTATGCATTCGAGCAAACCATCGAGGCTAACCACACGGTCCGCTCGCTTCATATCAAAGATTTTACGCCCGGTATAGATGAACCGAAGGAGTTCTGGCTCGAATTCGATGAGAAGGGTCAGGTCAAGGACATTCGGATGCAAATGCCGGAATGGGAATCGCCCTCCGACGGAGCAAAAGTAATCATCTGGCAAGAGGGCAAAGCCAAGGTTTGGTTCAAGAAGAAGAATTCGCTACTTATAGTAAGAGAGCAGCGGCTTGCAGAGCGGATGCTGGAACTGGCACGTCAGGTTGACCCAAGGCCCACTATGGAGCACCTCTATGAGCAGGAACAGCAGGGCAATGTAAAAATAGAGATCGATGAGCCTTCCGATAAGGCCAAACCGATTACCGTAACAGCCACATACGAGCCTGAAAGCTCACGTCCGGGAAGACTTGTAGTGCTACTGATTGACCAGGCCACTAAGCTCCTTACCGCTATGGAGGTTTTCCAATTGAAAAACGACGAGTATCAACAAGTGGGCCGCACAGAGTTCCACGACTACAATCAAGCTATCGATCCTCGAGTGTTCAGTTTGGAGGATGAGATTCCTTCTGATGTCATGCGAATTGATCAGACAACTCATGAGGTCGGGCTGGCCCAGGGTGACCTTTCCGACGATGAGGTTGCCGTCGAGGTGGTACGGCAGTTCTTCACAGCGTTGATCGCTGAAGATTACACCTCAGCGGGCCAATTATTCGAAGGCATCCCGGCTGATAAAATGCGGCAGATATTCGGACCTATCAAGATCCTTAGTATTATTTCCATTGGGCCGGCCGGTCCTCATCCAATTGCTGAAACGAAAGGTTTGGTTGTACCCTGCACTGTGGAAATCGAGCATGATGGGGAAACAGCCGAGTGGGAGCTGGAAACAATCGGAGTCAGAGAAGTTTATAACCAGCCGGGGCGGTGGACGATTTTCGGCGGAATCTGACCAAATTAACTAATTATTGCTATATTCGATATAAAAAGCCGGGCTGCCTGTCCGGCTTTTTTTATGCGCCGTGGTGCAGCAAATTTCAATAAGTAGCAAAAAAATTTATATTTATTATACTAAACCACGCCTGGTTGGTTTGTTATAAGTGAAGAAAGATCTTTCATTGATTCGATGTGACAGATGATAGAAGACAGGCTATTAATCCGGAAGTTCAAACGCGGCAATGCAGACGCCCTGCGCCGGATTTACGAAAAGTATAAAAACGACATGCTGAAGCTCTCGGTGGCTCTGGTAAACGATGTAACGGCCGCTGAGGATATCGTAGAGGATGTTTTCCTCGTATTTGCCCGGTCGGCGGCGAAAATCAAATCGCAGGGAAATTTGAAAAAATATCTTTCAACCTGCATCGCCAATCGGATACGGAACTACAAAAGGGACCGGCAAAGACATAAAAGTTCCGGAATAGAACAGGCAGATTGCGTTATTAGCAACACTAAAAGACCGGAACAGTGGGCCATACTGACCGAAGAAATGGAGCTGCTTGGCAATGCTCTTGCCAGGATACCTTATGAGCAGCGTGAGGTCGTAACATTGTATATGCAGGCGGATATGACTTTCAGACAGATAGCCAAGATTCAAAATGCATCGATCAATACCATACAGGGTCGATATCGATATGGCATGGATAAACTGCGGTCAATATTAAATGGTGAGATAGAAAAATGAAACCGGCAGATAACATACAAAGGTTCTTTAAGAATGCGGGAATTAACACTAATCCGGAGATTGACGAAACTGTAATCGAGAGGATGTTAACCGCACAAAAATCGCAAAATTCGGATTCGGCCTTGATAAAGCCGAATATCAGGAGAATAATTATGACAAGTCCAGTTACAAAATTAGCCGCTGCGGCGGTGATAATCATAGCTATATTTCTAACCTTCCACTTTACAGGCAATCCGGCTATGACAAATGTCGCCTGGGGTGAAGTACTCAAAAAAACCGAACAGATTCCAACCGTAGTTTTCGACATGACGGCAGAGATTGACCAGCCGGAAGACAGAAAACTGGTACTCCCCTCGAGAAACTATGTTGCGGGAGATCGTGGAGCCAGATCCGACATTTTTCACGACGACAAATTAAGCGCACTCAAGTACATGCTGCCCGCGAAGAAAGTGGCCTATCAAATCCGCGTTGACCAGAAGAAGTACTGGCGTATCGATATGTCAGATGAGGAAGCGGCTAAGGGACGCGACACGAACGACCCGAGGACATGGCTCGAGATGATTCTGTCCGGTGATTACACCGAGCTGGGACGCTCCACGATCAATGGCGTGGTCGTGGAAGGTATCGAGTGCAATCGGCCGGATATGGTCGGCAAAGACGGCATCCTGCGCCTTTGGGTGGATGTGGAGACAAATTTACCGGTGCAGATCGTGGTAGAGATGCTTGGGATGGAAGGCGGACAGATGAGGCAGCATAAGTACGTAATGGAGAACTTCGAATGGAATGTGGAGCTTGCCGACAGCACATTTGAACCGGATATCCCGGATGACTATATCATGATAGACAAAAACAATTTCGCCCGGCTCGATGGACCGAGAACACATACATTCCACGACGGTTCGACTGTAACACTCGCCGACGGAGCAAAGATTCAATGGCTCGACAGCTCAGGGAAGAGAGGTTTCGAACATCTTGCCGGTGCTGTTGATGTTACAGTTGCCAAGGGCAACGGAGAATTTGTCGTCACCACTCCATATGGAGAAGTGAAAGCTCTCGGCACGAGATTTTCACTGGAGCTGGTTGACGGCAAAGACTCAAACACCCGGGAGCAAATCAAGTTACTTACCGTCGAGGTAGAAGAAGGCTCGGTGCAGGTCAGTAACGCCAAAGGTTCCAGTATCGTCGAAGCTTCTCGCAAGCTTGTAGTCGAGCCGGACCAAAAACCTTACGACTATTATCAGGACGAAAACCTGCCGGTCAGACTGCGAGAGCGAATCCAGTCGATGCTCGAAGCTCTAACAGCCGGCGACTCCGCTGCGTGGATGGCGAATTATAATATCGACTACATGTACAAACTCATAAAAGGCCAGGTCGAGTACGATCCAAATCTGTTCGGTGGCTCGAAGGCCGACGCCGAACGCCTCCAAAAAATGGGTAGTGATATCAACAATCCCCAGGAGCTTCTCGAACGCTTCATAAAAATGGGAGGTATTAAAAAGGCTTCCGGCGAAATTTACGTCCGCTCGGTCACCCTTAATGAAAACGGCGACCATGCCGTAGCAAGATGCATCGAATACCCCGACGAAAATCATATCATAGGACATACTCCCCAGTGGCATTATTTCGATAACGACTGGTGGCAAATCGACGATTAACAATCGCCCCATTTTCATGCTTTTAAGGCCGGGCTTATAAATCCCGGCCTTTTTAAATCCAAATAAGGGTAAAAAACGTCTTTTTCGGCACATTAAACCTCGGTCATAAAAAAACTATTGCAAATCTCTGTTTCCAGATTATAATGCCGGGTTTGTAGTACAGGAGAAAATAACACAAGATACCGTAAGGATACGGAGCATTAGTATTAAGGGAGAAATTCCTATGGAACAGATGTTAGAAACGGGAATCGACTTATTCGGCGAAACATTGCCGTCGTTAGAACAGATAAAGACCCTGGCCGAGCAAGTTCATTCCAGTGAAAAAAACCTTATAGATTTCAGCCAGCAGGTGGAAACCCATATGTCAGAAACCTCAAAACAGGCTTCCGATGCATTGGGTATCGGCCTGTTTATTCTCGGAAAAAACGCCGAAGCTGTCGAGAAACTTCAAAAAGCAAAAGACAGCAAGGAAAAATTCATTTACTTAGCCTTCGCACAACGTCGCATGGGTGAATTCGACGAAGCAATTCAAAACCTTCAAAAAAGTCTCGGACATCAGGCCGATACGTTGAGCATCAACCTGGAAAAAGCAGCCACTTACAGACATGCGGCAAATTATGATGCATCGGCAAAGGAGCTTAAGGCATGTGCGAACTTCGAGAATGTAAGTGCCGAATACCACTACCAGCAAGGTCGGTTGCAGGAGGTTCAGGGTTTTTACGAAGAAGCGACTGAAAATTACAGGAAAGCCATAGAATTATCTCCAACCCATCAAAAAGCTCTTTTCCATCTGGCCTATCGCTGTGACCTGTCGGGAGATGAAGATGCGGCAATAAATTATTACAAGCAAATTGCCGCAAACACGCCGGCTTATGTCAGCGCTTTGCTGAATCTGGCGGTGCTGTACGAAGATAAAGAAAAATTCGACAAGGCCTCGCAATGTGTCGAAGCGGTACTGGAAACTCATCCTAACCATCAAAGAGCGATACTTTTCAAGAAAGACATCGACAGCTCAAAAACAATGTTCTACGACGAAGAGAAAGAGAAGAAAAAAACCCGCAAAAACCAGATTCTCGAGACACCTATCTCTGATTTCGAGCTGTCGGTGCGCAGCAGAAACTGCCTCAAGAAAATGAAGATTCAAACACTCGGAGATTTATTAAATATCACCGAAGCGGAGCTTTTGTCTTACAAGAACTTCGGCGAAACTTCTCTAAAAGAGGTCAAATCGATACTCGAACCAAAAGGCCTGACACTGGGCATGTCCCTCGAGGAAAAACAATTTCCTTCGATGAACGGCACAGACGGAACAACAATTACCGACCATGACCAGGGACTTATGAATAAGCCAATAGACGACCTTCAATTATCCGTACGTGCCCGAAAGTGCCTCCAGAAGCTCAATATCCGTGTAATAGGCGAGCTTTCCTGTAAAACAGACGCCGAGCTTCTCGGTTGCAAAAACTTTGGCGTAACAAGCCTTAACGAAATCAAAAAATCACTTGGAGACATAGGATTATCCCTGCGAAGTTTGGACTAACCGATAAATTAAAGTCAGGGAATCTGATATTAACCGAAAATATAAAACCGGCGGGAATGTCAATTAGAAGTATTCTCAGAATAGTGAGCCGAAAGAGCTTTTTACGAGCACTAACCGGTTGCACAACAATCCTTTTCCTTGGGCTTATATTACTGGGTGGCTGTAAAAAACGGCAGGTTACCGTACCTACTCCGCTTATGAATGCAGATCCGCAGTATTGGGTGAGAGTTTTACTGCTCAACGACACAAATAACTGCACACTTCAGATACCTTCGGCTTTCAATATTGAAAACGCAGATCCGAACCAGCAAACACAAGCTCTTTCGACACATATATATCAGCACGATGAGCAGACAAGAATCCAGCTATCAAACGGTGCTTTCTTTCTCGCCGGTAAGACTTTTGAGTGCAGGCAAATAATTATTTCCACCGGATCACCGCATATATTCAGTCTAAACGGCAACGACTACCGCGGAAAATTAAAGCTCATAATCGGCCCCGACGGCAATTCTTTCGATGCTATCAACCTCATTCCGCTCGAACCTTATTTAGCCGGAGTTATCGGCGCCGAAATGCCGGATTACTGGGAGCCTGAAGCACTGAAAGCACAGGTCATCGCGGCAAGAACTTATTGTCTGTATATTAAGAGACGTTTTGGACCAAAACGCAACTGGGATGTAAGCAAAACCGCCGCCCACCAGGTTTATCTCGGTGTAAGCTCGGAATCCGCAGCAATTTGGAACGCCGTACACCAAACAGAAGGAATGGTATTGACCTGTAAACAGAATAACGGCAAAGAAGATATTTTCCCGGCGTATTACAGCTCTACCTGCGGCGGTCATACGGAAAGCAGCCGGAATGTATTCGGCGATTCCTTCGAGCCGCTCATAGGCGTACCATGCCCGTTTTGCAAAAATGTGGCCAAACCAAAGTTTTTCTTCTGGCCTATGGTGCAAATCGAAAAGGATTATATCACAAACAAATTATTTCAAAGATACGAGAAAATAAGCCTGCTCGGTGAGATAAAAGATATTGCCGTTGCCGGACAAAGCAATTATGAAGATTTTTCCCGACTGACCCGGATAGAAGTGCTCGGTTCAAGCGGCAAAAAAGAAAATTTAAGAGCCGAAGATTTTCGCCTGACGATCGATCCTACCGGCAACAAAATCAAAAGCGCGTGTTTTGTACTCATAGATTTGGGTGATAGCTGGGCTTTTACATCCGGCAGAGGCTGGGGGCACGGCGTAGGTATGTGTCAATGCGGTGCACAGGGAATGGCAAGGAAGTCAAAAACTGCAAAACAGATACTTTCTCATTACTATCCGGGATCGAAAATATCGACAATCGATTATTAACAGGAATTATCTAATCCTTAACGTCAAATCTATGATACAATCTAACTTCAATGCAAATATGGATTTATACTAATTCCGACAAGAAATAAAAGAATATTTAAGACAATGAGCAACTTTCAAATTCTATATCAAGATTCGCAATCGCCCGCCAGGGCGGGGTTATTGACAACCGCCCATGGACAAGTCGAAACCCCCGCTTTTATGCCGGTCGGAACCGCCGGAGCGGTAAAAGGGATAACGCCGCAACAGCTCCGGGAAACCGGCTCATCCATTATTTTAGCTAATACTTACCATTTGATGCTCAGACCCGGCGTCGAAACGATTGAAAAATTGGGCGGTCTCGGTAAGTTTATGAGCTGGAGCGGGCCGATTCTGACCGATAGCGGCGGCTATCAGGTCTTTTCCCTGAATCAGCTAACCAAAATTAATGACGAAGGCGTAGAATTCGCGAGCCACATAGACGGAGCATCGGTATATCTAAATGCGGAAATAGCCACAGACATCCAAAACCGGCTCGGCGTCGATATTATTATGTGCTTCGATCAATGTACCGCCTTCGGCGCCAAAGACAATGAAGTAAAAAAAGCCGTCGAGAGAACCATTCGCTGGGCAAATCGCTCGAAAAAGGCACATAAAAATCCCAGCCAAATGTTGTTCGGTATTGTCCAGGGAGGCATAAATCCTGAATTGAGAACACTTTGCGCTACTGAACTGGTTGATATTGGTTTCGACGGGTACGCTCTTGGCGGTCTAAGCGTAGGTGAAGGGCATGAAAATATGATAAAGACCGTAAAGCACACGATGCAATATCTGCCGCCCGGCAAACCACACTACCTTATGGGCGTAGGCACGCCGGCAGATATCGTCGCCGCGGTTTATGCCGGAATCGATATGTTCGACTGCGTGCTGCCGACAAGAAATGGGCGAAATGCCTTCGCTTTCACCGAAAATGGCCCCTTACGGCTCAGAAATAACGTTCACATCAATGATTCCAGGCCAATCGAAGACGGATGCGGTTGCTATTGCTGCCGGAATTTCAGCCGGGCCAGCCTGAGACATTTTTTCAATTCCGGCGAAATGTTAGGCCCGATATTAGTCTCAATCCACAATTTGACGTTTTATCAGAGACTTATGGCCAAAATAAGACAGGCCCTCAAGGAAGGCAAATTCTGCAATTTGGTAAAAGAATTCACTATTGATAATTGATAAATCATAAAAAAACGTTACTATGTACGGTTTGACCGAAGGCCCAGCCGCCGGTTTAAATATGAAGAAACTCTGTATCCGATAAATGAAGGGAATTTGAAGATGAATAATATATGGATATTAGCTCAAACAGATGGCAATACTGCGCTGCCAGGTATAACTTCACGGGATTCCGAAGGCGAAGCGACAATGACCGTTTCTGGTGACCCGAATGATTTAACCAACAACGGAGATTCAGGCAAAAACCCTTTCCCCCTATGGCTTTTTCTGCCACTAATACTTCTTATGGTTTTCATGTTTTTCAGAGCTCCGCAAAAACAAAAACAGCAGCGGAAAAAACTGGAACAGTCGCTCGAGAAAAATGACAAAATCCTGACCATCGGCGGAATTATCGGGACAATCGTAGATATTAAAGATGATGAAATCACGCTGAAAGTCGATGAGTCCAACAACACAAAATTAAAAGTTCGCCGTTCAGCGATAGGGAGAAATCTATCAAAAGACAAATAGAAAATTCTATTATGCCGCTGTGAATCCTGACCTGCGTTGATTTGCCTTTTGTTTCAACAAATTCGATTACACAGAAGGGCTTATGAGGAAATATTGAATAAAGGTGTAAAAATAACTTTAATAATTCTTTTAGCTACAACAGGCTTTTTATTTTCGCTTGGGCTGGTAGTGTGCTCTTCATATATAGCAAAAAAAGTTCGTATATGGCAGCTTACAAAAGATATGACGGGTGGAACCAGCCTTGCCTATGAAATCGACGCCAGCGATTTTACAGAGGAACAAAAGAAAAACCTCTCGAAAAAAATGATATTCGCCTTAAAAAAACGAATCGACCCGGATGGAAAATTACCGATAATCTGGAAACCGCTTGACGATACACATCTCGAAATACAACTATCCCCGGTGTCAGAATTTCCGGACGCAAAAGACATCCAGCACATGTTAAGAAATCTCGGGATACTGGAATTCAGAATTCTGCCGACATTGGACCATCCGGAAGTTGACTCAACTGCAATGAATAACTATATCGAGCGTCTTCAGGTGCAAGGCCCGGAATATGCCTCGGATGACCAAAACATCTGGATTGAAATTGAAGATGCGAACGAATGGAAATGTACAGATTCCGAAGGACGACCGGCAATTGTCGGAGAATTCGGGGGTAAAACTTATGTCCTGGCCAGTAACAAGCCGGGCAAGGTTATACTATTCGAGCCGGGTGAGAAGACATGGAGATTAGAAAAGGCCTATATGACTACCGATGAAATGGGGCGGCGAGCAATCGGTTTTTCTATGAACCTAAGAGGCAGAATGCTCATGGGGGAGGTTACTGGAAACAATATCGGAAGACCTTTATGTATTATTCTCGATGAGATAGCAATCTCTGCACCAAACATCCAAGAGAGAATACCCGGAGAGGGACGAATAAACGGCAGATTTTCCCAAACTGAAGTCGAAGATATGGTTAACAAGCTCAATGCCGGCTCTTTGCCCGCCCGGCTTATAGAAGAGTCCGTCGAAATAAGGACAATAACACAAAAGAACGGTTCGTAAAAAACCGATAGTAAAAAAGATACAGAAAATCAAATTTTGAAAAAAAAGATAATAGGAGCCCATTAGGAAGCAGTTATGAACAAAAATCTGACACCCAAAGTTATTTTGATAATTATTCTCATCGTCCTTGCAGTGTGGACATTATATCCCCCAAGCAAAACCCTTAAGCAAGGTATAGACCTCAAAGGTGGAACCAGCCTTATCTATGAGATAGACACATTCGGTCTCACGGAAGCGGAGAAAAAAGGATTAGCCCAAAAAATGATAACGGTTCTGCGAAGACGTATCGATCCTTTCAATATACAGGAACTCAAATGGATACCACAGGGCAACACCCGCTTCGAGATAAAAATGCCGTTAGCAAGTGAAAATGCGATTGAAAAACGCCGTATTTTTCAAGAGGCAAAAGACGAGCTGCTCGACAAAAACATAAGCCGCACCGATATCATTCAGGCTCTTCAAAAATCTGAAGAAGAAAGAAATGCTATTTTTAGCAAGTATGCCCAAAATGATCCCAACAAACTGAAAATTCTTGAGGATCTTGCCGGAATTTATGACGAACGCCAGGAATTAGAGAGTAACAGAGCCTCTTTTAAAACAGAACTCGAAAATATAGAAAACACACTCAGCTCCTCAGGTTTTGATCCCAATCAGATAATAAATAATGTTGATGATTTGAAAGAATTAAAAGGGCAGAAACTTCGTACTTCACTTGCGAAAATTACCGATGCCAATGACAATATCGAGCAATTAACTAAATACGTCGAGACCTATGCCAATTGGTCCAATGCAGTCGATCGACTCTCGGAGATAAGAGAGCAATATGTTATCGAGATAAACAGAATCGACAGGCTTAACCTTACCGAAGATATGCTGAATTTATGCCTCGATAACAAGCCTAAAAAACGCAAAGACGAAATTCAAAAACTCAAAACGAATTTTCCCGATCGAGCTAATGAAATCGACAAGGTCATCGCAGCTTACGATCAATATAGCCCGGAAAAGGGCAGACTCGACGATCCACAACAACTTAAGCGAATGCTTAAAGGGGCCGGAAAACTGGAGTTCAGAATTCTGCCGACATGGGAGCATCCGGATGTCGACACAGTGGCGATGAATAATTACCTCAATAATCTCCAGACACTAGGTCCCACAGAGGCCTCTCAGGATAACCAATACATCTGGATTGAAATTGAAGATGCAAATGAATGGAGATGCGCCGATGCACAGGGGCATCCGGCGGTTGTCGGTGAATTCGGGGGTAAAACTTATGTTCTGGCCAGCGATAGGCCCGACGATGTCATGTTGCGTGGCTCCGACTCAATAGACTGGAAGCTTGAAAAGGCTTATTCAACCTGGGATCAAAACAAAAGAGCTATCGGCTTTTTCACGAATAAAAAAGGCGAAAGGCTCATGGGAGATGTTACGGGAAATAACATCGGAAGACCGCTGTGTATCATTCTCGATGACAAAGCAATCTCAGCTCCGAATATCGACGAAAGAATCCCAGGTCAGGGACGAATAACCGGCAATTTTACCAAAACTGAAGTTGATGATATGGTTCATAAACTCAATGCCGGCTCGTTGCCCGCCCGATTGATAGAACAACCCATCTCTGAAAACACAATCGGCCCATCCATCGGCGCCGACAATCGCGACCAGGGAATCAAAGCGGGAATAATCGGTCTTATCGCAGTCATAGCCTGTATGGCAATTTATTACTGTCTGGCCGGTGCAATCGCCGATGTGGCTCTTCTTTTAAACATACTTTTCGTCCTTGCAATAATGGCGGGCATCAATGCGAGATTCTCACTGGCCGGTATCGCCGGTATTATATTGACTATCGGTATGAGCGTTGACGCAAACGTGCTGATTTTCGAGAGAATCCGTGAAGAGCAACAAAGAGGCTCTTCACTGAGAATTGCGATAACAAACGGCTATCAAAAGGCGTTTAGAACAATTTTCGACGCCAACCTTACGACGTTTATCACAGCGGCGATTCTTTTTTGGCGGGCTTCGGAAGAAGTTAAAGGATTTGCCATAGTTCTTATGCTCGGTATTGCATCGAGTATGTTCACCGCGCTGTTTGTAACACGCGTCGTTCTCGACTTCCTCGTATCCAGGCGAATCATCAAAGACCATCTGCTTATGTTAAGACTTATACACAATCCAAAGGTTAACTGGATGCGTTTGAGACCAGTGTTTTTCTTTATCTCAATTCTGCTTATTGCAGGAGGAGTGATTGTTTTCTTCATTCGAACCAGATATGACGTTAAAAATAACATATACGACATCGAGTTTACCGGCGGAACAAGCGTACAAATAGTTCTGGCTGAAGGAGTGGAGCTCACAAGGCAACAGGTCGAAGACAGAATCAGGGAAAAACTGCCGGCCGCCAATGTCTATAGTATTGGAAAAACAGGTAACCAGTTTGAAATTACAACAACAGAAACCAATAAAATTATTGTTACTGCTAATCTACCGCAGACAAGCAGCATGTCCGTCCAGCAAATGACCGATGCAATTAATAAAGTTCAGGAGCAAGAAACAGGTCTGCTAAGTAATCTGCTTGTAACTCAAGATGCAGACAACTCCGGCAAATTCGTAATATCAACGAGCCAAATGAACCAATCCCTCGTAAAGAAGGTTCTGGAGAAAGCACTCCCGAAAAATACCGAAATATCGGAGCCGCAAGTTGACGAAGTCGTAAACGATGCAATCCGTACAACCTTTGCCGATGAGCTGAAAATCCAACAGGATCTCCAGCCCAATATAGTCTCCGAAGAAGTAATCACTTCCGAGATGGTGGCAGCTCATCCCGTGCTGTCTAATTTTAAGGAGACTAATATTAAGGATGGAATTAAAATCGATTGTGAAATTCAAAAACCGACAACAATAAAAGAAATAGAACAAAGGTTCAAGGATTTACAGATCAAATCCGAACTGTACGATTTCAGACAATCGACCTATAAAATTCTAAGCCCGCTTTTAAGTGAAAATATAGATGTAAATCAGCCCGTTAATTCATTCGTTTATGTCAGCATACCCCGTGAGAATATTCGAAATACCAAAGAACAAGAAAAGGAATGGACAAACTTCGTTAATAACGAAAAAGCCAAAATACTGGCGGCAACCGAATTCGAAACCTCTTTGCCGCGTGTCAGGCAATTTGATCCTTTGGTCGGTTCGGAACAAAAGACAAGAGCAATGATAGCGATCTTATTGTCTCTGTTTGCAATCGTAACTTATATCTGGATTCGGTTCGGCAACGTGAGGTACGGAGTCGCGGCAATAATCGCCCTGATACATGATGTCTGTATTACGTTCGGCGCTGTAACGGCGTGCACATACATTGCGTCAACACCTATCGGGGAAAAACTTTTCATCGGAGATTTCAAAATAGATCTTGCAATTATAGCCGCGTTCCTGACTTTAATCGGTTACTCCCTCAACGACACAATCGTTGTTTTCGACCGTATTCGCGAAAACCGCGGCAAAGCCCAGCAGCTTAATCCGCAAACGATTACCGACAGTATCAATCAAACTATCTCAAGGACAATCTTAACATCATTCACGACATTTATCGTCGTCTTTATAATGTACATTTTTGGAGGACCGGGCCTGAGAGGCTTTAACTTCGCAATCGGTTTCGGCATTATCGTAGGAACGTATTCATCTATAGCAATAGCCGCTCCTATATTGTTAATAGGGACTAAAATTCAACAAAACAAAAACAAATAAAAACGCCGCAAGATGGTGCAAAAAGATTTAAAAATAGGTCTGATTTTAGGCCTGCTACTGGTAGGTATAGTAGTTTTTAAACTTGCCACCGATCCGCGTCTGAATCCCACGGCAAGAATAATCCATCTTCAAAATGTCACGGCACGGGATGAAACCGCCGCTACAGACGACGATGTTTTAAATGGAATTACGCCGGAAAATCCGCCGATTCAGCCCATATATACCGAACTTCAGGAAAACGAATCCGCTTTAATCGATTCGGCACAAAACGAGCCGATGCCGGATATGCCTGATATTCCCAATACAGAGAACGAACAGTTAACGACGGTCGAGGAAAATTCCGAACCGACGGACGGCCTGCAATACATGCAAACCGAAAAGATAAAAACGCAAAGATTTCATATCGTCCGGAAGAACCAGAATCTTTCCGTCATTTCAAGGCAGTACTACGGCTCATCAAACAACTGGCATAAAATAGTCGATGCCAACCGGGATGTAATAAAAGATCCCAACAAATTGCAACCCGGAATGAAACTTATTATCCCCGATTAAATTCCATAGCAATAAAAAACAAGCTTTTCATTTACAATCGGTTAAAGATTCTTGGCACTATCGTAGAGATTGTGCCGCTTCGCTGTCAACAAGCCAGGTGACCTTGTCAAGAATCGGCCAAATCGCATGAATAGGATAACGAACCTCATCCGGTTCGCTGCTTAAAACTTCCTTCAGGATAGCAGCCTTTTCCTTGCCGCTCACTAATACAACCAAATGAGATGCCGCACATAACACCGGATGCGTTAAAGTAATTCTGTTCAGCTTGTCGTCCAAAACATAAACGACACACGCCAAATCTTCAGTATCAAAAGCAGCATACGAATTCGGGAATAATGAGCCGGTATGTCCGTCGGCGCCCATTCCAAGCACAATCAAATCAAATTCAGGAGTACCGCTTTGTTCGAGGTTGAAAACATTCCGAATTGTCTCTTCGTACTTTTGAGCCGCAACATGGAAATCACAATATTCGGTCGGAATACGATGAATATTGTTCTGCGGAACGGCCACTTTACTCAAGAAAGTATCGGCGGCAAGCTTATAATTACTTTGCGGCGAAACCGGCGGGACATATCGTTCGTCAACCCAAAACAAGTGAATTTTATTCCACGGCAGATTCCTTGCCCGAGGTTGTTCGCCAAGCATCTCAAAAAAATGTTTGGGTGTGTTCCCCCCCGAAAGCGCCACATAAAAGATATTTTTCGTCTCTATCGCTTTTTCTGCGTCTGTTATAAAAATTTCCACACTTCTTTGTGCAAATCTATCGGGGTCTGATACAACTTCGACTTTAGGCTCGTATTTTATCGTCGTCATAATTTTTCCCCCTAAAACGGCGCCTGATAAAAATCCTTTTACATTTTTCGCTTTTAAGTATCAATATATTATACGCTCATCGAGGTGATTATGCACGAAAAAATATAAAACTTTTCTCTTTTATCGCCGTCAAAGAACAAAAAAGGGCGAAATTTAATCGAATTAAGCGGCAACAAATATTCGAGCTTTGAAATCTTCAAGAATCATATATAACGAAGGCACAAGTACTAATGTTATACAGGTAGCAAACATTACACCGAATGCCAGGCTTATTGCCATTGGTATAAGAAACCGTGCCTGAAGGCTTTTTTCCATAATCATCGGTAGCAAACCGCAAAAAGTGGTCAAAGTCGTCAGCATGATAGGGCGAAATCTGCGCGTTGCACAGTCACGCAACACCTGTTTTAACTCAATGCCGCTGTCGCGCTCTCGATTGATAAGGTCGATCATTATAAGCGAATCGTTTACAACTACGCCGGATAAAGCGACAATTCCAAACAACGAAAGTATTCCCAGATTAAAACCCATCAGAAGATGCCCGAGCGTGGCTCCTACAATACCAAACGGAATCGCGGACATAACTATTAACGGCTGTGAATAGCTTCTGAACTGGACGGCCAATAAGGCGAAAATCGCCATTAATGCAATTCCGAAATTTGGTATGAGGCTGCTGAGCGATTCCTGCATTTCACGCTGTTCTCCTCCGAATCTGTACTTCAATCCCGGAAATTCGCTCATAAGCTCCGGCAGCTTGCCCCCGGCCAATTCGCTGTTAATCTGCTTTGAATTGGCGACAGATTCATCGACATCTGCCGAGACGTTCACAACACGTCTGCGGTCAACCCGCATTATAGTCGAATATCCTCTTCCATACTGAACCTCGGCAACCGCCTTGAATGGAATCTGCGTCCCGTCCGGCAACCGAATTCTCATATTTTCAATATCAGCCAGACTTCTTCGCTGGCTTTCAGGATATCGAACCATTACGCGAATATCGTCACGACCGCGTTGAATGCGCTGTGCCTCGTCACCATAAAAGCCCTGCCTAATCTGTCCGGCCAGGTCCGAAAGTGTCAGGCCGAGAGTACGTCCCGTCTCTTTCAACTTTAGCTTCAGCTCATCCTTGCCGGGCTCGAAATCATCCGCAATATCGCTGACGCCCGCGTAGTCACGCAGTATGCTCTTGAGTCTTTCCGAGGCCGGCAGAAGCACATCGTAATCGGTATGAGACAATTCTATATCTATCGGATTTCCCGTGCTGACCAATTCGGAAACGAACGTCAGTGACGAAACGCCCGGAATTTCCCCGACTAATTCTCGCCAACGGTTTCTAATGGCTACGCTTGATACATCGCGCTCTTCGGCGCCGAGCAGTTCCACATTCACTTCGGCCAAATGCGACTGCCCGCCTGTGCCGCCGCTGACGGTAACGGGGCCTCCACGTGCCGTTGTCGGCTGTGCTCCTACGGTAGTTGAAATATGTTTGAGAAGCGACGGTTTGCCGGGACGCTTCTCGTCAAACTCCTCGATTGCCTGAAATGCCGCACGCTCTATGCCGTCAATAATCTCCCGAGTCTGCTCCACAGGTGTCCCGAGCGGCATGTTTAACATCGCGATCATGTTGTCCGCTTCGACCGCATCGAAAAATACGAATTTTATATATCCGCCGGCAATAACACCGATAGTGACAAGAAATATCGCCAGCCCCGAGGCTAATGTTACATATCGCCACCTGACCGCCTTGCCTACAAAATTAGCAAACGGTCCCTGTACAAACCAATCCAGTATCCTATGCGTTACCTTATTGATTTTGTCCGTGAAACTGACAAGGATAAATTTGTTCCAGGACCTTTTGCCAGACAAATGTGCGGGCAGTATAAGCAACGCTTCGACCAGGGAAGTCCCGAGAACACCAATAACCACTATCGGCAACTGGCGAAGGACCTTACCCATAATCCCGAGGGTATAGGCAAGCGGCAAAAAGGCAAACATCGTCGTCAAAACGGCCAATATTACCGGCATGGCCATTTCCCGGACACCTTTTATCGCCGCCTCGGTCCTGCCAAATCCCTGCTCACGATAAGCAAAAATATTCTCTCCGATAACAATCGCATCATCAACAACAAGACCGAGTGACATGATAAACGCGAAAAGGCTTATCATATTTACGGAGACATCGAAGTGGGGTATTATATAAAAGGCCCCCAAAAAAGAAATTGGTATGCCCATTGTGGTCCAGAAAGCAAGACGCATATTAAGAAACAACGTCAAAGTGAAAAACACAAGGATTAAACCGATGTAAGCATTCCTTGTTAAAAGGCTCACCCTCGCCTTGAGAACCTCGGTATCATCCTCCCACAACCCAAGAGACACCCCTTTCGGCAGAGAATCCTGCTTGCGTTTGACATACTTTTTTACAGCCTTTTCTATATCCAGAGCATCCTGCTCTCCGATACGTGTAACCTGTATTAAAGCGGCTCGCCTGCCGTCGAATTTGGCATATAAATCAACGTCTTCAAAATCATCTTTAACAGTTGCAATATCACTGAGTCTTACTGCTGTTCCATCATTCCTTGTTAGAACTACTATTTCTTCAAATTCGGAACCATAGTATTTCTGGCCCTTGGTACGAACCAGAATCTCTCCGCCGGATGTCTTGACCGAACCGGCGGGAGTATCAAGCGAGGAATTTCTCACAGCCCTTGTGACCTGGTCGAAAGTCAGATTATAACGCTGCAGATTCTCTTCGGAAACCTCAATCGATATTTCATAAGGCCTCACCCCGGCAATGCCAACCTGACTTATATTCGGCATGGCCGTCAAATCATCACGTACCTGCTCCGCCAGTACTCTGAGAGTTTTTTCAGGGACGTCGCCAAAAACAACGACCGTGATGACCTGATGACGTGTTTTAATTTCCGAAATCACCGGTTTCTCGGTCTCCTCCGGAAATGTAATGATCGTATCGACCTCAGCTTTTACATCGTCAAGAACTTCCGTGGCATCTGCGTATTCTTCGACCTCGACCAATGTCACGCCCGCCCCTTCGCCGGCGGTCGATGTAACTCTTTTGATTCCGTCAACCGCGGCAATAGACTCCTCGACGCGAAGGCATACTCCTTCCTCCACATCCTCCGGTGAAGCTCCAAGATAGGGCACCGTAATAGTCAACATATCGAGGCTCAGCTCCGGAAATACTTCGAGCTTTGCGGAAAAAATAGAAAGCAATCCGGCAACGATAATAATAAGCATCAGCAGATTTGCCGCGACATGGTTTGAAGCGAACCACCCGAGAATGCCTTTTTTTTCAGAGTCTTTCACTTACTTTTCCTCCGGAGAAAAAGGATTGGAACTATCCTGCTTCATCTGCTCATCGTCCATAGTCAAAACAGCTTCAGTCCGAATTTTCATTCCGTCAACCGCCACATCCATAGAGCTCGTAACTACATTCGCCTTATCATCGATGCCGGAAGCTATATAGGCAAAATCCTTATCCGCGCGGATGACATCGACGAATTGAATACGAAGAACATTATCTTCAACGAGCCACACCTTATTACCTTCTCTCATTGCATCACGAGGAATCGCCGCTACGTTATTAAGTGTTTTGCCATGGATGGAAACTTCGACAAAGAGTCCCGGCAACAGCGGCGGACCACCTTTTGAGACATCGAACGGATCGGGCACGTCAACTATAACGGAAATCATCCGGGAACTTCTGTCAACCTGTCCTGTGGTACGAACAACATAACCTTTCCAGACGTGCTCGGTTCCGGCAAAATCGGCTTTTATTGTAGCTACTGTTTTTTCATTGGAACTATTGCCGCCATCGGCCAATATCGAATTTCCGAACGCATCGAACCATGCAAGATCATCATCCTGAAGCGGCACGACAATTTCCACGGCTTTGGTTCCAAAAGCACTCGCCAAAGACTGACCTGCCACAACATATTGTCCCATATCTACACTTTCACTGGCAACCATGATATCGAACGGCAGAGATATATTAGTTCTATCGAGTCGCAATTTCGCTGTTGCTAATTGGGCTTCTGCCGAATCAAGCGCTGCTTTTGCCTTACGAATCTGCGGCTCACGCAGAACAAGTGTGGAACTCGGCTCCGTGCCAGGATGCAAATCCCTCCATTCTTTCCGGGCAACCTGCGCTTCGGCCTCCTCCGTTTCGAGCAATACATTAGTATCCGCCACACCGGCCTCCGCCTGCCTAACAGCCAACTCGTAATCGCGGGGATCTATTTGCAAAATGTTTTCATTACGACGGATAAAGCCACCCACTTTAAGCTCCGGATGAACGAATATTACCTTGCCGGAGACTTCCGGAATTATGTCAACTTCTACTTTCGGATTGACCGTGCCGTAACCTTGAATGACCATCGGAATATCTCTGATGCGTACTTGTTCAATTTTAACCAAAGGAGCCTGTATTTCAAACTCAACGCGTTCGGGCTGTTTTTTGTATTTGACCAAAATAACCGCCGCACAAATACCCAGTAATATAATAATCACAGCAAACAACGCATGCAAAATACTATGGGATTTTCCCCGAGACTTTCGAGGTTGGTCGTTCTCCACTATATCTTTTGTTCTATTTTTTGTCATCTTTTCCCACTACCATAATTTCATTTTCCTGTTCATCCCAATCACCGCCTAAAGCCAGATACAGATTTACCCGTGATGTCCAAATCTGGCCCTTGAGTACGATCAGCTCTTCTTCCGCCGCTCTACTTCGACGTTCTGATTCGAGAACTGCAAGAATTCCCTCAACACCGCTTTGGTATCGCTGTTTAGACAGACTTTCCGCAGCTTTCGCCTCAGTCAACCGAATTTGTGACTGTTCAAGCTGAGTTTGTAGCATTTGCTCGGTAATCAAAGCATCCTCGACCTCCCTGAGCGCATTGAGCACAATACCGGCATAATTAGCCGCTTGTTCCTGGTAACGTGCCTTTGCGGCATTAATCTGGGCCTGAATCTGTCCACCTTTGAAAATAGGCTGGGTAAGATTAAATATCGCCGCATACATCTCTGTGTAATCATACTGAAAAATTTCCTCCATAGTATCGCCGGAATAGCCGAAACTGCCGGTCAAGGCCAGGTCGGGAAAAAGCTGAGCGATACTTACACCAATTCGCTCATTTGCCGCTCGCAGGGTAAATTCGGCGGCTTTTACATCCGGACGTCTGTCAAGAAGTGATGCCGGCAGTCCAATCGGAACCTTCCCCAATTCCGGCAAATCTGATAATGTTTCGGGCAAATCATCAGAAGAACCGGGCCGATGCGCTAAAAGAACATCAAGAGCATGACGAGCCGTAATCAACGACAGTTCAATAGAAGGCTCAAGAGCTTTCGATGCGGCCAGATTTTCACGAGCCAGCCTGATATCCACTGGCCCGACAAGCCCTTTCGCATAGCGTCGTTCGACTGTCTCCAGGGTTTTTTGCCTACTTTCCGTATTTGCACGTGCTATTGCCAACCGACGCTGAAGAATCGCTATATTTATCCTGGCGTTGACTACGGATGCAATTATCGAGTTAATCAAAACCTGCTCATTCGTCTCGGCGGCAAGTAGATCCGCCCATGCAGCCTGCTCCGAACGCCTGAGCTTACCGAAGAAATCCAGTATGTAGCTTGCCGTAATATCATGGGACCAGGTTGTGCTCATGACAGTGAATCTGCCTCCCCCTGCAAAACCTCCGAAGTTAAAAGAACGCTTACTCCTATCCCGGTTCAGATTGTAAGATACATCCGGCCACTGCAAGCCGCGTGTTTCAGCAAGCACCGCCTGAGACTGCATTACTCTCGCCGCAGCAGCTTTAAGGTCATAATTGTTTTCAAGTGCTTCACGAACCATTTGGGCAGTAACCGGATCTCCGAAACTTTCCCACCATCTATCTATAGGTGTAAAATCATTAACATCCTCATCGTGCTCTCCTGCATAATAAAAACCATCGGAAGTTTCCGCCGCAGTCTCGGGTCTGGAATAATCCGGCCCTACCATACATCCGTTAAACACCAAACAACCCAAAAACAAATAAAACCAACAGATATAAAACAATTTTCTTTTCATTGTATTTATCCCTTTGAATATGCTCTAATTCCTGCAATCGAGAATTTTACAATATGTTCAATAGCCTCAGATGTATCCAAAACCGGCAAATCCAAATTTTCTTCCCCCTGTTCGAATATCGCGCTTACATGGACTAAATGTACGAGCTGTCCTATGAGAGAAAATATAACCATCAAGACCTTGGATTCATCCAAATCCGGACATGTCTTAATTATTGCCGCCCGCATTGCATCCATAGTTGGAGTCATAACCTCATCGACAAATATGCTGGCCGGTAAATGTCTATCAATATATTCCCTGGCCATAAGTTTGCTCAATCGTGAAGCCTTATCCGGATCCACCATCGAACCTACAAAAGTGTCGGCAAAGGATTTAAGCAAGTCCTCAAGTTCGATCCTACCATTTTTTGACATTACCCTTTCGATGCTCGCGATTCTGGCATCCCTCATCGGAATCAAATGACGACGCCAAACCTCGATGTACAAATTATTTTTGCCGCCAAAGTAATAATTAACCGAGGCAATATTACATCCGGCGGAAGCGGCAATATCACGAATGCTCGTGCCTTTAAAACCACGTTCACAAAAAAGCTCCTCCGCCGCATCAAGCAACCGTTCCTGAACGCCTTTATCAGTACTAATATCAATTTTATTATTATTTGGCTTCATTATTCCACATTTCGCAAACACATGTTTTATACATTAGTTTAAAACATCCGTTTAAATAAATCAACATTTTTCTAAATTTTTGACAAAAACTATTACTGCACATAAGTATATGTATATAAAAGGGATATGACCACAAGAAATGTAGTATGTAGAAAATACCATGAACGAAAACATCTATAACAGCACTCATTTTCAGACAAATTTGAACATTTGCCGGTCAGAGGAATCTGCCGAAAATATACAGGCAATTTAATTATTCAAATGATGTTCTTGAAGAAAAAACCGTCTTAGGCTTTTGCATCAGACATTTTTAGATTTTGCAAATTCATAATCGAGACATTGATTCAGATGATATCTTTTGAGTAACCAGAGACTTCCACGGAATAACCATGATTTATAGCAAATCTATTTAGTAGGTTATTTCTTAATCTCTAATTTTTCCTGATATTAGCATTGATAACACAGTTTTTCATAAGCTTTAAGATAGATTTTTGATTTATTCATAGGCAATCCGAATTTGATATGTGACTGCTTAGGATCTTATCGATAATTGTTGCATTCGAGAGATGATTCTGGTATTATTATATAATAAAGCATCCAGGGATCTTTCACAAAAAACGTAAGTATGGAACGTCGGTCTTTTCGTCCTGAAGCCTGCATGATAATTCGCATTACAGCCGGCCTAAGAGAAAAATATATCATACAATAATTCAGCGAGCAGTGGAGGTAAAACATGAATCAATACAAAAGTCCACCAAAAACAAGCACACCGTCAAATGATTCTATTATATTGTTGATTATTTTGTCTGTCTGTGCAAGTGGCTATGCCGCCGAATACAGGGTGCCCGACCATTATTCAACAATCACCGCGGCAATCGACGCCGTAAACAATGGTGACATCATCCATATCGCACCGGGAACCTATTCAACAGCTACGGGCGAGAGCTTTCCGCTGCAAATATTAAATTCAATCACACTCACAGGCGATTCTCAGGACACAACGCATTTTAAAGGTGACGGTGAACATACCGTTGTACTGATTGGAACCGGCGGCGTAAGCTTGCAAAATCTTAGAATTACAGACGGCTCAGGCTCGGAAGGTATGAATAATATGGATGGTGGGGGAATTTGTGTCTTTGCAGGACCGGACGAGACAAATCCGGTGACTATTCAGAACTGCACAATAGAAAACAATATTTGTCCGGGCAACGAAACGTATGACGGCTGCGGCGGAGGGATATACTGCGGCGGAACTTACGACACATACTTCAAAGTTAGAATCTCCAACTGTGTAATTCGACAAAATTCAGTTTATGGTCAAGGTGGGGGAGTTTTCTGTGCTCCTATGAGTAATGTGGATATGGAAAACACTATTATCGATGAGAACACGGCTTCCGACTCCGGTGGTGGTATATTCGTGGATATTTATTCCTCAATCAACATGAATGGCACTTATATGATACTGAACAACTGTCCGGGCGATCCCCTCACGCCTAATAAAGGCGGCAAGGGCGGCGGCCTGGTTTGTGAAAGCTGCGGGATTTTAACCGCGGCAGATTGTTTGTTCGTCCAGAATACAGCAAGATACCTTGGCGGAAGTATATATGCTTGTGGAGATAGTCAAAGTATTCTCCGACAGTGTGAATTCCGTAACAACCATGTTTATGACCCAGGTCAGCCCTGCGAAGGCGGTGGTGTCTATTTTACGGAAAATGCCACCGGCAGACTCATTCGATGTGCATTTCATGGAAATACATCGCAAAGAAACGGGGGTGGTATAGCAATAACAGATAATTCCAAAGTAACTCTGCTGGGAACGCTATTTACAGGCAATAGTGCCTTTTATAACGGTGGCGCCATGTATTTTACATCTAAGGGCGACGGAACAATTAAAAACTGTACCTTCACTCTGAACAGCTCCATCTCTGAGGAAACTGGTGCCGGTATTTATTTAGAAGACGATAATATTGTTAACATAGATTCATCTGTCATCTGGCAGAACAGTCCTGATGGAATTCGATCGGATTCTGCCCCGAACGTTAGTTACTCCTGTCTTCAGCAGGTTCGCTCCGGCACAGGTAATATAGTCGCTGATCCTCTTCTTGATTTATATACTTATGAAATCCAGGACAACTCACCATGCATTGACTCGGGCAATCCCGCTGTTAGCATGAACGATGCCTGTTTACCCCCGGGCAAAGGAGAGACGAAAAATGATATGGGTATCACAGGAGGTCCAGAAAATTGTGATTCCACGTGCGTGAAAGTATTTGATTTCACCTCATTCGGTGATCCAACTTCCCTTGTGTTTCGTGGAAACGCCACACTGGAAGATGAATGTCTGCGATTGACTCAAGCCCAACCTTCAATAGCAGGAGGTGCCTGGTATCCTCTACCAGTTTATATTCAGGAAGGTTTTGAAACGGCGTTCGATTTCCAGATTGGCCAGGATGGAGCGGAGGGATTCGCATTCGTCATTCAGAATTCAGGTTTGGTGGCTCTTGGTACTCCCGCTTATTACTTAGGTTACGATATCCCTAATTCTATCGCGATCGAGTTCGATACTCAACGCACCTGGTCGTACGAGAATTCGAACCATATTAGTATACAGACTCGGGGAACAGAGCAAAACAGCCCGGGACATGAATATTCTTTTGGATCATCCGATTCTATCCCCTTTATCTCCGATGGTTATACTCACACAGCAAAGATCGTTTATACATGCGGCGAACTCAGCATTTTTATAGATAATTTACAGGAACCAGCGATGACTATTGCCATCGACCTGGAGAACACCTTATCTCTCACGGATGGGACCGCATTCGTTGGTTTTACTGCTTCCACATGGCATATAACCGAGATACACAATATTCTTCGCTGGTCGTTTGCCCAAAACGAATTATCTACTTTAGATAACGGATTGGTAGCTTATTTTCCATTCAACGGTAACGCTGATGATGAAAGCGGAAACAACCATCATGGAGACATATACGGTGCCGAATTAACAAGTGATAAGCACGATAATATAAATAGCGCTTATTCTTTCGACGGATATTATGACTATATTGATATCAGCTCCGTTTCCGGCAGAATTCCAATTAACCACACAAGATGTGCGTGGATAAAAACAGAAATGGATGGCATCGGGCAAATTTTGGATACCGGTAATTATGAAAACGACAGAGGATGCTATTTGGGTGTTAAAGAAAATAAATTAATGGTCGGTGGCAGCATAGGCAATTACCGGTGGAACAACGTTCTTATTGACGTAGATGTCACAGACGGCAATTGGCATTTTGTCTGTGCCGTCTATGAAAATAGAAGCAGCGCCGATGTTTATATGGATGGAGAATTTCTTGCTCAAGCATCGATAGAATACAATGTAGGTGACTGGATAACATACATAGGGAAAAATCATAAAAGAGATATTCAATATTTTTACGGAATCATCGATCAGGTCAGAATTTATAGCAGAGTTCTATCCGACGATGAAATTCAAAGACTTTTTCAAACGGGAATCTAAACCGACAAAAGAACCTCCGCAGGTTTAAAAGTTGTCATTAATAAAAGTTGAGACTATTGATATCTTGTTCGATTAGCCGGAAGTACCAAGTTTGAAAACAACGGCAAGTTCATCCACTTCGCGACTCGGTGTCGTAACCATAAGGCCCGACTCTCCCTGTTCCCATCTAATTTTCTCATTCGAACCAAGCATCGACACTTCGGTTACCTTTATGTCCTGAGCATTCCCGTCCGGCCCAAACACTTTCATCGTGATATTTCTATTTTCGCCGGGCCAGCCAAGAATAATTGCATATACAGTATTTCCCTTGCGCGTATATCGAATATCTTCCGAACCATAGACACCCTTCATTCTGGCGAAACCTCCGCCCTTCTGCATTTGGGTCGGGCCTTCCCCATACTGAACAAAAGGACGAGTGCCGTAAATAGATTCGCCGTACTTCGAGAGCCATTGTCCCATTTCAAGCAGCACCTCTTTCTGATTCTCCGGAATAGTTCCGTCCGCCTTCGGCGAAATGTTGAGCAGTAACTGGCCATTCTTACTTACAATATCGATAAAGGTCCGAAGCACTTCGGCCGTACTTTTAATCTCCAGGTCACCGGTATAACACCAGCTCCCTTTACTGATTGTATCATCAGTCAACCAGACAAAATCCGTCAGACTGTCGGCGCGGCCCTTTTCATAATCCTCCATAGCGACCTCGCGAGGCAGATCTTCCCCTTTATAAGTCACTACAACTTCCCTGCCCCACTCGTCGGCCCGGTTGAAGTAGTGCGCAAGATATTCCATTTTGGTCCGGTCAGGTATCTCATCCAGCCAGGCGTCAAACCACATCAGATCCGGCTGATATTTGTCAATCACTTCAATCAGTTTCCCTTTCCATATATCCAGGAACTTTTCCCGCGGCATATAACCGTAAAGAATTGCATTCTCAGTATCTTCAAGCAAAGCCGGAAAATCTCTTTGAACAAACTGATAGTGGCCTGTCCATTCAAGGTCGCCGCTTCTGTTTTTTTCTGCCACAGATTATTTCTGGCATGATGAAAAGTTGTGACGAACTTCATGCCACGGCTCTTAATCGCCTCGGCTAACTCACCCGTTATATCACGCTTTGGCCCGGTATCAGCCGCATTCCATGTAGTCAGTTCACTATCCCACATCGCATAACCATCGTGATGCTCGGCGACAGGTCCGGCAAATTTGGCACCGGCTTTAACGAAAAGCTCGGCCCATTGGTCGGCGTCGAACTTCTCGGCTTTAAACATCGGCACAAAATCGGGATAACCAAACTCACCCGGATCCCCCCACGTCTCGGTGTGGTGCCGGCATTCACTGCTCGGACCCGGGCGCCTGGCCTGGCCGCTTTTGTTGTACATATTACGAGGATACCACTCACTGCCAAAAGCAGGCACCGAATAAACGCCCCAATGAAAATATATTCCAAATTTGGCGTCACGAAACCATTCCGGCGCCGGTTCGTGATTCTTAAGAGATTCCCAATCGGGAGTATATTTCGAGCCTGCCTTCTCCGCCCGGACTGATTGATGCGAATGACAACCCAAAAGAATAAATATAAGAGCCATACATATCCAGTTAACTACCTTCTTCATTGTATATCTCCTAACAGTTCCGAATCACACCGATTTAAACAATTATGACCAAGTCAAACATCAACAACGTCAATTCAATATCCCTTGTAATCAATGCATCAGCCACTCAACGGAAAAAATATTTGTTATATAAAAAAATCCCGAACCAGATATTTACCGGATCTTCTCGTACTTTACAGCCCTTACACTTCATTGTCAAATATATCAATTTATTATCGATTGAAAAAACAATGATGCCAAAAAAGACAAAAGGCTCCGCCCTGCTAATGCATCTTTCAAGAAAGACACATTAGCAAGGAGAGCCTCTGCCTACTATATATGTTTTTATTGAGAGTTTTAAATGAACTTAAATCGTTTATTGCTGCTGGTTTCTTTGGCCGCGTTGTCTTTGACCCTGGCCGCCTTGCCGATCGCCCATTTGTCCTCGTCTGTTAGCTCTTGTCTGCTCTTCCTGAATAAGCTCATCGAGTCGAGCTACAGTTTTAGTAGCCTTCTCCTTATTTGCAAGAACACGAAGCTCCGAAAGGGTATCAGCTCCGCCTCCAAACATTCCAAAGGCACTCCTACCACCTCGGGCACCGCGACCAGTTATAGTGGCCAGTGTTTGTTGAATAGCATTAACAGCGTTACTTTCTTCAGTGTACTGTGCCATAAACGTGGTTCGCGCATCGCCTTCTAAATTGGCAACATTCGGGTCTGTAGCAGGTGCTTTTTCAATTTCCTTCTTGAGTGCGGCAATCTGAGTTTCAAGGGTTTTAATTGCGGCAAGTCGTTCCTCACGGCTCGGACGCTGCCTGGCTCGCCCCATTCCGCGCATCCCCTGCATCTGCCCGAATCCGCCCCTGCCTTGGCCGCCTCCCTGACCAAATCCACCACCTCCACCTGCAGGCTGACCGAATGCCGACCAAACCAAGGTCAAAGCCACCAGCACAGCGACGGTTCCAAATATATACCTCTTCATAATATTGACCTCCAAAACATACTGTTAAATACAATTCCTGCTGACTTCCACTGTAGAAATCAACTCCTGTTTCATTAAAAACGCCCATAAAACCACATTTATTGCAGGAAAATCTTCGATATACGTTAAATTTTCGATATAAGCGTTATTAAAAGCAAATATCTAACTTCTTCGGCGTTAATATGATTTTTTGCCGCTTCTGTCGGTCTTCTTTCCAATATTCATTAAACTATTGTTGCCCGCTACGTCTTTGGCCGCCTTGTCTTTGTCCACCGCCACCTCCGCCTTGACCACGGCCTCGTCTGAGCCGGATTCCAAGTTTTTCTACCATATCCTCAAACGTTTTAGTTCGCTTGGCAATAATATCCTGAACCATTTTAGCCGTTGCTGTTGCTTTTTCTTTAGTCGCAGAATCCGCAATCGCCTGAAGCTCTTCAATTTCTGCCTGGTGTTCGACCTGGACTTGATTGCCTTTGAGTATCAAAACCTGCTGTTCTATCACTGCAGCGGCTGCTTGCTGCTGCTCTCGCAATTGCGTCCTTTGTTCTCTCATTTTGGCTCTTTCTTCCTCAGAGAGCGTTTGCCCCTCTTGTCCGCCTCTACCACTGCGAGACATCGCAGCCTGAGCTTCGACACTCTTTTTCAGTTCTGCTATCTGGGCTTCAATCGCCGCAATCGCATCCTGCAGTTGTTGGGTGCCTCTGCCTCCCCGCATTCCGGTTCCGCGACCGCCGCCTCGACCTTCTCCGCCACCGGTCTGCCCCTGAGCATACACACTCATAGTTAGTAATAGAACGGTCAATACGGCAATGGTCGAAAATAAATACCTCTTCATAATCATGATCTCCCAAAAACATAGAACAACATTAGAACTAATTCCCACTTTGAAAATTAGTTTTAAACAGAATCCCTTTATCTACATTTTGAGATAGTAAAAAATTTACCCTCTATTGCAGAATAATGATATCTGATTGTTATTTCACTCTTTCAGAGGCACATATCTCGATTGCGATATGGATATGTGCCTCCTTTAAAACCGGGTACTGCCGAACCTTCTGTGTAATTGCTTAGGAGCTTACTGCTGTCCGCCGCCTCGTCTCTGGCCACCTTCACCTCTCTGGCCGCCAAAACCGCCGCCACCCATACGGCCGCCTCGCATACCTCTGATCCCGAGTTTTTCCATATTGTCTTCGAGAGCTTTTGTCTTTTTGGCGATTAGCTCCTGAACCATTTTAGCTGTTGCTGTAGCCTTCTCTTTTTCTGCCGAATCCGCAATCGCCTGAAGCGCATCTGTTTCTTCCTGCAGCGCCATCTGGAGATTTCTCCCGCCTTTCAGAACCATAACTTGATTCTCAATGGTTGTCATCGCTGTGCCGATGGTTTCGCTTCTTTTCTGCATATCTTCCCTCATTTTCGTCCTTTCTTCTTCGGACATATCCTGGAAACCACCGAAATCGGGCTGAGCTGCTATGACTTCTTTAAGCTTTTTCAGTTGGGCTTCGATAGCTGCAATTGCAGGTTCTGCTGTTTCGGCCCTTAAAAAATACATAGCCCGACCAAAGCCACGCATACCCATACCGCCGCGTTGCCCACCTCGGGCTCCAGCACCCGCACCACCTCCAGGCTGAGCATACAAACCGAGAGTTACTGCCAGGATGACCAAAATAGCGATGGCTGAAATTTGAAACTTTTTCATAATACTTACCTCCAAAAATATGTTAAACAATTTGCCACGACTAATTCCCACTATGAAAATTAGCTATTAACACCTGCCTTCCGGTTCTGCAGGAAGTGTCTATTATCAATTTTTCATCAGAACCTGCACATATTTAAGATATCTGATATCAACCTTCTGCGACTTATCGAGCTCCCTGAACGTTAGACTATCATTGCCGTAAACCTCTTGCCCTGTCGGTTTGGTCTTCAGGCGGCAGCGGCCTAATAGTTTGCGTTTGTGATTGTTTCTGTTGATACTTCGCAATAAAGGCCTCGAGCTTTTTGGCAGTTTCAGTTGCCTTTTCCTTTACCGCCAACTTGTGAATTTCCTGTAATTCCTTTATATCCACCTGAGTATCAGGTAACTTCCTTTGCTGGTCTGAAAACCTTAGTTTTTCAAGATGTTGCTCTATCGTAGAAATAGCCTGCTGTCGTGTTTGAGTTGCTCCAGTTATGTTTTTTCTATATTTAGGTCGTTCGTCTTCAGTTGCATTTTGCATTAAATTCCTTGTTTGGATTAAGCTTTCAACGGCAGTTTTAAGCTGTGCAACCTGCTTTTCAATCGCTTCTATAATCTGAAGCTGCTCTTGCAGGCCCGAGCCTCTGAAAACAGCACTGCTACGTGCCGCCGAACGGAGTTTTTCTCTTTCGGCCGCCGACATATTCTCCCATTCCCGCCGCGTATTTTCAATCTGCCCTTGTTTTTGTCCACTTTGTTCCTGAGATTGCCCGGATGCGGGCCAGGTTAACGCCATGGCAAATACGAAAATAACAACGTTTAAGACAGCCAATTTTTTCATAAACTCAACCCCGACAACAAGTTAAATGGTCATAATCCAAGCCCTTCCAAGAGCTGGACTTAGAAAAAAAGCATCTTAAATTATAAAAAGGAAAGACGTAGTCGAATTGCCTTTTATTGCGAGAATCCATAAATAAAGGAATAAATGCCCAAAAACAGCTTATATCGAGCCTGATTTATATGTCTTTTCCGTCAAGATTATCTTGAAATCGCATCCATAACCTGAGTTAAAAACGCGGAAATTTCCACTATCATCTCTGTTTTATTGTTCAAGTTCTTCTCAATCAAACCCACGATTTTTGAACCAATAATCACCCCATCGGCACCGGCTCGCGCAACCGCCGCGGCATGTTCCGGTTTGCTTATCCCAAAACCAACGCAAACAGGCACACTTGTGAGCTTCTTTAAATCGCCTATTAAATCCTCGATTGTACCTGAGAGATTATCTCTGCTGCCGGTAACACCCAATACAGAGACAGTATATATAAATCCCGTTGTTTTGGAAACAATCAGCTTTATACGGTCGGGAGCCGTATTTGGAGTTACCATAAAAACAGTATCAAGTCCCGCCGAAGCAGCAGAGCCTATAATTTCATCTCCATCATCAATACTCAAATCGGCAACCAAAACACTGTTGACGCCGGCCTTGTGAAAATCTTCGAAGAATTTCCCGGTTCCATACTGGTAAATAAGATTGTAGTACATCAATAATCCAATCGGGATATCCTTATAATTTTTTATTTGCTTAATGAATTCCAAAGCTCTTGCCACATTCATCCCACTTTTTATGGCACGAATATCGGCTTTCTGGATAGTCGGCCCGTCGGCTATCGGATCGGAAAACGGAATACCAAGCTCAAGAATATCTGCCCCGGCATCGATAGCCCCCTTGATAATTTCAAGACTCGTGTCAAAATCGGGGTCACCTACTACAAAAAAAGGTATTAATGCCGCTCTATCCAGTTCGGAAAAAACCTGTTTATATGTCTTCATAAAATATTTTCCTATGTAGTTTTTGTACAATCAGACACAATTATTCATTTTCATTGTTCTATGGGACGATGCTTCTCAACTATTGAAACATCTTTATCGCCACGACCGGAAAGATTCACCACTGCAATCGTATCGGAATCCAGCTTGCCCTTTTGCTGCATCACGTATGCCAGAGCGTGTGAGCTTTCCAGTGCGGGCAAAATACCTTCGCTTCTGGTCAGAAGCTCAAAAGCATCGAGCACTTCTTCATCTTCAGCGGCAAAATACTCGGCTCTGCCGGTATCTTTCAGCATGCAATGTTCCGGCCCCACGGCGGCATAATCAAGTCCGGCACTTACCGATTCAGTGTCATAAACCTGGCCTTCCTTGTCCTGCAGAAGATAAGATTTCGCTCCATGCAAAATCCCAACCCTTCCGGCCACAAGCGTCGCGGCATGTTTGCCGCCGGCCACACTTCTGCCGCCGGCTTCGACACCGATCAACCTTACATCCTTGTCATCGTAAAAACCCGAAAATATACCAATCGCATTGCTGCCGCCACCGACACAGGCAACAACCATATCCGGCAACCGGCCTATCTGGTCAAGGCATTGCTGCCTCGCTTCCGCGCCGATACAGCTTTGGAAATGTTTCACTATCGTCGGATACGGATGCGGCCCGGCGGCCGAGCCGAACAGGTAAAACGTATCGGTGACATGGGCCGTCCAATAACGAAGCGCATCGTTGATTGCATCCTTCAATGTCCCCGTACCTCCTTCGACACCGACAACCTCAGCGCCGCAAAGTTTCATCTTATGCACGTTGACACTTTGCCGTTCGATATCGGTAACACCCATGAAAATCTTCGTTTCCATGCCGAACAAAGCGCCAATCATCGCCGTTGCCAGGCCGTGCTGGCCCGCACCGGTCTCGGCAATCAGCTTGGTCTTACCCATATATTTGGCCAGAAGACCCTGGCCGAGTGTATTGTTAACCTTATGCGCTCCGCCGTGCAGAAGGTCTTCGCGTTTGAGATACACCCTGAAACCGACATGTTCACTGAACCTCTGTGCAAAATAAAGAGGACTCGGCCTGCCGGCATAATGCTTTGAAAGCTGCTCAAGCTCGTTCACAAACTGTTCGTCATGGTGATAATGAAAAAACGCTTCTTCTAATTCCTCCAGCGCCGGTATCAAAACTTCCGGCACATAAAAGCCGCCGTAATCCCCGAATCTGCCTTTATACTTCATATTTATTTCCTTAACTGTTCGTATTATAAGTCCGAATATCGATATCTAATTCAACCTATCAAGTGTTTTATATTTGTGAAAAGCTCCTTCATTTTTTTATGGTCTTTTTTGCCCGGCTCGGCTTCGATTCCGCTGCAGACGTCGATTCCATAAACACCCAGCTTTATCGCCGACGCCGCATTCCCGGGATGAATTCCTCCGGCTAAGAAGACACGTTTGTTCATGTGGCCAACAATATTCCAGTCAAAAGTCACTCCAGTACCGCCGTACCTTTTAGGATCAAAGGCGTCTAATAAAACTGCATCCGTAAAAAAACTGTCGGCTTTTTCTATATCCGCCGGTTTTTTCACCCTTATTGCTTTCATCGTCTTGACATCATGAGAAAGAAAAGACCGACAGAATGCCGGATCCTCGTCTCCATGCAACTGTACCCAATCCAGCTGACAAAGTTCCGTAATCTCATGGATTTGCTCCACCGAAGAATTTACAAAAACACCGACTATATCTATAAATCCGGGCAGTTTATTAACTATTTCGGCGGCCTTTTCCGGGACGAGATACCTAGGACTCTTGAGATAGAAATTGAATCCCAACAGGTCCGCGCCCATATCTATCGCGGCAACAGCATCCTGATGATTAGTAATACCGCAAATTTTAACTTTCGTTACCAACATATCGATATCTGATACCTATTTTTTTACACAATTAATTTACGAACTATTTGAAATCTTAATTAATTTTTCCAAACAATCCAACGCTTTTCCATTGTCAATTGAAGCTTTCGCCAATTCAATCGCATCGGCAAAATCTTCAGCCAAACCACCGGCGATAATTGCCGCACCGGCATTGAGCAGAATAATATCCCTGCCCATCCCGTTCTCTTGTCCCGTTAATATGTCCCTTATTATCTTAGCGCTTGCTTTTGCATCGCCCACTTTCAAAGAATTAATATCGGCCTGTTCGAAACCCAAATCCACAGGGTTAATTTCCTTGTCTGTAATTTGACCGTTTTTGAGCTCCAATATCTTTGTAAGACCTGCAATGCTCATCTCGTCCAATCCGCTGCTATGAACAACCATAGCAAAACGCGTATCGAGTATTTTTAATGCCTCAGCCATTACTTCCAATAATCTTTCCTCGGCAACCCCCAAAACCAAAGCCGGCACACCGGCGGGATTCGCCAGAGGCCCCAGGATATTAAAAACAGTTCTAAATCCGAGGCTTTTGCGTATCGGCTGGACATACTTCATTGCCGGATGGTACATCGGAGCAAACATAAATCCGACACGAGCCTCCCTGATACATTTAGCCACAACCTCCGGCCCCGGAGCCACATTAACACCCAACTGCTCAAGAACATCCGCCGCACCGCATTTACTGGTTATCGCACGATTGCCGTGCTTGGCTACATATACCCCCGCTCCGGCGGCGACCAGCGCCGCGGCAGTCGAGACATTGAAGGTTTTCACCGCTGCTCCGCCTGTCCCCACAACATCAACCATGTTCTCGATACCGGACTCGACCTTCACGGCATGAGACCTCAACGACCTGGCTAAGCCGGCGATTTCCTGCGCCGTAGATCCTTTAATCCGCATTGCGGTCAGAAATGCCGCAATCTGCGGCTCCGGTACCTGGCCTTCAAAAACAATATCCAGTAAACTTGTTGCCTGCTCGAAGCTAAGGCTTTCTCCTTCTAATAACGGCTTGATGTATTCGATTATTGTCGCCATTTTAGTTCCTCACAGTTCGTTTTTGTTTTTCTGCAATTTGCAGAATGTTTTCGATTATTTTTCCACCGGCCGGAGTCAGGATGCTTTCCGGGTGAAATTGTACGCCGAATACCGGAAGCTCTTTATGTCGGACTCCCATAACAATACCGTCGTACTCTGCGGTTTTTTCCAGACAATCCGGCATCTCGACGGCAACAAGGCTGTGATAGCGACCAGCCTGCAAGGGATTTTCTATTCCGGCAAAAATACCTTCGCCGTTATGCGTTACACGGGAGGGCTTGCCGTGCATAGGCTTGGGTGCATGACCGATCCTGCCGCCAAAATGCTGAACAATTACCTGGTGCCCCAGGCATACACCTAATATCGGCAGCCTGTTTTTGAAATAATCAACCGCCGCAAGCGAGACACCCGCCGAATCCGGCGTCCCCGGTCCCGGTGAAATTACAAGTAAATCCGGATCAAACTCGTCGGCAACGCGTTTAAGCTCTTCAAGTACGGTATCGGCCCGGTAAACTCTAGCCAGACAGTTGCGCTTGCAAAAATCATCAACCAGATTGTACGTGAACGAATCGAAATTATCGATAAACAAAACTTTTCTATTTGCTTGTTCCATTGGAATCTTCCTGTTTTGATATATTTATTTTCCGCGAATCGCACGCAGGCACGACCCGGCTTTATGTTCGGTCTCTTCAAATTCAGTCTTGGGGACACTATCGTGTACGATACCCGCGCCCACCCGGATATAAGCGGTATGGCCCCTGACCTGAAGGCTTCTTATAGTAATGCAGCTATCGAACTGACCATCTACCGTCAGATAACAGACGGCCCCGCCATAGTAGCCTCGCTTGGTTTTTTCCAATAAACGAATCAGTTTCATCGCTTCGATCTTCGGGGCACCGGTCAATGTCCCCATATTCATCGTGGCAAGATACGCGCTGAGGGCATCGAGGTCTTTTGCGAGTATGCCTTTGACATTGCTGACCAGATGCTGCACCGATTCGTATTTCTCAGCCGTCAGAAGCTCGGTCACTACCCTGCTGCCGGGTTCGGCAACTCTTGCGATGTCATTGCGAGCCAGGTCAACAAGCATCATGTGTTCGGCCAATTCCTTGCGGTCGATTTTAAGTTCCGCCTCGTACCGAAAATCCGTATCGGGATCAATTGCACCAGCAAGCCGGCCTCTGGGCTTGGTCCCGGCGATGGGACGAATTTCCACGCTGCGATTTTCTGTGCCGCTGACGCGCAGATTCAATTCCGGGCTGGAACCCATTAATATAGTACTTTGCGTATTGAGATAAAACATATACGGTGAAGGATTCAATTCTCTTAGCCGTTTATAAACATCCAACGGCTCATCAGGGCAGGGCTCGGTTATCGTCCGGCTTAAAACCACCTGAAAAATATCTCCGTCGATTATGTGTTTTTTGGCGATTTTTACCATCCCTTCGTATTCGTCCTGGTTGGTATCGCTCGATGCGGCCGCTAATGAGCCTTTATGTTTTTGGCCCGTGGGAGTATCGAACCGGGCGATATTGAAATAATAATCGAAGCTGTCCTGCGCTTCGGCAACAGCTTCTTCACGGTCTCCGTTTGTGATAAAACAATTGATAATCACATAGCCCTGACCGCTCGAATGGTCCATCAAAAAGATATTGTCGGCGAAATAAAGCTCATAATCGGGATTACCAAGCAGGTCGTCCTTACTGGCCGGCAGTTTTTCAAACTGGTCGATAAAATCATAGCTCAGCGCCCCAAGTAGCCCGCATGTAACGCGAAACGGCTTACTGGCCAATTTGAAGGCAAACGCCACCGCTCGAAGCACGTCCATCTGGTTGATACTTTTAAGGCGGCTTTGCTCATCTACAATTTTCTGCTCCTGCTTTATTCGGCCCGTAATTTCCTCCTGTCCAAATTCGACCGACTCGCAAAAGCCGAATCTTTCCTGTGCTTTTTCTGCCAGATAGCTTAGAATTCGCCTGCCGGTCTTGCTTAAGGCTTTAACCGTGAAATCAGCGCCTGTTCCGGCAAGATAAAGTGCCGGCTTAGCAGTGCCGAAGCTGATAACTCCCGGCGCTTCGGGGCCGGACAGATGTTCCCTGGACTCGAATAGACAGCAGTTTTTGGCCCGGCCATAATCGCTGAGCTTGGCGAAAAAATCGACCGGCTCGGCGATTTTAATCTGCTTGACGACCGGGATTATTTGCCCGGGTTTGGCGTTATTGATTATTTGCCTGTAATGTTCCATATTCTCTACCTCATATTGCCATTTTTTAGCCGCAATTCGCAAAAAATACAAACAAAAAACGCAGCCCGTTGTTTTTCCAACAGGCTGCGTTCTCCATGAACATTAAATTTTTCTTACAGCAAATTACCGCTTGCCCGTCGGATTTTATCCTTCAGGCCACCACCAACGATTGGTATTTTTACGGTTAATCTGCTTCATAGTGTTAATATTAAACCATTCTTTCTCTATTTTGTCAAGCGAAATCATCGGAAATTTAAACAAATTCTTTCATATCCTCATCTTTGATTCTCCCTGACTACAGGACAAATCGTAACTGTATTCTGGTAAACCTTAGGGGGCAACATTTCCGGTCGAGGATTATCCCGCCAATTATAATCAATTACTTTTTTGCTTGTATTATCTAAATCATTAACCTCATTTCTGAGCTTTTCTCGTTCGTTGAACAATTTGAGAAATTCCTCCTCAATTCTACGAATCTTCTCTGTCGCTTTTTTTCTTGCTTCTAATCCACTCATTTCTATCATAAGCTCTATATGCATTTCATTGAGCTTATCACGCAGACTCGCCTCATTCTGATACTTCTCAATAGTCTTAAGCTTTTCTCGAATACCGGCCAATTCAATATCAAGCGCATTAATCGTTTTATCCATCTCAACGATGCTCGCTTTCGCCAAGTCGTACGCCTGTCCATCGTCAGAAAAGCGGTGAGTAGCATTCTTGATACTGTGATAACTTTTCTCAATCTCATTAAGCTGTTTTTGTTTTTCCGGAAGATCCTTCTTTGCCTGAGCAATTCTTTGCTCAATTTCACGAAGTATATCTTCCTCGTTTTTTATTCTGTCCTGAGCCCTTGCATTCAATAATTCAATAAAAGCAAGAGCCATTTTTTTAGCATCTTCCTGACTTACGGCATATAAACGAACTGTGATATAACCAATCGGCATGTTGGGTAAATTTTCACCCGTGACACTATAGCTACTTGATGTTTTGATAAACTCTCTTTGATTGGAAGTCATAGATTTGCTAATCTCGGTTTGTAAAAGCCTGTCAAAGTTACCGTAACTACCTCCACCAGGTATATTTCCATATTCTTTGATAAATAATTCTGCTACGTGTGTAGGCTTAACCGGTCCTCTACCGGGATGACTGCTTATCCGCCAATGCTGTAATGAATCATCTATTTTATACTTTAGCTCTGTTTTCGGTTCATTTGGTTCGTTAGACTCAGCCGCGAATACCGGCAGGAAAGTACAGGTTAAAATAATGATAATTGTAAGCTGGTTTTTCTTTGAGCTAATCATTTATATTCTCCTTTTATTAATTTGTCATCCCTGCGAAGGCATGGATCCAGAAACGCTTCGATGCAATGGATTCCCGCTTCCGCGGGAATGACATCGTACATTATTGATTTTTCAATTTTATTTTTGCCGCTGAAGGCGTTTCCGGATACGTTTTAACTATATACTGATACTGCTGTTCTACTATATCTTTCGTATCGGGATAATCTGATAAAAGCTCCGTCGCCGCCAATAAACGGGCCGCTTTGGCAGAATCGGCAATGCTTCTTTCTATCTGCTCATAACTGAGTTGCGGTTCTTTTTGCTTCCTGAAAGAATTCCATACAATCGAGGTTGTAACAACGATTAAAATACTCGCCGCAACGGCGGCGTATCGCAACCAATGAATTCTGATAGCCTTTTTCCTGTCCGGCATCTTTACAACATGCTCTTCGGCAAGACCGTCTTCCCAGATAACTCCGGCAAGCTCGAGCGACTTTTGTAACGCTTCAAGCAGCCTGCGACAGTTTTCACATTGCCCCAAATGCCCGGTCACTTCGCTCGACTGCTCCGGCGAAAGTTCGCCATCAGCGTAATCGACTAACATTTCCTGAATATCTTCACACGTTTTTCCCATCATGGCTCAACACCTCGTTCCAGTAATCCCTTGGCAAGAATCAGCCTCGCATCACGCAATCGGCCTCGCACTGTGGATGATTTCACCTCCAATATTCGACTAATCTCTTTCGAATCCAAATCGCAGAAGTATCGCAGCACTACCGGCCCCAACAAAGACTCGTCCAGCTTTTGCAGGCTTTCTCGCACAATCTCAAGCTCTTCCGACAAGATTGCTTTTTTATCCGTCTGATACATTTTATCCTGCTGCCGTCTTTTCAGGATTTCTCCTGCCTTTCGGCGAAAAGTCCGCCGCCTTCGATGCTCGGCTAAGCACTGGTTGATTGTTACCCTTATAAACCATCGAATACATTCCTGCCTGGTCTCGAATTTATCGGATTGTTTTAACGCCCTTAGCGAGACATCCTGTAGAACATCTTCTCCGTCGGCCGCGCTTAATCCCATCCCGGCGACGATTCGTTTCAATCGCTCAAGCTCAGCTAAGAATATATCTACAAGATTCAATTCCAATATTTTCTCGCCCGCAGCGAAACTTTCCAATGCCGTAAAATCCACAACTATTTCATTCACTTGACTTCTCTTTACTCCGCGAAGCATTTTATATTTTCTAAGATTATAATGCGCAGACAGATAGAAGTGTTGGCGAAAAATTGATTATTTTCGTGAAAACGGTAACTAAATTAAATCCGGCAAAAACTGCAAAACGCCTATTGTATAATGCCCTTTTTAAGTATGATATTGGCATAAAGGGCTTTTTCGCTCGTTGCTACGACAGCGTAGGCATCGCTAGCCCTCTCGTAGAAGGCGAAACGCTCGGCGAACTCGAAATCGGAGAACTTTTCGCCGCTCGCTTTTATTATCTTGCGATAGTCTTCCCAGATGGTCGGCTTGGTATCGTCACCAGGAACCACACTCATCAGCGCAACAGGCTGCTCGACATAAATATCCAGCGGGAAAAACTTCAGAATCGCTTCTAATATTTCGGGAACACCGTGTCCGTCACACCTGATGAGTCGTTGCGCTACGTTGGCGGCGGGAAAATTGCCGTCGGCTAAAACTATTTCGTCGCCGTGCCCCATCTCCATCAGAACGTACATAAGTTCCGGAGATATTACTGAAGGAATATTTTTAAGCATTTTCCTTAACCTTTCAAAAAAACCATTTTCTCAGTGAGAATTCTGCACAGCTTCGGCTTTCGAGCGAGCCAGTTGATCCACTGCTACGGCGATTATAATAATTGCCCCAATCACTATGAGCTGAACGTTAGTCGATATTCCGAGCAGCGTACATCCGTTCCTCAGGAAACTTATCAGCATCGCACCTATTATTGTGCCGGTTATCGTCCCCCTTCCGCCGGACAAACTCGCGCCCCCTATCACGACCGCAGCTATGATATCCAGTTCGAGGGATATGCCCGCCGTCGGCTGAGCCGAGACGGTCCGACTGGTCGCTATCATGGCCGCTACACCTACGAAAAGTCCGGTAAGCGAATAAATATAAATAAGATTTCTATCCACACTGACACCGGCATGGAAAGCAGCTTCGCGATTCGAGCCTATGGCATAGGTATATCTGCCTAAACGGGTATATCGCAAAAGAAAACCCGCTATTACCACAAAAACAACAAAAATAACTATAGAGATAGGTATCCCATGTGGAACAATCTTAATCCCATTGGAAATCATTTCAGGATCGATTGATTTCCAGGGAGGTAAAATCTGTAATATCTCTTTTTGTAGGGTTCCATCAATATTATTCACTGTTTCTTCAACAGTTTTCCAAAGCGGAATAATGCCGTCACCAAGATATTTGTAGCTCGGTACGTTATAAGGCTGGCCGTCGTTCATAACGTATGATATGCCGCGAAAAGCGCTCATCGTACCAAGTGTCACAATAAAAGGAGGCAGCTTTAGCTTCGTAATAAGAGCTCCGTTCAGGAAACCGCAAAAAAGACCGGTAAATATCCCAACAAATGTACCTATAACCAGTGCGATTCCCCGCGGATCCTCACCTCCGACGGCGATCATCGCCAATGCCCCGGTCATACCGGAAAAAGCCAGCATCGAACCGACGGAAAGGTCTATTCCGCCGGAGATGATTACATAAGTCATTCCGAGAGCAATAATGCCGTTAACGCTCGAGCGGCGGAAAACATTCAGAAAATTATCCAGTGTCAAAAACGTATCCGGCTGATAAGCGGCAAGAAAACAGATTATCAACATCAGACTTCCGAAGGGAAGTAATTGTCTTACGAACTTATTCATTTAGTTTTTCTCCACTGCTGCGAGGTGCATTACTTCTTCCTGAGTGGTCTCTGCGGTTTTCAAGTTGCCTGCAAGCCGCCCTCGGTGCATTATAAGAATCCTGTCCGCAATTCCGAACAGTTCCGGCAGCTCGGACGAAATAAATAATATCGCCTTACCCTGCTCTGCCAAATTGTTCAAAAGGGTGTATATCTCCTTTTTCGCCCCCACATCTATACCTCGCGTCGGCTCGTCGAAAATCATAAACCTGGAATTGGCTAAAAGCCAGCGAGCGATGAGCACTTTTTGCTGATTTCCGCCGGAGAGCGAATCCACAGATGCATTCGGCCCCAGCCATTTTATTGAGACTCGTTCTGCAACTTCAGCCGCGATTTTATTTTCCTTGGCAGGATTGATAATATTTTTCATTCCAATCTCAACGAGGTTCGGCAGTGTGATATTCCAGCTACACGGCAATTGCAGACACAAACCTGTCCGCTTGCGGTCCTCGGTTAGAAAAGCAATATCGCTCGATATCGCATCAGCGGGAGAATTAATCTTCAATTCTCTGCCGTCGAGAAAAATTTTGCCGGAGCTTTTCTTATCTATGCCGAATATTGCCTGAGCCACTTCCGTCCGGCCGGCGCCGACAAGACCGGCCATACCTACAATCTCGCCGGATTTGATTTCGAACGATACGCTATTAACATTTCCGGCCGACGAAAGATTTTCCACCCGCACACAAACATCACCTATTGTCGCATTGCGACCCGGAAAAAATTCGTTTAATTCCCGGCCGACCATATAACGAACAATTTGTGGAATATCGAGCTTTGTCACCGATTCCGAATGAACCACCATGCCGTCGCGCAAAACAGTGACATCGTCGGCCAAATCCACTATTTCCTCCAGCCGGTGTGATATATAAATAATGGAAATACCCCGCCCGCGAAGCTCTCTTACGACTTTGAAAAGACGTTCCGCATCACTCTCGGACAACGACGAAGTAGGCTCATCCATTACAATAATCGAGGCGTTTCGCATCAAAGCCTTCAGGACTTCAACAATCTGACAGTCTCCGGTCGATAAATTCTCCACAACCGCCGTCGGATTCAAATCGAAATCAAGCTTTTTGGCAAGTTCCGCCGTTTTTTTCACCATTGCCTTAGAGTCAACGACAAAAGGCATCTTCCCCGGCAATTCGCTGCCGAGAAAGACATTTTCCGTAACCGTCATATCCTCGGCCAGATCAAGCTCCTGATATATCATTGAGATTCCCGCCGCAAGGGCCTGCTCGGGTTTGTCAAAAGCGTAAGGCCTGCCGTTGATTTCGATCGAGCCTTTATCGGGTTTATAAACGCCGGAAAGGACTTTCATTAATGTCGATTTGCCCGCCCCGTTTTCCCCCACAAGCGCGTGTATCGTTCCGGCCCGAACGGTAAAACTAACATCGGCAAGCGCCTGAACAGGCCCGAACCGTTTCGATACGTTTGTCATCCTCAAAGCGATATTGCCCCGAGGAGAATTATCTTTGCGATTTACCTGTATCATTGCAGGTTAAGAAGCTCTTTAATTGCAGGCTCTTCAAGACGTTCTATCGTAACTAATTCTACGCCGGTATCGATACGTTTCGGCACTTCTTTGCCGTCGAGCCTGGCAAGAACGGCTTTGACGCCCTCATAACCCATTTTATATGGATTTTGTACGACAAGCGAATCGATTACTCCCGACTTAAGACCGTTGACAAGCGCATCTTCCGCATCAAAACCCACCATTTTAACTTTATCCGAGCGGCCCTGACTCTGCAAAGCCTGCATAGCACCAACCGCCGTGGAGGCATTACAGGCATACAGGCCGTCAAGCTCGGTATTTTTCGTCAGCATATCCTCGGTCGCCTGCAATGCGGTTTCCACCGTTGCCATCCCGTATTGTTCGTCAACAATTTCGATATCGGGAAACTCTTTTTTAATCGTATCGATAAATCCGTTCTCTCGCTGTGTTGTGGAGTCCGAATTCGGCACATATCTGACAACGATAATCTTGCCCTTGCCGTCGAGAATTTTTCCCATTCTCCGGGCCGCAAGGACGCCGCCTTTATAATTATCCGTCGCCGCAAAGCTCACTATCTTATCCGTTTCTATTCCCGAATCGATAATCACACATGGAATATCGGCCTCGAACATTTTTTCAACCGAAGGAACCAGCGCCTTGCTGTCGAGCGGCGCCAGAACAACGCCGGAAACTTTCTTAATAAGGAAATCCTCGATAATCTGTATCTGTTCTTCTCTGTCGGTTTCGAGCTTCGGGCCGTTCCAGAAGATTTTCACGCCGGCCTCTTCGCCGGCCTTTTTCGCCCCCTCATAAACAGATTGCCAGAATATATGCGTCGTTCCTTTGGGAATAACGGCGATTTTTATCTCATCTGTGCTTTGGCCCTTCCGGGAAATACCAATCACAATTAAAACAACAGCGATAGCCGCTACGACTATGACAGGTAAGATTTTTTTCATAATATCACTCCCTGAAAAAGTTTCAATTTTCCAACCTTTTGGAACACAGATGATAAAAAGTACCGACTAATCAGTCAATAAAATATATATACTCAGTGGAAATTCCAAAAATGTTTGAAAAAGAGGGCAAATTTCCATTACCGCTGTTGACACAGCATATTTTTGGTTGTATGATAAGTGCCCAGTTGGAATTTCGAGGCCGCATAGTCATCGCGGCTCTCAGGTTCCCTGAAAATACACAAGTTAGCTGAAAAAACAGAAAAATCGATGTAAAGGTCCAAGTGAAAGTTATTGCTGTTATACCGGCTCGATACAGTTCGACAAGATTGGCCGGTAAAGTTCTCGCCAACCAGACCGGCAAATTCCTCATCCAGCACACCTACGAGCAGGCCTGCAAGGCAAAACTGCCGGAAAAGGTTATTATCGCCACCGACGATGAAAAAATCGTTGCCGCGGCAAAATCTTTCGGTGCCGATTGCGTCTTAACTTCCGTCGAGCATAAAAGCGGCACAGACCGCATCGCTGAAGCAGTCCAAAAATTAGCTGAGAGTGGGCAGCGAACAGCGAACAGGAAAACCCTGAACGCTAAACGCTATTCGCTGAACGCTGACGACATAGTCATCAATATTCAGGGCGATGAGCCGGAAATAGACCCGGCATACATAGATAAAGTAGCACAACTGCTTATCGATAATACCGACTATCCGATGTCGACCTTGGCAGCGCCAATCAAAAACGTTGAGCAAGTCGTAAATCCGAATATTGTTAAAGTCATTACCGATAGCAGCGGCAAAGCAATCTATTTTTCCCGCCACCCGATTCCCTATGACCGAGAAAGCGGCGGCATCGGAGATTTGAAACAATATCTCCGGCATTTGGGAATTTACGCTTATCGTAAGGATTTTCTGCTGAAGATTACAAAACTGCCGCAAACACCTTTGGAGAAAATCGAAAAGCTCGAGCAGTTGCGGGCGATTGAAAACGGCTACGGAATTTTAGTCGGCAAGGTCGAGCACACTACCGACGGCATCGACACACCCGAACAATACGCTGAGTTTGTGAAACGTTATAAAAAAAGATCAAAATAGAGTACTTGTCATTCCCGCGAAAGCGGGAATCCAGAAAAAGTAAAAAATGGAAAATAACAAACCAATAAATGGAAATTGCTGGGTTGCATGTTGCGATATCCTTGGTTTCAAAAAAAAGATAAAAGATTTCGAGTGTCAATTTGGGGAAGGTTCTTTAGACATATTTGTTGAGCAATACTATGATATAATTATCACTGAATTAAAAACCCAAGATAAATATTTTCCGGATGATGTTTTCTCAGCCTCATTTTCTGATACTTTTTTATTTTTTACACGTGATGACTCAATACAAGCTTTCGAGTTTCTACATAGCACATTCGATTCTTTTTACCGGTCTGTTATGACAAGAGATAATTGGCCTTTGCGTGGAGCAATAGGATTTGGTCAATTATATGCAGACATACCTAAAAATATATTTCTTGGATCAGGAATAATAAATGCATATGAATATTCTGAAAAACAAAATTGGATTGGTTCTATTGTAACACAAGAAGCGAACAATAGGCTTAAGGAATTAAATGTGGATTTATCTCAATTTGATTTTAAAGAATACTTAGTGCCTTTTCATAAAAATGGAAGAACGGATCTGCCCGAAAAACTATTCGTTTCTAAAATTCATTACAATTGGCCTGATGTTGTAAAATCAATCAAGCAAATGCAAAAAGAATTAGAATCAAATAAAGATATAGAATGTGCAGAGATGCAAAAAATAATAATAAAATATAACAATACTTTAAAGTTCTTTAAAGAGTGCCCTTAATTCTCTTTGATCTCTGTGACCAAGGAATAAAGGAAAACAAAGTTGTAGGGTGGGCTTTGGCCCACCGAATCCAAAAAATGGATTCCTGCTTTCGCAGGAATGACAAATAGGAGTATAAATGACAAAAGAAAACAAAGACTTATTAGCATCTGTTAGTGATATTTCGACCGAGAGTGAGTTTTTCTCGCCACTGCCGGCCGGTTATAAAAAAGGCAAAACCCGATACGTCTTTGTTATGGGTACAGTCATGAGCGGACTTGGCAAAGGGATATTTTCCTCCTGCCTTGCCAAGCTACTGCAAGACAAGGGCCTCAAAGTCGCTCCCATCAAGCTCGAAGGCTATCTCAACGTCGATTCCGGCACGCTTAATCCATTCCGCCACGGCGAGGTCTTCGTCCTCGACGACGGCATGGAATGCGATATGGACCTCGGCACATACGAAAGAATGCTCGACCAAAATCTAACTCGCTCGAATTTTGCCACAAGCGGCCAGATTTTCAGCTCAGTCCTGAACAAGGAGCGGCACGGCGATTATTTGGGCAGAGACGTCCAGATGATTCCCCATGTCACCGGAGAGGTCAAATTGAAATTGCGGCAGTTGGCAATGGAATCCAAAGCCGATGTGGTCTTCGTCGAAATAGGTGGAACGGTAGGCGATTTGGAAAACGCCTACTTTATCGAAGCGACGCGTGAGCTGGCCTACGAAGAAGGGCCTAACAGCAGTTGCTTCGTGGCACTGACCTATATCCTGGAACCGAAAACCCTGGGCGAGCAGAAATCGAAAGCGGCACAACTTGGCATCAAGCAGCTCATGCAGTGCGGCATTCAGCCGGACATCATCGCCTGCCGTGCGGGAAGCCCCGTCAACGAAAAGGCCCGGCAGAAAATCAGCGTTTACAGTAATGTCCCCTTCGAGAGAGTCATCAGCTTAGCCGATTCCGACAGTATCTACATGATACCTGCGATGCTCAGGGAAAACGGTCTCGATTTCCAGGTCCTGCGCCTGTTGAAAATCGAAGACAGGATTAACCTGCAAAAGGAACGCAAAGAATGGGGCAAATGGTGCGACTTTACCGAGAAAATGGATTCGCTCAACCGCGAAGTGACAATCGGCATTACCGGCAAATACACGACCGTCCGTGACAGCTACGCCTCGATTATCAACGCCCTGGAGCACGCCGGCATAGCCTTGGGCTGCAAGGAAAAAATCAAATGGATCGACACAACCGATATTACCGATGCCAACGTGGCCGAGAATCTGTGTGACGTCGATGGCATAATCGTTCCCGGCGGATTCGGAACTCGCGGCGCCGAAGGGAAAATCGCCTGTATAAAATATGCAAGAGAAAACAATCTGCCGTACCTTGGTTTGTGTTTCGGCTTCCAGATGGCGGTTATCGAATTCGCCCGCAACGTCTGCGGCATAAAAGATGCCAACAGCACGGAAATCAAGCCCGGCTGGCCCAAGCCTGTAATAGACATTCTGCCGGAGCAGAAAGAAATAGAAGGTCTCGGCGGGAATATGCGCCTCGGCGGGCATGACATCGAGCTTAAAAAGAAAACAATGGCATGGAAGCTCTTCGGGAAAAAAGATTCGGTCAGGATGCGATTCAGACACCGCTACGAAGTTGATCCGCGTTATATCGAACAACTTGAAAAGGCCGGTTTGGTCTTCTCAGGCAAAGCTCCGAACCAGCCGATCATGCAGATACTGGAGCTTCCGGAACATCCGTTCTTTTTGGGCACTCAGGCGCATCCGTGCCTGACATCCCGGCCTCTGAGACCTCAGCCGATGTTTGTCGGCCTCGTCTCGGCGGCTCTGCAAAGGCATTACCCGAAGGAAAAATTGCCGGATTGCATACAGGCCGTTGAAAAGTACGCGATGGTTTAATTCGGCCTGAGTTTATAAAAGAGAATCTTCATCGGATGAGGTAGCTTCATTGCCGCGTTTCTCGAGTTCGGCTCGCAATTTTTGATTTTCTGCCTTTAAAGATTCGATTTCTTTTTGCAGCTCGGTGTTTCGCGCAACAAGATTATCGACAACATCTTCGACCTGCTTCCTGACATTTCGGCGGGATTCTTCCTGCCAGGCCCTTATCTTTTCCTTATACTCCTGAATAACCTTCTCCAGCTCCGCCACCTTTTGCTCATGCAATTCTTTCTGGGTTTCCAATTCCCAGTCAAGCTTTCGCAGTTCCTCTTTTAATTCCATATTCTCGGCGGCAACCAGCCTGGTCATTTTTACACTCATTGGTTCTTGCTGCGTACAGCCTGCAAACGAAACAACAATAACACAGACTAAAACTAAACTTTTCAATACAGAACGTTTCATGACATTATCCTTTCAGAGGGATCCCTCTTTTATTCGAACAGAATTTCCAATTTCTTTCTCTGGTCGTCATCAATACTGTTTTGGTCAGTCCAGACAGCCAAATCGAGACTCGTCCTGCAGTGACAGTCTTTGTCGGCAAGCTCAAGCGAGCCGGATAATACCGTCCTGATAAGCTGCAGGCAATTATCCGTAGCCGCTTGTACATTTCCTAAAATTTCTTTGAGCAGAGCCTGCTTGTCCTTGACGCTATTGTGCGGCTTCCAGCAATCGTAATCGCTTGCCATCGCTATAAGCGCATAGCACATCTGGGCCTCTCTTGCCAACTTTGCCTCGGGCATTGCAGTCATGCCTATCAAATCGCCGCCCCATGCCCGGTGCATAAGCGATTCGGCCCGCGTGGAAAACTGCGGCCCTTCCATACAGATATAAGTACCCTTCGAATGTGTCTTGATATCGAGGTCTTTTGCCGCATCGATGATTTTCTCCCGCAATCTCCGGCAGGTCGGCTCGGCCATCTCGCAATGCACTGCGCCAAAACCGCCGAAAAAACTGTTCCTTCTCTTAAATGTCTTGTCGATAAACTGATCCACGATAACCAGATCACCCGGAGCTATCTTATCCTGAAGCGTGCCTACTGCCCCACTGCTTATCAAAGCACGAACACCGAGCTTTTTCATGGCAAAAATATTTGCTGCGAACGGAACTTCGCTCGGCGAGAACTTATGTCCGGCTCCGTGGCGATTCAGAAACGCGATTTTTCTTTCGCCGAACCTGCCCACCATAACCTCCATGCTCGGTTTGCCGAACGGGGTATCGACGTCGTGAAACTTTATATCGCAAATATGCCCGCCCAATGCATCCCCAAGTCCTGTGCCGCCTATGATTCCAATTAACTCTTCTGCCATTATTTTAGGCCTCCTTTGTTAAAATTCCCGCATATAGTAATTTCTTTTGTTTTTATTTGCAACATATTCGGCAATATTTATAAATCCGACCTGATAACCAACTATAAGAACGTAGTTGAACAAAGATATATAACGGCTATAATACAATCTGCCGAATAACAGCGTCACAAGGTTCGATATATGGGAAAATACGAAAATCATCTCAAGCTGCTGTTGCTTTTAATGCTGATTCTTTTTTTGATAGCGGTCTTTCTGCCGTCGAAAGAAAAAACATACGACTGGATTTTCATTTACTACATGTCTTACGATAACGATTTGAGCGGCCTGGGCAACACTATCATCGGAAAACTGCAAGAAGGGATTGTTAATTCGAAAATTGCCGTAGTTGTTCAGGCGGATTTTGCCGACAACAAAGGCATGAAACGAATCGCTTTGTATCGAACCTTCGGCAAAACAAAAAGAAAAGAATTTCCCCTTAAAAACGAGGACAGTGCCGATCCCAACCAACTTCAAAAATACTTCCATTGGATCGGGGAAAACTTCAAGGCCGAAAACTATTGTATCGTATTCCTGGACCACGGCGGGAAATTAAACGATATGTGCCGGGATAGTAAACCATTCCAAAACCAGGAGAAAAACAAACAGTTCACTTCCGGCAAATGGCTTTCCGCCACGGAAGTCGGTAGAATCGTCGCCGATTTCAACCAGAAAACAAGCGGCAAAGTTCGGCTGCTTTTCCTCCAGCAGTGTGGCCGCTCTGCAATTCAGAACCTTTATAATTTTACCGACGCCGCAGAATATATATTATCATCGCCGGTAATAGTCGGTGTGCCGAATACATACTATACCCAAACGATAAAATTCGCAGCCGAAGAGCCTGATATCACCGGCATTAATATCGCCCAAATCATAATGCGGGAAGATAAGGATTACACTTTATATACCCTGATTGAAAACAACGAACTGAAAAGACTCCCTGAAAGAATCTCCGCCGTTCTTAGCTCCTTCACACAAAATATTACTTTGAAACCACCACAATCCTGTTCGCCAATATTTGAGTTCGAGGATGAGAAATTTTATGATTTGAAGTCATATTTTCAGGCACTCAGCTCGGCCAACAATAATATTGCCGAAAAAGAATTACGGATTTTCTTCGACTGGTGCGACAACTATCTGATTGTAAGCAAGTCGCTAAACGCTTCCGGAGATTCCATCGAGGCTTCTTGCTGCGGCCTCTCAGTTTATACCCCCTCCATCCAAAAAGAGAGCGGACGATATAATTTTTTGCCGCTATATCAGCAGACAAATCTCGAAAAACTTTTTCAACTCACCGTAAAAGAATAACAACTTTTTCAGGCCGGAATTTCCCGTTTCCGATTGAATAGCCCGAAAATACAGGCGACAACCATTAATGCCGCCGTTCCCATCGCACCGATGATAATATCGTCAATATTACACTCGGCCCATTTCCAGGATTCTTTTATCTGCAGATTGAATTTGCCAAGAAAAGAGTCCCGCATAAACGTTCCCCAACTGATAACGGCAATACTTACAGCGATTGAAACAAGCCCCTGCCACAAGCGAAGACGAACCCGAAGTAAAGACAAAACAAACAAACCTAAAATTCCTCCGCCAAAAATTCCTGAAATCTTCCACCATAAATTCAGCGCACTCTCAGCTCGTATCATCAAAACGGCAAATCCTATCCCCAATAGACCCATCACCACAGTTGCCAATCGCAGGTATAATACGCTGGCTCTTTCGCCGATATTCGGCTGGAAATATCTCTTATGAAAATCCAGCAGCATAACCGTCGCCGAGCAATTCAGCGCCGAATCGACGGTGCTCATGGCGGCGGCTACAATAGCGGCGATTATCAATCCCTTAAGACCTGGCGGAACCTCTGTCGCAATAAAGTGTGGAAAAACCTCGTCGCCTTTGGTGATACCTGCTTTTGCCAGCACGTCGGTCTGAGAGTAAAAGGCAAAAAGAGTCGTTCCGATATAAAGAAAAACCGCCGTAAGCGGGATATAAATCAACATAGCAATCCAGATAGAACGTTTCGCCGCACGTTCGGTAGGCACCGAGGAATATTTCTGAACATAATTCTGGTCGGCTAAAAGATTTCGCAGATTCTCCGTGATTCCGTAAATAATCATGACCCAGATCGTCCGGTCGGCAAGATGCTGCGGCGAAGCAAGAGTAAGCTTTGTGCTTCCCAAGCTGAACATATTGGCTTTGGTAGCAGCATTTATTAAAGGTTCCGGTCCGGCAAAAACTTTCATCGAAAGACTAACGGCACAAAAAACTATACCAACAATCATAACCACTGATTGCATTACATCCGTCCAGATTACCGCCTCCATCCCCCCAAGCAGTGTATAAATTATCGTCACCAGGCCGATAATGACTATCACCATCATAATCATCTGGTCATCACGTGATTGAGGATTGATGTTCTTGCTTATCAGCAGGCTCACTAAATAAAGAATGACTGCGGTGCGTCCGACCATATACAGCAGAAACGACAGTGCGGCATAAATCCTGCCCCAGGGACCGAGCCTTTCCTCAAGGAAACTGTAAACCGAAATCAGCCGCGCTTGTCGATAATAGGGCACTGCGTATTTACAAACCAGCCAGGCCACCGGCAGGATACAAAGAGCGAAAATCATCGGATGCCAGTTGGAATCGTAGGCCATGCCCGGTGTGGCAATATAGGAAATACTGCTGGTATATGCGCTCATTACGGCAAGTCCGGCAGCCCAGGCCGGAATCGAACGCCCCGCGACCATAAACTGATCCGCCGTTCGACACTTGCGTACATAGTAAATACCCATCCCGACCAGCACACAGCCGTAAAGTATAAGAATACATATATCAATTGCACCAAGATTTGTCTGCATTTTTTATGACCTGTCTCTAATCACTCTTTCCCGGCTTCGCAATTCCAAGCTCCGACACATATTTTTCTATTACCTCATGCTCGGCCCGGCGAAAACGATGAAAAGGCTCGGCCAGAAAATCGCTGCAGATACCGATACACGAAAGCGCGCATTTCAGACCTTTGAGCAGGCTCGACTCATATCGTCCGACCTTATATATAGCATTGCTAAGCTCCATTACTTTCCGATGCAGAACTTCCACTTGCGGCAGGTCTTTCAAGCGGGCGGCATTATACAGCTCGACGTAAAGTTCCGGGACAAGATTGGCCCCGCCGCAAACACTGCCGTGCCCGCCTAATAAAATCGCCTCGGCTAAAAGCTCCTCCCTGCCCATAAGCAGCGAAAAATCAGGGCGGTCTTTAAGCAGGGTCTGAAGCTGACGAAAATAAACCATGTTCCCCGAACTGTCTTTGATTCCCACAATACCCGGATATTCGGCCGCGGCACGAATTGTCTCCGGTTCATAGACAAGCTTGGTATAAGTCGGCATATTATAAAGAAACAACGGCAGCGATAATTCATGCGTTAAATGATTGAGATATTCAAGCAGCTCCGACTGTCCCGCCGGAAAATAATACGGTGGCGCAAGAACAACCGCATCCGCACCGGCATCTTCGGCCTTACCGGCAATCTTTACCGACTCGACAAAAGACGTATCTGTGATTCCCACCAGCACGGGTATTCGCCCCTTAACCCGGTCGCAGACATGCTGAATAATTTCATACCGCAGCCGATAGCTCAGGCTCGGAGCTTCACCGGTCGTACCGAGGATAAACAAACCGTGAACGCCGCCGGCGATGATATGCTCAACCAGCCGCTCCAGACCGGTCACGTCGAGAGTGTCCCTGTCAAGCAACGGAGTCACCATAGGTACGATGATACCCTGCAGCGGCCTGGATAATTTATGTGAATTCGATTCCATTTTCATTAGTTCTCTATTCTATAAATAATTTAGCCGGACAACCAAGGGCACAAATAAAATCGTATTTTCCCACGTGCGCCGGCACAAATTTCCCTGCATACTTTTTAATCCTTCACCTTTTAACGATAAGATACACTAATTTGTGAAATAACGCCAAAAAGAAAACGGCTAAAACGAAACTATAAGCTAAAAAACCGGGAATATTTTTTGTATAATCGTCGATATGAGCTTGAACGACGATATTAAACGCAAAGCAATCGAATCAGGTTTTGACCTTATCGGTATAACCGATGTCTCGCCGATAGATGCCGCACAGGTCGACTTTTTTTCGTCATGGCTTAAGTCCGGCTTTGCGGGTCAAATGAATTACATGCACAGAAACTTTAAAAAACGCTTCAATCCCGCCGGGCTTTTAGAGGATGCACAGTCGGTTATAGTGACAGGACTAAACTACAAACCGCCGAAACTCAAGCGTCAACATCCGGATAAGGAAGTTCCAACGGGCAAAATAGTAAGCTACGCACAATACGAAGATTATCATCCTTTCATAGAAAAACTATTACGCAACCTGATTGATTATATAAGTTCGGTAACAAAACAAGAAATCAGATATAAGATTTGCGTCGATTCGTCCGCATTGGCCGAGCGAGCGTTGGCAGTGAGGGCCGGACTCGGATTCATCGGAAAAAACCACATGCTGATTAATCCGAAACTCGGTTGCCAGATATTTTTAGGCGAGATAATCACGGATTTGAAACTACTGCCTGATAAGCCTCCTTTCTGTCATTCCGAGCGAAGCGAAGCGGAGCCAAGGAATCTATCAGACACAAATTGTTCAACCTGTAATAAATGCATCGAAGCCTGTCCGACCGGTGCATTGCGTCCCGACGGGCAATTCGACGCAAACAAATGTATCAACTACCTGACAATCGAATACAAAGGTGAAATTCCTGCCGACCTTGCCGAAATAACCGGCGACCGTCTCTTCGGATGTGAAGAATGCATCCTTGCATGTCCCTATTACAAAAACGCTCCGGTCTGTAAAAATCAACGATTCAAATTCCACAAAGACAGAAAAGAACTGAGTCTGCCGGAAGTTTTAAGCCTCGGCGCCGAATCATTCGACGCAAAATTCCATGATTCACCAATAAAACGCCCGGGATTGGAGCGTCTCAAAAGAAACGCACGGATCTGTCTCGAAAATACAAATCCAAGCGGTGGCCAAGACCTTGTAGATGTCCTCAAACCAAAATAATACAGCGGCAAAAATTATTTTCCGGATTTCGGTTTCAGCCCGGCGGCTTTTTGCAACTTGGCCACCATGTCGGTTTTTTCCCAGGTAAAATCGGCCCCGTTTCGTCCGAAATGTCCGCCGTAAGAAGTCTGGGCAAAAATCGGACGAGCGAGTTTCAGATAATTGATCATAGCTTTGGGAGTTAATGGGAAAAGCTCCTGCACAATAAGGCTTAACTTTTCCTCGCTGATTTTTGCCGTGCCTTCGGTATTAATCAGGACCGAAACAGGCTTGGCGACGCCTATCGCATACGACAACTGAACTTCGCAGGCATCCGCCAATCCTGCGGCAACGATATTTTTCGCGATGTAACGGGCCATATAACTGGCTGTCCTGTCAACTTTCGTCGGGTCCTTGCCGCTGAAAGCCCCGCCGCCGTGGCTGCCGCGACCACCGTAAGTATCGACGATAATTTTTCGCCCGGTAAGCCCGCAGTCACCTTTAGGCCCCCCCACCACAAACCGCCCGGTGGGATTAACATGGATGATAATATTCTTGTCAACAAGCCGCTTCGGCAAAACAGGCATCACAACCTTGTCGATGATTTGTTTCCGCAATGACTTGTACGCGATAGAAGGCGAATGCTGTGTCGCAACTACAATAGTATGGATGCGTTTTGGTTTGTTATTTTCATACTCGACGGTCACCTGACTTTTTCCGTCCGGTCGCAGCCAGGGAAGCTTTTTGCTTTGGCGCATTTTCCTCAACTGAGTAGTTATCGCATGCGCCAATTGAATAGGCATAGGCATGAGAGCGGGAGTTTCCCGGCATGCATAGCCGAACATTAAACCCTGGTCGCCGGCCCCCTGTTCCTTATGAAGTCCGGCACCTTCGGTAACTCCCTGGGAAATATCAGGGCTTTGCTTGTCAAGCGTTACCATTACGGCACAATTTTCGTAATCAAATCCCATCTCAGGATCGGTATAGCCTATTTCTTTAATCGTCTGACGAACGATTGTCGGAACATCCACTATCGCTTTCGATGTTATTTCGCCAGCGACCACTACCAGACCAGTCGTTACCATAGTCTCGCATGCGACCCTGCTCTTCGGATCCTGCGCAAGCATGGCATCGAGAATCGCATCGGATATATGGTCGGATACTTTATCCGGATGCCCCATTGTCACGGATTCACTTGTAAAAAGAAATTTGCCGTTGTCGAAACGGGACTTACTGGGAACTACTTTTTTTGCCATTTGTCATTTATCCTTCTAAGAACCATCATTAATTGTCCAGTCATACGACATATATTTCACAGAATAATTTCCAACTTCAAGAAAAGAAGCCTCGCTTTCAGAAACATAATTCGTAATAAAATTCAAAACCGCCCGGGTTATCGGCGGGTGGTCCTTAAATTTCCTGTCGATAGCGAATTGTTTTAGAAACTGTCGGCCGTATCGCCCTGTTTCAAACACGGCAGACAAATAAACCCGCCGCTTTTGCCCTTCTATTTTAAATGCAAGCGGACTTGACAGAAATTTCTTCACCTGATTGCCAAGCTGCTCTTCGAGTTTCTCTCCATAATACGGCTCATTGAGCAATGGGGGACTGGAAAGGCAGGCATCGGTAATTGCGAGCAAAATTCTTGGATCGTCGAATTCCACGCGAAAAAAACGATTCTCAACCTTCTTAAAAGTAAATTCTTCATCCATAACAAGAAACTTGTACATAGCAATTTCATTCTCAATATGCCGCAAATCCGTCGGCCCCCACAAAACCCGAAGGAAACGTGATGACGACTGAATAGGATAATTGGCCGAAACAACTTTCAGCTTATGCAAATTATACGCATTTATCCAGAAAGCAATCTTATCTTCCTTTCGCCAGGATTTATACTCATTCGGATCGAGATTGTCAAATTCTTCAAGTAACGCTTTTAATTTTATTCCCTCTCGTCTAAGGCCTTTGTAGTCAACCATACCTTTATTATTAACAAAGTCGTTTAATATACCTGCGAATTTATCATGAAACAATTTCGCCGATGCAGGCTCGATTTTCTCGGACTTACCCGGAATTTCTTCCTGCTTTTGAGTTTTAACTTGGGCAATATCAGTATTATTAAGCTCATCAGGCTCTGCTTTTTCAGG
>JAFGBG010000220.1 GCA_016933295.1 Sedimentisphaerales bacterium | reverse complement strand
GGGTCGGTCCAGGGCCAGACGTCCTTGCCGTCGCCGCCGTCGATGTTATAGCACATGAAATAAACGCTGTTCATCCCCTTGAAGGCGAGATAGTTTAGTGCTCCGATGATTCCTTTGCCCTTGCCGTCTTGCCAGGTGGGTTCGCTGGGGCGCCAGTCTTTAATGTGTGGCTGGTAGTGGTGTATAAATTCGTCGCCTGCGGCTTCACCTTGACGTTTGAGTGCGCCGGAATCGAATGTGTCGTCGAAATCGGCGTAGCCCAAGAAATTTTCGGGACTGTCGGCTCCGCCTTTGAGAAAATATTCGCCCGTCTCGGCGAATTGAAGGTAGCGCTTGCCGACGTATTTGAGCGTTCCTTTGGAACGGAAATCTCGGCCGGCTTTGTCACTCGGGCCTACTATAAAAGTCCCGCCGGCGCCGTCGAATGCCGCCGGTGAGCCGGCCTGCGGGTCATTGCTAATTGCGATGTCACGACGCGTGCGGAATGAAGCGACGAAATTCCATTGTCCCTGTTCGTCCGGCAAAAAGTTTACTCGCCATTTATTGCCCGATTTCGCGCTGGTTTGAGCCGCATTGCCGTCGGCGGTGTAATAGCCGGGAACAACGTATTGCTTGTCGCCTTTGCTGAAAGTGACGTTGAGACGGTAATCCCGGAAGGGATTGGGCTCGGCGGTTTCATTTGTCTGAGGGCCAGCAAAGGTAAGAGTAATGTTATGCCACTTTTTCAGCTCGCCGGAAACTGCCGCTTTATTTTGGCCGTGAGAAATGACCGAGACGGTAAGAATGAAACAAAACACCGAAGATAAAATTGTTTTATATTGTGCCATTTTACAAATTCTCCATATATAGCGGATGAAATAATACCCCGATATATTACAGGAAAGAAATGAAGTGCACAACAAGCTGTTTGATAAAAAAGCCGGGCGCAACAAACCCGGCTTTTGAAAATCACTGTTTTTAGTTTATTGCTTATTGAGTTATGAATGTGTTCGGATCGAAGAACTTAGCGTCTTTTTTTTCCGAGTAGTTGAAAAAGATGTCGGAGCACTCATTACTTCTTGGATCGCGGAAACGTATCTGGATAGGGAGTTTGCTTCCACGGAGTGCCCATATCAAAATCCATTCGGGTGTTGTTTTATGTCCGGCTTCAAAGACAATGGTTTCTCTCGAAGCTGCAGTATCGGCTGTCTCAACCGGCGTAAGACCATTGGTATCGGAAGGAAAACTGTTAATGAGAGTATCGAGAGAAAACCGTCCTTCCGGACACAGGTCATTTAGAATAGCTTTTACTAAGAATAATCCTTCGTTATTTGCTGGTTGCTTTGTCGTACGGTCAAAGGCGATAAAATCTTCCTTCCCATTGGTAAAATCGGCGAATATTATATTGTTACCTTGATGAGCCCTAATCCGGGAATTTTCCGACTTCCAAATTTCTATTTTATGAGCTTCGGAGGATGTGTCGTTACCGACGTAGATGGTGATGTTGAAAAATGGTACGGATTCGAATTGTTCGGCAATATCTGCCCAGGCGACATTTGTAGTCCAGTTATCGAACTGATTTATTACGACGGATATTGCTATGATTATCGCCGCCGCAGCGGCTAATTTTATGACTGAACTTTTCATAATTAATCTCCTTTTTGGAGTTGTTGCTTTTTGGGATTGCTCCAGTGCCTGCAAAACATCTCCAAGCACCCGCTCGTCCATCTCGGCACTGGTTGAATCATTCAACTTTTTGACTATATGTTCTATGTTATCTGCCGGTTTCATTTTTGGGCCTCACTTTTTAATAATGACCGCAGTTTATCTAATCCGTAACGATATCGGCCGTGAATCGTTCCGACCGAGACGCCTTGCAATCCGGCGATCTCCCTGAATTTCATGCCGCCCTTGAGGTGCAGGATTACTGTTTCCCGCTGTTCGTACGGTATTTGACGTATCGCAAGTCTCAGTTGTGAAAGTTCTTCGCCGTCGATTGCACGTTGCTCCGGATTTTCCGAATCCGGGAAAATTGGTTCTGCCGAATCCAGTGCTTTGTTTTGTCTTGCTCTTTCGCGAATTTTGTCACGTGCAAGGTTACATGCACACGTTGCAAGGTAGCCTTTGAGGCTGCCGGTCAGCTGGAACTGCCGGGCCGAGATTGCAAATTTCACAAAAACATCATGAACGATATCCTCGGCCGTTGTCTGCTCACCGACAAGCCCTCTGGCCAGTGTCAGCAGGTAGTTTTTATATTTGCCGTAAATCCGGCACATCGCATCTTTGTCGCCGCGACGGCATTTAATTACAAGCAGCTTGTCTTCCAGCATTTAAGGTTTACCTGATAATTTCGATTATAGCGATCATCTATAAATAATAACGAATTAGCGAGGTGTTTTTATATAAATAAAAAATTAAAAATATATCCTATGAGTATCGCATGAAAAAAGCCGGGTCCATAGGCCCGGCCTTGCTTACAATTTCACATATCGGCCAAGTTATTTGGGTAAGTCCGCTTCAAGTTCCGCCAGTTTCTCCGGGGTAACGGTTTCTGCGTGCAAATCGCCATATATGACACGGTATTCGTTATCCGAGACCTTCCACCGCATCAGGACCTTATCCGCGTTCTTGGGGGTAACGGTCTTGCCATAGTAGGCGGGGTCCTTCTTGTTGTCCTCGAGCACATACCAGAACATAGCGAGCCCCCGTATGGGCATCCAGAAATCCACAAGTCTGTTGCTGCCCATTATCTCTTCGTCCTTAAGCCCTTTTATCTCTTCCTTTAATCGCAGGGCGGCGGGGGTTTCACTCTTTTCTGCTAACCGTAGAACTGTGGCATCGACATCGGTGATCTTCTCGGGATACTTGCCGAGCAACTCGACAAGGAGCTTTAGACCCTGGAGGGCGGTCTCCTCCGTGCTGTGGGCGGGATACTTGACCACCAAACTTCCATAGTAATCTGGTATGATCGGCTTAAACTCGGCCGCCTCAACGGGAACATCCCACTGGAAATCGTGCATCACAAAGTGCTCGTGCTCGATAATCTTTTCTCCCATCTGGTCAAAGTAAGCATAGGTGAAATCGTATCGCACAGGCAGCCGTGTCTTCCCATCTACCCACATCTTGATATCGACCTCAACTTTGTTTTTGCTATTACCATACCAATTGGGGTCGGTGGTTCGAAATCCTTCGACTTCAATGCCGTCCATGGTTGTTCTGCCCATGCTCTTGTATTTGTATTCCAGGATTCGTTTGGTCAGCGTGCGCGGATCGCTATTCTTCCACAGACCTTCAGCGAACTCATCGCCAAGTTCCACGCGACAGTACTTCTTCTGCTTGTGTAGGATTACAATTCCGGTCTTTTTATCTGGGAACTTATAGATTTCAAAGAGTAACGTGCTCTCTCCGCCATTGGGATCGAGTTCTTCAATTTTACCTTTCCCGCCATATTCTTGTGATATCAAATAGGTGCCGCGTGTTTCTGAACTGTAAGGCTTGTTAGGATCCTCGCTGGTCGCCTTCCGACTCCATTGGGACCTGAAAGCTTTAACCTGTTCAATGCGGGCGAGCACCTCCGCCAGGGCAATCCCTGACCCGGTGTTCCGCCATAACGATAAACCTATCAAACACGCGATAATAACAACCGCAGCTACAGCAATTTTTGTAATTGTATTTTTCATAACAGTTATCTTTCCATTTCTATTTATAACCTGAAGACGCAGCTTTTCCCGATGTTCGTTAGATTTATACTCCGGCAGGTTAATATTTGTGAGGTGTTTGTTTATTTTATTTATATTTTTATCCATGGTTCTGTTCCTAAATTATTCGGGCAACACGCCCCAATCTATCAGGATATCCTGTAATTTTGCCAATCCTCGATGCAACTGAGATTTTATAGTGCCTTCTTTTGAGCCTGTTATATCACATATCTCAGAAATCGTTTTATCTTCAAAGTAACGAAGGATAATTATCGTACGATATTTCAGTTTCAACTCTGAAAGAGCCTTGTGCAGAAGTTTATATTCTTCCTGAATGACGACATTCTCACTTCCGGCCAACTCGTTACTGACCATTTCAAAGGCTGACTCGTCGATAGTTACGATACGTTTTTTTCTTCGCCAGTGCATTCTGACTTCATTAGTAGCGATTCTATAGAGCCAGGCCTTAAAAGGAATCTGCCGCCATTTGAAACGGCCAAGATGCATAAACGCGGCCAGAAAAACATTCGATGTTAAATCCTCGGTTATACCGCCATCAAGGGTACAATGATAAATATAACTGAGAATCTCGCTATAGTATTTGTCATAGAGCTTACCCGCGGCCTCGGGATTTTCCTTAGCTTTTGCAATAAGTACCTTATCTTCGTCAAGGACTTCAGGTTGAGACTTCAATTGAATCTCTATCGCATCATTTGCCATACTATTACTCCAGAGCGTATTTTCATCTATTATAATGCACAAGTTCCACAAAGGTTGCATTTTATGTTTATTCTGCGTATAAAAAAGCCGAGCTATAATGCCCGGCTTTGCTTACAATTTCATATATTGGCAAAATTATTTGGGTAAGTTCGCTTCAAGCTCTGCCAGTTTCTCCGGGGTAACGGTTTCCGCGTGCAAATCGCCATATATGACTCGGTATTCGTTATCTGAGACCTTCCAACGCATCAGAACCTTGTCCGCGTCTTTCGGGGTCACGGTCTGGCCATAGTATGCGGGTTCCTTCTTGTCGAACTGGAGCCACCTGTAGAACCTACTGAGCCCCCGTATGGGCATCAGGAAATCCACAAGTTTGTTACTTATCTCGTCGTCCATAAGCCCTTTTATCTCTTCCTTTAATCGCAGGGCTGCGGGGGTTTCACTCTTTTCTACTAAACGCAGAACTGTGGTAGCGACATCGTCGTTATTAGTGATAATCTCTGGATCTGGATACTTGCCGAGCAACTCGACCCATACCTTTAGACCCTGGATGTTGGTCTCCTCAGTGATGTGGGCGGGATACTTGATCACCAAACCTGTATAGTCATCTGGTATGACCGGCTCAAACTCAGCCGCATCAACGGGGACATCCCACTGGAAATCGTACATCACATAGTGGGTGCTCATTTTGTCTCCCCTCTTGTTC
>JAFGBG010000030.1 GCA_016933295.1 Sedimentisphaerales bacterium | reverse complement strand
GACGGTGCTTACGGAGAACCTATCGTACCGAAGACCAGCGGTCTGGCAATCACCGCCTTAGTTTTGGGAATCCTGAGCCTCTTTACCCTCTTCCTGACAGGTATCCCCTCGATTATATGCGGGATTATCGCCTTAGTAAAAATCGAAAAATCGGGCGGCAGAATTACCGGAAAAGGTTTCGCCGTCGCTGGAATAGTCCTGCCGGTGGTCTTGGTACCAGTCATCGCGTTATTGATGGGTATTCTAATGCCGGCATTAGCCAGAGTCAGGCAGATCGCTTTCAGACAGGTCTGCGGCACGAATCTGGCCGGCTTAGGCAAGGCTACGATGCTTTATGCCTACGATAACGATGATGAATTCCCGCGTGCCGGTGGCAGGACAACTACATGGGGCAGCCGCATTCCCAACTGGATGGCTACCAACAGATTTCAGGCCTATGGTTTAGCCTCGGACACCAGCAGCGGAACTGCGACTATCACATCCAGCTTATATCTTTTAGTCAAATACGATGAAGTCACACCGAAATCATTCGTCTGTAAAGGGGATCACGGAGTTACCGAATTCAATCCCGCCGATGAAGGTGTATTCGATATGGATATGACTCAACTCTGGGATTTCGGCTCAAATCCAGCCGAACACTGCAGCTATGCCTACCATCTGCCATACAACAATAGCTACGCACTGCAATCATCGGGCGATCCGGGCTTTGCTGTATTGGCGGACAGGAATCCGTGGATTTCTGGTCCCTCGTACGAGCCGGATCCAACACTTTTTACAAGACGTTACAATCCTGACGGCGGTAGAGATGCGGTCAGTGCCGGCAATTCGCCGTCCCACCAGTACGATTCGCAAAATGTCCTGTTTCTGGATCTCCATGTTGATCAGGAAAAAACCCCTGCCTGCGGCGTTAACGACGATAATATCTACACCTTTCTCACCAGCCCAGCCGAAGACTGCCGCTACGGCTCTCTGCCGGCATTGGATACCAGGTCTTATGGCAGTTCAGACTCATATCTCGTAAATGACATACAGGGCGGCAGAGGGTTAAAAGGCCGATCCTGCTTCCTGGCTGAGACGCCGGTCTGGATTAACGGCTCCGCCGTTCAAATTTCAAACGTCGCCGCCGGGCAAATGGTCAATTCGCTCGCTTCGGCTTCAATCGAAAAGCTCGAAGTGCATGAAGGCACGTTCGAGGTTCGTGACATAGTGCTCGAGAGCGGCAACTGCATCAGTGTCGCCGAATCGCACCTGTTCATGCTCGAATCCGGACAATGGGTGAAGGCACAACAGCTCAGAAGCGGCCTGAATCTGAAAACAGCGAACGGCACCGTCGCCGTCAAGTGCATTACGACCAGAGCAATGCCATACGTCGGCAAAGTTTACAACGTCAAGGTCAGCGGCTCTGACTGGTACATGGTCGGGCAGGATATGGTTATCGTACGAGATTATTGACGAAGCCCGACAGAAACGTAAGTTGTTATGCGAAAAACCGCCGGAGTACTTGAAGGGCTTTGCTTATTTGTGCCGGCCGGACAATATTATAATATGAAAGGAATAAGCCATGTATTGTGCAAAATGCGAAGCGGAAAACCCCGATAATGCTCAATCCTGCGTCAGCTGTGGCGCTTCATTCACTTCAAATCCGGCACAAACCGAACCGTTTATTCCCAAAACCTGCGGCCTGGCTACTGCGGCACTTGTCTGTGCTATCCTGAGTATTTTCACATGCCTGCTGACAGCCATTCCGGCAATTATTATGGGCATTGTCGGCTTAGTAAAAATCAACAAAAGCGCCGGCCGATTGAAAGGTTCCGGTATGGCAATTGCCGGAATTATTGTCCCTGTTGCTGCTGTTCCGATTGTGGCGCTGCTGATGGGGATTTTAATGCCCGCACTGGCGCGAAGCAGGATGCTCGCTCATAAAATGGTCTGCGGCACAAATATGAGAGGACTGTCATTAGCAATGATGCTTTATGTGAATGATTTTGACAGCTATCCCACGCCGGAGAAATGGTGTGACTTGCTAATCGAACAATGTGAAGTTACCCCCCTCTCTTTTCGCTGCAAAGGGGCGCCGGAAGGACCCGGCAATTACGCCCTGAACGAAAATATCACCGGACTGGGGACATCTTCGCAACGGGATATCGTCATGCTGTTCGAGACTTATCCAGGCTGGAACCAGGTCGGCGGACCGGAAATTTTAACAACAGACAATCACCAGGGACAGGGCTGCAACGTCGCATTTATGGATGGGCATATCGAATTCGTCAATCCAGATGATATTAAATATCTCAAGTGGAAACGCGATTAAGCAAATATAAATCATTTTTTAAATAAAAAGGAGTAAACTCGAATGAACTGCCCAAAAGGTGGAAATCAAAATCCCGATAATGCTCAATCCTGTAATTCATGCGGTGCGGTTTTAACCTCGTCTTCGATTTCTGCCGAACCTATTATACCTAAAACAAGCGGCCTGGCGATCGCAGCATTAATTATTAGTATCTGTGGTCTCTTGACAGTGGGTTTGCTGGCACCGGTGGGTTTGATTCTGTCAATAGTGGCCTTACGTAAAATTCAAAAAAGCGATGGAAAACTGGGCGGCAAAGCAATAGCAATCGTGGGTATAATAATATCGGTTGTCACTCTAATAATAATGCTGCTTTTGTTTTTGACCATTTTTATGACGAGCATTACACTTTCTAACAAGGTGGATCAGGCACGAGTTTTAACAACCAGGGCAAATTTAAGAATCCTTCACAGTGCCGTCAATCAATTCAAGATGGATACAGGCAGATACCCCACAGAAGACGAGGGGCTAACGGCCCTTGTTGAGCAACCGATTGATGTTACATCAAATTGGGAGCCCGGCGGATATTTAGATACTACCGAAGTACCAAAAGATGGCTGGGGAAACGATTTTATTTATCAGCTTTATCCGGAAGACCGAACGCCGTTTGTAATTATGAGCTTCGGTGCCGATGGCCGGCAAGGAGGCGAAGGTATCAATGCCGATTTGCTTAGTACCGATAGATATTAGCATTTCTCGAAAGATTTCTCGTACTCGTCTCGGCGAAGCTTCGAGCCGCAGCCGGATTCGCCCAGACGAGATAATATTGTAATGTGAAAGGTAAGCTATGAAATGTCCGAAATGCGGACACGATAACCCGGAAGATGCAAAATCCTGCCGGTTCTGCAATCTCTATTTTAACGAAAAAAACATTGAGCAATCGAAGCCAAGGGCTAAACTAAGCAAGTTGGCAATTCTCTCTTTAATATTGTCAGTTTTTAGCCCACTTCTCTTCGTTGTTACCGGCATTCCGTCAATAATCATCGGAATAATCAGCTATCTTAAAATCAAACACAGCGGCGGTTTACTCAAAGGCAAATCTATTTCAATCGTCGGTATTATCCTTTCTGCACTATTCATGTGCGGCTTTATCTTATTATGGAGACTCGACGCCCCGCCGATACCTAATGATTATACTATCAATGATATAAGATCAGCTGCACCTGAATACAGTCAGAGTTACGAATTATTACATAGCCTCGCGGATAATAGTGACAATTCATCACGTGAAAATGCTATCGGATTGTCCGGAGAGGACTTAAATAATCTGTCGGAAATTAACGATATTTTCAAAGAAAATGATTTACAAGAAATCTCACAAAAAATCAAAGAAAAAGAACAAGATATCCTTACTCTCTGGGATAAGGCAAAAAAAGGAAGAGATATCCTTGTAAAACTTGATTCATTTCCTGAAATCTCAGATAAAACAGAACCTAATATAGGAGATATCCCGACTTCTTCAAAATATTTAAAGAACCTCGTTCACCTGATCCATTTATATAAGGTTTATATCTGCCTTCAAAGTATCAATGGCAACCACAAACAGGCACTAAATGAGCTGACTATGCTGGATTCGGTTTTGAAAAAAATAAGCTTAAATGCACGATCTATCGCTACGAAACTTGTTTGTTTCGACGGTTTATTTTCAAATATTCATTCTTCAAACTTTATTATAAATAATCCCGAAACTCCGAAAGAGATATTATTAGTGTTAAAACAGCATATAGAATCTCTTTCCGATGAACATACATCGTTAAGAAATACACTCATATTTGAATATCTTGCCTATAAAAATGAAATGAAAAAAATGTCGAACGAACCAAAACTGAAATACTCTCCTTTTTCCCCTTTGAAATATAATTCCACATTGAGATTTATTAGAAATTATTTTGATGAATGGATAGCAATTGATGAAAATCAAAAAGTCAACAACAAACTAAAAATATGGCCCTCTGTCTATCCCAATATACCGGTTAATATAATTGAAACCATTGGCTTTCTCGATTCTCCATATTACAAAATCTACAATCCAGTGGGGTATGCACTAATTGAAATTATTACACGTACCCTTGAAATAAAAAAATTATCGAAAATAAGCCTACTAATTTATGAGGATCTATTAAAAGTCACTTTAAGCGCGAGGCTTGGTGAAGAAGTGAATTTAAAGGCTCGTGCATATAGCGATGAATATATTATTGATATTGAGAACAAAAAAATATTCTCACCCGGCCCATTTACTGATAAGAGCGAATGGGATGATATCACGCTGTCGATCAATCCGGAAGTTCTGGGATTCTCGAATTAAAAGTGCCTTATATTAAAGGCATGACCTTTAACCGTTAAGGAATCATGGAGGCAAATCAATAATGCGTGAAAAAAAGGAAAAAACGGCCGGTTCAGGCCGTGTACCAGAACGGTGCACGGCAGGCCGGGCCATTATAACATTCTCGCGAGGCTGGCAGACACTGGTAGCGACCCGCAGTCTCGGGCGTCGCGGCGTGGAAGTTGTTACCGGCGACGAATATGCCATGACGGCGGCGTCTTTTTCGAAATACAGCATCGCCGAATTCCGCTATCCGAATCCGACTAAAGAGCCGGCGGCGTTTCTCGATGCTCTGGAAAAGACAGTCATTAAGCACAAGCCCGAAGACCTGAATACGCCTTATGTCCTGATGCCCATCCACAAGGAAACATATCTTATCGCTCGTCATCGAGAGCGTTTCGAGCCGCATATCCGCGTTCCAATACCGCAAATCGAACATATCAAACAGGTCCATAACAAGGGAACGCTTGCCGCTTATGCGGCGGAACACGGCCTGCCGATTCCCAAAACGTGGATTCCGGAGAACCTTCAGCATTTTCATTCGATTGCTTCACAAGTAAAACTGCCGGCCTTTGTGAAATTGCGGGAAGCGGCCTCCGGTGTCGGCATTCGCAAGGTCAAGACGTTCGACGAGCTCGTATCGACTTACGAAGAATTCGTGCAACATTTCAATCTGAAAGAAAAAGACTATCCTATCATCCAGCAGGCCGTCGGCGGAAACGACTACTGCGTCACCACACTTTTCAATCACGGGAAAATGGTCGCCTCGATGACATATCGAGGGCTGCGAGCCTTCCCGGCAGAACGCGGGGCAACCGTCATGCGACAGACCGTTCATGCCCCCGAAATGGAAACAATCGCCGGCAAACTTTTAGGCTCGCTCGGCTGGCACGGCGTTGCCGAAATTGACTTCCGCTGGGAAGGGACACCGCAAACGCAGCCGCAATTGATAGAGGTTAATCCTCGTTTCTTCGGAGGTCTCATACAATCTGTCGAGTCCGGCTGGGATTATCCCTGGCTGCTGTTCCAGCTCGCCGTTAAAGATGATATCGAGCCTATAAAAGAAACCCGGACCGACGTCCGAACGGAAACACCTATCCTGGCGTTTCTTGCCACTCTGCAGGAAATAGCCGAAAATGAACGCGGCATGGCCGCCCTTAGTGAATCCTGGGACCAGGCAAAACAGGAATTCCTGACAGGCTCAAAACGCCGGGGAATCCGGAAACTTTTCCACGGGGTAAAAGAATATTTTGATATCAAGGCTCGATTCAACAAGGCCAGAGAACTCCTTGAAGAACACAAAGATAACATTTATGATGTCCTCTCGCGTGACGATCCATTCGCCGCTCTTGGTGTCCTTTATCCTTTAGCGGTTTTTCTGCGTCACGGCAAGGTGAATATGGAGCTTATAACCGGAGAAGGCGAAACCGACGAAGATGAATGAAAATACGGCAAAAAAATCCGATAAAACAAAACCAAAAGCCGGGCGGCTGAAGCGATGGCTTTGCCGCATTGGTTTTTTTCTGGCGGCCCTGATCGGCATTTGCATATTACTCCGTTTGTTATATCCTCTCTGGCTCAATATGCGTCTGCCGGCAGACGCCCCTCGTATTGCTTTCTCGCTGGATAATTCAGTTCTGGGTCGAATAGGTATTACCGACCTGACCTATCAGCGTGTCATGGCGGCCGCCGGAGGGCGTCTGATTGTATTCAGACCCGATGCGGCAGGCGAGCCTGAAGTTGATCCCGAAGCGGTCAAAACTCTGCTTGAAGAAAAAGAGATTGACGGGATTCTACTTACCGGGGGAGGTGACGTTGATCCGGAGCTTTACGGCGGAGACCCGAATCAAACGATGCTGGTACACCGGCTGCGCGATGATTTTGAAATTGCCCTGATTCATGCGGCAAGAGAAAGAGGCCTGCCCATACTTGGTATTTGCCGCGGCTGCCAGATAATCAACGTCGCTCTCGGGGGAACGGTTCGCAACCTGAGAAAAGATGAGGATATGAAGTATAGTCACCTCACATCAAAGGGACATCCGCTCGAGCTGGCACCGGGCAGCGAGCTTGCAAAAATTTTAGGCGTCGAGCACTTAGATAAAGTAATCAGCCTGCACGGCAATGCCGTCGGTGAGCCGGCCCCGGAGGTTACAATCGCCGCGACCGGTCCCGGCAATATTATAGAGGCTATTGAGACCGACAGCGCCGGTCGCAGAGGATGGGTCGTCGGCATACAATGGCACCCGGAATTGACTTTTGATAAGCACCTTCAGCACCGGGTGTTCAAAACATTTGTAGAACGAGCTCGTGAAGCACATAAACTTCGTAATATGGTCGGTCAAAATAGTGCGGCAGTGGATTGAGTACAGTCATATATTCAGGGGCTTACCGAGCTTGTTTAAGACTTCCTGGAATATACGAAAGAATTTGTCGTTGTCAGGCCAGATAATTCTGTCATCGTCCGGCAGAGGTTTGTCGAGCTCATCGAGGAATTGAGCGACAATGGCTTCGTCGAGCGTTTCCGCCTGAAGGCCCAGGCCGAGCTTCTGGATATAATGGGCGTTGATGACCTGTTCATATTGTCCGGCCAGCGGCAGCAGCAGCATTTTCTTTCTCAAATACAGGCACTCGCTCAACAGCGAAAAACCCGCCGAAGCAATCACGCCGCGGGCGCCGGCCAGATCGGCGAGAAATCCCTCGGTGGAACGCTTCTTGAAAATGCAGTTTTGATCCTGCTCGTCCGTATCGAAACCATAGATATAAAAATTCTGTCCTTTGAACTTTTCCAGGACATCCTGCAACTGGTCGCGGCCCATCCCGGTTGTCGAGTACAACAGAACATGCTCGCCGTGCTCGGGATTCAACTCGGTCGCTATCGGCCTGACAATAGGCGGGGCCAAAACGGCCGAATCTATCCGCAAAGGCGCTTTGAAGAAATTGATGACGATATAGGCCACCGCCCCGATGTAGTGGCACTCGGTGACAATGCCGGCGGTCAGCCGTGAAAACCAGTTTCTTTTGCGATGCTCCAGATTGCAGAGCGTCAGCATGTGCTCGTGGTCGATGCTGATGAACGGCACGTTTTTCCGCCAGGCCCACCACGCACTGAACGGCTCAAAATCCGAGATGACCAACTCCGGTTCGAACGGCTCGAAATGCTCCTTGAACAATTCATCGTTCAGCCGGTTGCCTTCCGACAATTTGAGCAGGTTCTTTTTGAGAGTTTCCGATTTGTCGATCCGCTCGCCTTCGAAGGCAAAGGACAGCCCGAAGACTTCTTTGACGCGGTCGCCGAAATATTGCTTGAGATAGAGAAGAGATTTCTGGGAGCCGACAAACATCACGTCGTGACCTGCATCGATGAGTCGTTGACCGATCAGGTGTGAGCGGCTGCTGTGCCCGAAACCTTCTCCCGCAACGGCATAAATTATCCTTGCCATTTATTTTGTACTCCCTTTCCGCGGACACGCTCTTGATTTCGGTCGTTTATCTGCTCTCAAGGTAGGTGAGTGTCTTTTCGATAATCCTGCCGGCGACCGGTGAAGCGACCGCCCCGCCGCTGTCACCTTTGCCGAGTCTGCCGTTCGGCCTGCGTATGGAAACGAAAACGACAATTGCCGGATCTTCAACAGGTGCTCCGGCGACAAAGGATGCTATGTTGGAATTTTCTTCATAGCCTCTTTGGCCGACACGGGCTATATTTGCCGTACCGGTCTTTCCGAAAACCTGCCACTTGTCCAATTTCGCGCGCCAGCCCGTCCCTCCGTTACTTCTTTCATTCACTACCCCGACTAAGCAATCCTGCACAAGCCATTCGGCGACCTCTCGCTTGATAATATAACCGACCGGCGGAACCGGACGTTTTATTTGGATAATCTCGCCGTTATTATCCACGATGGCTTTGACCATGTACGGGCAAACCATGTGGCCGCCGTTAGCGAGGATGCAATATGCCTGGATCATTTGCATCGCTGTAACGTTAACCTCATAGCCGTAAGGTATTCGCGTGATACTATAGCTGCTCCACTGGCTTGTGGGCCGCAGTAGACCTTCGACTTCACCGGGCAGCTCGATACCAACTTTTTCGCCGAATCCGAAGCGTTTCAGTCCATCATAAAGTTTTTCCTGCCCCATTTTCTGCCCGATTTTCGCCATCCCGATATTGCTGGATTTTATCAGGACTTCTCTGACGCTTAAATTGCCGAACCTGTGATTACGATATTCGTTTACCCGGCCGAAGCCCTTGCCGGAATAGTTGCCGTTTTCACAGAATATTTTTTCGTCCTTTCGAATCGTGCCGCTATCGACGGCAATCGCGACAACAATCGGTTTTATCATACTACCCGGCTCGAACGGATCCGTAATCGCCCTGTTGCGTCGACTGTTAGGATCAGCCGACTGGGGATCGCTCGGATCGTAATCGGGAATCGAGACCATGCCTAAAATAGCTCCGCTCTTCGGCTCGGCGACAATCGCCACCGCAGACTCGGCCTCGAATTCCTCGTACTGTTTGACAAGCTCATCACGCACAATCTGCTGGATAGTGGCATCGATAGTAAGAATAATTCCGACGCCGTCGGCTAAAGTGCCGTTTTGCTCCTTGAGGCGTATAGGGCGACGACGTACATCAGCAAAAAATATATTTTGCACGGCCGAGCCGCTCAATTCATTGTCATATTTCAACTCAAGACCTTCGAGGCCGCAACCGTAAGGATCAGTGAAACCGATTATATTTGCAACCAGAGGCCCCATTGGGTAGTATCGGCGCCAATCGGATTCAACAGCTACGCCGGGATGTATTCTTTTGCCTTTGACGCCTCCAATGCCGCTGCGGCCCAGCACAAGATCGCATTCCTCGGTATCGACATCTTCCTTAATACGCACATAGCCGGTGCCTTTCCTTTCCACTATAAGTCGGCAAATCTCATGGGCGGGCATGTCGATAATCTCTGCGAGTTCATTCGAGACATCCTTGGGCTCATCTATGATTCGGGGTTCGGCTTTGACAATCTGGATCTTATTGCTTGCGGCAAGAACTCTGCCTCGACAATCGAGGATAGCTCCTCGCTGCGGGCGCCAATTCTGCAAAGAGCGTTTTTGCTTGAGGCACAGCTCGGTGTAATGGTCGCACTTGAAATACTGCAGGTAAAAACACCGCACCGCCAGTCCGAGAAATGCAACGACAAGAAGCGAAAGGAAGAAAATGGTAATTCTGGCGTTTTTCAATTTTCAATCGTCGTTATTTAATTCGTTGAGACGCTGCGAGATTGCCGCCGGATTGATTAAACCTTCCAGACGTAACTGCTTGGCGCCAAGTTCTTGTTTCAGGTGGTTAATATCCGCCTTGTACGTACAGAGCTCGTAGAAAATGCGATTGTTCTCATCGCGAATAAAAACGGCAAAAATTAAAATCGCCGTAAGGCAGAGAACGGCAAAAACAAAACGAAATTGTGACATCACAAATCTAAACATTATGACAGGTACTATCGACTCCTTCGAGCTCAGGTGTCGGGTATCTATATAGATATCTTATCGAGCCGGCAATTGTAAACGCATTCCGGGATCGAGGTCGTCTTCATCAGCCAGTATATCGGCGTTCAGCTTGCTTATCTCTGTGTATCGGCTGCCGTTGCCTAATTGCTCGGCGGCTATTTTCCAAAGACTATCATCTTCCTTTACAACATACCATCTTCCCGTATCACTCCTGCCGCCGACAGAATTTACTCTTTCAAAAAGCTGATTGGAAAAAACACTACGATTTTCAGTACTATTTTGTCTCGAAACCGGCAGCGGCGGTATGATAAGTTTCTGGCCGACAAATATTTCATCCGCTGATTTCAATATATTGCGATTGGCCTCGAATATCCGATTGACATTGACTAATCTGTTACCCTCGATTTCGCCATAACATTTTTTTGCGATGTTAGATAAATTTCCATCGCCTTCCTTAACTACATAAGTTTTCGGCCGAGATGTTTGGACGGGTTGCTGTCTTTCAGTCGGCGTGTGCCTGATATTTTCCTCCGGTGTGGAATTCCGGTTCAGATTCGATGGTTCATCAAATCTTCTGTTTTCGATAACCGAGGCATTGGGCGTTAATGGCATCTGATAGCGGATATTGTCCGGAGTTTCGTAATTTAAGGCAACCTCTACAGGCGGTTCGGGCTCTTCCGCAGAGACGTACTCGTTATCATACGGCTGCTCAAATCCGAAATCAGCGACAAAACTGTTGTCCTGTACATCAGGCTGCAAATCCTGGGCCGGCTCTGATTCAAATTGTTCCTGCCAATCGAAAACTTCCTGTGCCCTTCGCTCCCTCTGGCCGATAGCGAGAGATTCATTCTGCGGATCAACGATGCTCTGAGCCTGACCGCTATTGCCGACTGCATTGCGAAAACGCGGCAGACCATTAATGACAAAAGCAATAATAAATATAAAAACCAAACCCAGCAACAATCCAATCTTTGCATCCGAAGTCATGGCACAACTCCACTTTCTTTGAACAATACGTTTACTGTTTTTCTGCAATCCTTAACTTGGCACTTCTCGCCCGCCTGTTTTCGGCAATTTCTTCACGACTCGGCGTTAACGGCTTTTTTGTGATGATTCTATAAGAACCAGCTTCTGCGTTTTGCTTAAAATTGTATTTAACCAGTCTGTCTTCCAGACTGTGATAGCTGATAACCGCTATTTTGCCGCTTTCTCTAAGCAATACCGGGGCAGTGATCAAAAGCCGCTCAAGATTATCCAGCTCATGATTTACGGCGATTCTCAGTGCCTGAAAGGTTCGTGTAGCCGGATGAATCCTGCTTTTTCGTGATCGTCCCGTTTTGCCCAGTGCTCTGCAAATAATTTCCGCCAGTTGAGCGGTTGTGGCTATCGGTTTTTTTCTACGTTCACGCGTGATGAACCGGGCAATCCGCCGTGATGCCCGGTCCTGCCCATATTTAAAAATCAAATCAGCCAAATTCTTTTCAGTTTCTCTATTAACTATATCGGCAGCGGTGCTTCTTAATCTTTTGTCAATTCTCATATCAAGCGGCATATTTGTCTGAAAACTCAGACCAAATTTATCATCGGCCAACTGGGCTGAACATAATCCCAAATCTGCCAGGATAAAATTTACCCGTTCTATCCCCTGCTCTTCGAGCCGCTCGCTGATTTGCGAAAAATTAGAATGAATCAATACTACCCTGCAGGAAAGTCCTTCCAATCTGACTCTGGCCTTTTCCAAAGCATCCATATCAAGGTCAAAGCCTGCGATTACCCCCTTTTTACCCAACTTCCTGCCGAACAGAAAACTATGACCTCCGTGTCCAATGGTCGCGTCGACCATCACCGCATCCGTAGGTAAGCTTATCTGTTCGACCAATGTCTCGACAAGTACCGGAACATGTTGAACTAACGAACCATTTACTTCATCCATATCTAAAGCTAAGGCCTAATAACCTATTCCGGCGAATCGGGATCAGCCTCCCAACTGCGGCACAACCCGTCATTTTTTCGCTATGCTAAACTACAGCGGCAGTTCTCCTTTGGCTCTGCAGCTTGATTACATCTGGCGAAAATGTTACCTCGGCAAAAGCCCCATCAATTTTTTTCAGCCGTTCCAAACGCTCGCGAAGAACAGCCAATGCGGCAAAAGTTCGATTATCAACTTCCCTTTGACCCCTGAGGCTTTCTGCAACAACCTGACAATGGTCCGAATCCATCCCTATCATTCTGCCTCCATTACTACGTTTCGAGTTCCTCGTTTTTTTTCTGCAGGACTACCTGTCGTGCCTGCGACATCTGTTTTTGATATTGAGCCATGTTGTCCGAGAGATATTGTTCCCAGCTTTCACTGTTCCACAGTTCGATATGATCCCGAACGCCTATCAGCGTAATCTGATCCTTCAATCCGGCCCTTCTGCGTAAACTCTCATTCAAAAGCAACCGGCCCTGACCATCCAGCTCAATTTTGCTTGCTAAAGCAAAGCTGATTCGCTCAAACGATACCGCCTCGTCCGGAGCAGTCGAGCCCGGCGCTACCGCCAGGGCGATTTGCTCGAAATACTTCTCCGGATATAAACAAAGAATACCGTTGGCCCCGAGAACAAGGTAAAAACTGCTACCGTGCTCTTCGGCATCAATCTGGCTCCTGAGCTTGTTGGAGATGAGAACTCTGCTCTTGTTATCCACAGTGTGCTGGTATTCGCCTGTTAATAAAAGCATGGCAATCGTCCCACTCAACATTAATAATATGGGGAATTTTACCACTTTCTACCACTTTGTCAAGAATTTAGTCCGAACTTTCTGGGATTTCGGCAAAATTTTATTATAGGACCGATAGAAAAATAAGCTAATCCATTCCTTTAGATATGGTTACGAAAATCCGGTGTTTCATAGAACGCTTAAAAAATTTTATCATCCACCTGTTACTTTTCTAACATCGTCATAATCATCCCCCGCCGGAGTGCATCGATTTTATTCCAATGGCCATAAATAATAAAAAGTGGATTTAACATTCAAAGCGCGGAACACTATCTCTGCTTTTTAACTTGACAATAAGTCACAAGATGGGGTAAAATGGGTGTCAAATATATAAGCCTGATCTGGCGTTTTTCATCTAAGGACTTTTTCTCATACGGGCTAAACTTCATTTTTGTTTGAATGGTACCCAGAGAGAAATCAAATCGCCGGAGAAGGGTGTTTCGGATGTGAGTTTTCCGCTTTTCAATTAGACAAAGGCCACTTGAATTAATACTCCAAAAAGATATATGTTTTAATTAGCCGGGAAAAAAGGCACTTGGTGCTTTTCAAATTTCAATTATTGTAAGGAGGATTATTATGTATAAAAAAATTATTATTTTGGCCATTCCCGTTTGCATGCTTTGCTTTTGCAGCTTAGCTGGGGCGCAGTTGTTTGATCCCCCTGTCGAAAATCCAAGTTTCGAAGCTACGGACCTGGGACCCGGCGGTACAGGCCAATGGGTTGATTACGCCGAAAACTGGATAATCAATTACCAAGGTAATTGTTATCTCGAAGACGGCTCATGGGAAATCGTCGCACCCGACGGTATCGCCACTTTGAAGATGTGGAGCGGTGCAGCTATCTGGCAGCAGATAGGAACATGGAACAGAAATACCGACTATGAGATTAGCTTATGGGTTGGTAGAGGCCATAATAGTTCGGCTTTTCAAGTCGAACTATGGGCCGGTGGTAATCCTGAACTTGTTCCGGCCTCTGGCTTTGGTACCATAGAAAACACAGTCGGAGCCACACTGATTGTTGGAGCACCTTTAACTCCTACAGTATCTACAGGAGAAAGCGAATTGATGACCTTGATACTAAACACAGGGACAGTGTTTAATGCAGGTGATGCACTATGGCTCAGAATCGAGAGCTTAGCAGTTGCAAATGAAGCTACATGGCTTGATAATGTTACGGTCGCCTCTGTAAGGGATCCCGTAATGGCCTATAATCCAAATCCTTTAAATTCTGCCACAGAGGTGCCAAGGGATGTGGTTCTAAGCTGGACACCGGGAATGTTCGCCCGGTCACATGATATTTATTTCGGCACAAATCCTGATGATGTTATTAACGCAAGCAGAACCGAACCGTCGGACATACTGATCTTCGAAAGCTGGGATGCAAATAACTATGACATCGGCCGTCTGGAATTCGGTCAGACATATTACTGGCGAATTGACGAGGTTAACGATCCTTCGGACTCTTATATTTACACCGGTGATCTCTGGAGTTTTACAGTCGAATCCCTTGCTTATCCGATTCCTTCTGAGATGATAAGCGCAACCGCATCCAGCCAGTCGGAAGGCCAGGGACCGGAAAACACAATTAACAATTCGGGTTTGGATGCGGATGACCTCCACTCTACGGAACTGACAACTATGTGGCTCAGTCAGGAAGGTGGGCCTGGTACGGCTTGGATACAATATGAATTCACCAAACCTTATAAGCTTAATCAAATACTGGTCTGGAATTATAACGGGCAGACTATTAACGCTCTCTACGGCTTCAATGAAGTTATCGTTGAATATTCAACTGACGGCGATAACTGGACTCGATTAGAGAATGCCTCTTCATTCACTCAGGCAACAGGCGCAGAAGGTTACGCTTCAAACACAACTGTTGATTTTAAAGATGTTGCGGCAAAGTACGTCAAGATCACCGCCAGTAACAACTTTGACCTAAATTGGGGTTTATTTAGACAGTATGGTCTGAGCGAAGTTAGATTCATGTACATACCCGTTAACGCGAAAAATCCAAGTCCGGCGGATGGGGCAACAAATGTCGCCGTGGATTCGAGCCTTAGCTGGAAAGCCGGCAGAGATGCGGCCCAGCATAACCTATTACTCAACACAGACCAGCAGGTCGTGGTAGACGGCACCGCTGCCGCGATTCCTGTGAACCAGACAAGCTACAGCCCTGATCTGAATTTAGGCAGTACCTACTATTGGCGGATTGACGAGGTTAATAACGCCGAGACTCCGCCAACCTGGATTGGAAGTATATGGAGCTTTTCCACACAGGATTATCATGTCGTGGATGATTTTGAGTCTTACAATGATATTCCCTTAGGAGAAGAAGGCAGCAACTTAGTCTATCTAACCTGGGTGGACGGGTATGAGAATCCGTCGGTAAACGGCTCGACGATGGGCTATACATCTGGCAGCGCGCTTGAAACCAATATTACTATTGAAGGCAGCGGGCATTCCGTTCCGCTTTTCTACGACAATACCAGTGCAAGTTTATCCGAGATAGTCGCCAACACGAATAACCTCCCGATCGGCAGGGACTGGTCCAAAGGTTCGCCTCAGACACTGGTAATGTTGATTTACGGTGATCCGGCCAATGCCGCAACCGACCGTTTGTACGTGAAAATCGGTAACATTAAAAAGACATTCGATGGCAATTTGTCAATACCTATATGGAAACAATGGAATATCGATCTTACAGGTATGAATCTGAGCAATGTCACAACTATGACTATCGGTATCGAGAGCAGCGGATCGGGAATGATTTTCCTTGATGATATCTCGCTGTACCGAACTGCTCCGCCGGTAGTCCAGCCGGAGGATCCCGGCACAGGAAATCTCATGGCACTGTATTCGATGGAGAACAATGTACAGGACAGCTCCGGCAATAATCTGAACGGTACGGCTTTCGGCTCTCCGATATACCAGCAGGGGCTACCCGGCTACGGCATGGCGCTGTCACTCGATGGCGATGACGATTATATCGAGCTGACAATCGGCCAGACAATGAACGCGATGACTGACTGCACTATTACCACTTGGGTTAACTGGGCCGACGAAGAAAGAGGCACATATCAACGAATCTTCGATTTCGGCAGTAGCACGACCGTCAATATGTTCCTGACACCGAGTACCGGATCAGGGATGCGGTTTGCCATAACCACAAGCGGCAGTGGCGCAGAATCAAGACTCAACTCATCAAGCCCACTATCAAACGAATGGCGCCATGTTGCCGTCGTTATCGACAGTACAGCTATGAGCATGGAGCTTTACCTTGATGGCCAAAGCGTTGCAAGCGGCTCAACGCGAGTAATACCATCGGATCTGGGCCAGACTACAAATAACTGGCTCGGCAGATCACAATACACTGCCGATGATTACTTCGCTGGCTCATTAGATGATTTCCGTATATATAATGCAGCTCTATCCGCAGGTCAGATTCGATATATAGCAGGCGATAGATAGTTAAAAGTTACATTTGATTGAAAAAAGTCGGGGGTCTGAACAATCATATTCAGGCCCTCGTTTTTTTATACGGTTTTATTCTGAAATGAGAAGTTATACCAACGGTCACAAAAAAATGCGCGCCCTTAAAATTTAACTTGCGCGACTATAGGTAATATAGATAATGTACTCTAACTTT
>JAFGBG010000219.1 GCA_016933295.1 Sedimentisphaerales bacterium | reverse complement strand
TTTGACTATGACGCCCGAAAAGACAACGCTGACCATCGTCATCAGCTTTATAAGGATGTTCAGGCTCGGGCCGGAAGTATCCTTGCAGGGATCGCCGACCGTGTCACCAACGACCGCCGCTTTGTGGGCTTCCGAGCCTTTGCCGCCGTGGGCGCCCTTTTCGATATATTTCTTGGCGTTATCCCAGGCGCCGCCGGCATTATTGAGCATGATTGCAAGAACAAAGCCGCAGGTCAAACCGCCGGCCAGAAGTCCCATCACGCCTGCTACACCCAAAAGCAGCCCCGTCAAAACGGGAATAATAATCGCCAGCAGCGACGGCAGAATCATCTCTTTCTGCGCGCCCTTGGTCGAAATAGAAACGCAGCGTGCATAATCTGGCTTGCCTGTGCCTTCCATAATACCGGCGATTTCCTTAAACTGCCGCCGGACCTCGTTGACCATCGCTCCGGCCGCTCTGCCGACCGCCTTCATTGTCATTGCGCAGAATACGAAGGCCATCATCGCACCGATAAACAGGCCGCAGATGAATTTCGGATTCATAATATTCAAACCGTACGCATCTACGAATTGCATAACTTCGGCGCTCTTGACATTGACAACACCTTCAAGGTCATCCACATTGGAAAATATCATATTACCGACTTTATAGGTGCCTTCGGTAATCTTGGTTATTCCGTCTGCGGCATATACAGTATTTGCCTCGGCCAGCCTCGATATCCAAATTCGCACCTCTTCGATATATGCCGCTAAAAGCGCCATGGCGGTTAATGCCGCCGAACCGATGGCAAAACCCTTGCCGGTCGCGGCGGTGGTATTACCCAGGGAATCGAGGGCGTCTGTTCTTTTTCTTACTTCCGGCCCAAGACCGCTCATCTCGGCATTACCTCCGGCGTTGTCTGCAATCGGGCCGTAAGCATCGGTCGCTAAGGTGATACCCAACGTGGCGAGCATACCCACGGCGGCAAAACCAATGCCGTAGAGACCCATCGATATGTTATTAGGAAAATCCGCAAAACCACCGGCAAATCCGAAAGCACATAAAATACCTATGGCAATGGTAACCACTGGGAAACCCGTGGAAAACATACCGGTCGCAAGACCGTCGATAATCGTTGTGGCCGGGCCCATATTAGCCTGATTGGCGATGCCTCTCGTCGGGCCGTACTCATCGGACGTGTAATATTCGGTAAGCTGGCCGATAATCACACCGGCGAGCAGACCCGAAACCACCGAGCCGAAAATGCCCCAGCTTATCCAGTCGGTTAACGCCAGTAAAGCAACCGCCAGTAGAATCAGCACAGTACTGCCTAAAGTTCCCAGTAAAAGCGCCCGCAGCAAATTCTTCTGGCTGGCATCCTCCTTGCAACGAACCATGAAGATTCCCGCGATAGAAAGGATAATTCCCAGGCCGGCGACAACCATCGGCGCCAAAACCGCCTTCAACGGATCAATATCCGTTTGTGATTCTCTGGAAACCATTAACGCCGCACCGAGAGCCGCGGTGGCGAGAATCGAGCCGCAATAGCTTTCGTACAGGTCGGCTCCCATACCTGCGACGTCGCCGACATTATCACCGACGTTGTCGGCTATTGTTGCCGGATTTCTCGGGTCGTCTTCGGGAATTCCCGCTTCGACCTTGCCGACGAGGTCCGCACCGACGTCTGCCGCCTTGGTGTAAATTCCGCCGCCGACACGTGCGAATAACGCCTGTGTCGAAGCTCCCATGCCGAACGTAATCATCGTGGTAGTAATTTCCACGAGCTTATGGCCATGCTCCATTCCCGGCTTGACCAACCATACGTTTTCGGCGAGATGCCCCCAGCCGCTGGCCATGTGTCCGGGCGTATAAACCAACTGATCAAGGATAAGATACCACAGCGAGATATCCAGCAGGCCGAAGCCGACAACGACAAGCCCCATTACCGAGCCGGAACGGAACGCGACCTGCAGGCCGCTGTTGAGGCTCTTGCTTGCGCCCTGTGCCGTACGGGCCGATGCGTTTGTCGCGGTTTTCATACCTAAAAAGCCGCAAAGCCCGCTGAAAAAACCGCCGGTAAGAAACGCGACCGGCACAAACGGGTTTTGAACGCCCTTATAGGCACAGAAAGCAAAAATAGCCAACAGAATGATAAAGACCAGTGTGACTACGCTATACTGCCGGTAAAGATAGGCGTAGGCGCCCTCACGGACGTGTCTGGCGATCTCCTTCATTTTGTCCGTGCCTTCAGGGGCTTCCATCATCTTCTTATAGAAGTAATAGGCAAAGCCCAAAGCCAGAAAGGCACTTATCGGCGAGATGAACCAGACCAATGGTGTGCCGTTTTGCTCTTGCTCCGGCTCACCTGCCGCCATCGCCGCCGTGCCCAGGGCCAGAATCAGGCCCAGCACTATTAGTGCAAAAATGCTCTTGCGAATACCCACTTTTTTGCTCCTTTCAATATCTTTCCATAATTTTAAGGTTATAAACACAAATCAGCCCTGCCAGCGGCACGACTAAGACAGTGCAGTTTAACGAAACGGAATTGTTTTTCAACTCTTTTTTGTTATCGCTAAGGGTGTCCGGTACATTTTTTGTGAAAAAGATGTATCGTGAAAAAATGTACCGGACACCTTCAGGAAAAAGGTTATGGTTCTTAAACAGCCTTCAAATAAATGATAATGCCGGTGAGAATCAAAATAACGACAACGCATACACTGATAGCGGCGATAAACATCCACATAAACCGCTTGCTTTGTTTGGATACGATGTATTTCAGGTACCTGTCGCTTGCGGCGAAAGTTTTGTTCATCTGTAAAATGCCGTCCGTCTGGCTGATAGTGCTCTGGTTGAGCTTATCTAAGGCCTGATTGAAGTTATTGAAGTTTTCCGCCATCTGTACGTCGATATCGGCGGCAGCGGCAAGCTGATGGTCGATATTCGCAAGGGCGTCGGTTTGTTTCGTGGTCTCGGCGGGGATTTTCTCGACCGCATCGATGAACTGCTCATTTTTTGCCGCCGATGACCTGAGCTGCTCCAGAAGCTGCTCGGTGATTTGCTTTTGGTTATCAACCATCGCGGGGAAAGATTCGAGCAGGCCAGGCAGTTGTTTGATACGCTCCATTAAGGCCTCGTGCTGCTCGGCCTGGCGATTCAAATGCTCGTTGATACCCTGAAGCTGGTTTACCAGCTTATCGAAGCCTTCGCGAAGCTTCTCTAAAGATTCCGCCGCAGGGCGCTCGATAGCGTTCGGCGTCTCGGCGGGCGGCACGGCTTTGACCACAACATTATCGTTTTGTTTGTTGCTTTGAGGTTCGTCCGGATTGGGAGCCGTATTTTCATGCTCGATAGAATCGTCTTCCTGACTGATTAGACCTTCGGCGTCGATTTCCGGCTGTGGGTCCGACGACCGGAATATCTTGTGAGAACGCAGCCAGCTATTCGTTTGGGACCAAATGTCTTTGAGAGTCATTTCTTAAAATTCCCGACCAGAATGAAATTAAAAAATCAAATATCAAAAATGTGGAGTCCCGGCAAGCCGGGACGACTTCCTTAATTTTGCATTTTACACTTTGCATTTTTATTTATTCGCTGTTATTCACATCGAATATTAACCTAAGTCGTACCAATTTCAAATTAAAAAGCCTCAAAGCCCTAAATTCAAGTTATTTTTGGTACATTTACCGGCGTTTACACATACAAAATCAGTTGATAATCAGCTATGATTCTGCTATACTGACGAAGTTAGAGGTCTTTTGCGGGATTACCGGTTCGTTTTTTTGGTCAATTCCAAATGAATATCAGAATTTCTATAGAGGAAGCACAAATGACCAGGCGATTTTCACTATTCAATTTCACGCGGGTTGATGCCTTTGTTTTAGCATTAGTATGCTTGTTTTTTACGGCTATAGCCCATCTTGCCCTAAGCCGCTCACGCGACCGGGCAAATCGCATAACCTGCCAGAATAATCTCTTTGAAATCAGTGCAGGAATACAAATTTACACCAACGATTACGACGGCAAATACCCTCGTTCCGGAGGTCTTACATCTTTATGGGCCTCCTCAATAGCCAACTTTATGGCCCCTAACAGATATATGGCTTATCAATTAGCTTCGGACGACAGCGGCGGTTATGTAACTATCTCGTCAAGTCTATATCTTCTGATTAAATATGCCGGCATGTCCCCCGATCCGTTCGTCTGCCCCGGCGATTACGGAGTGACGGTTTTTAATCTCGCCGACGAGGATTTATCTGACAGAACTCCGGCGGATCTTTGGGACTTTGGCCATAAGCCGTCAAGTCATTACAGCTATGCCTATCATCTGCCTTTTTATACCCACGGGCTAAGCTCATCGAGCGAACCCAACATGGCGGTTATTGCCGACAGGAATCCCTGGATGAGCCCGGATGAATCAACTCTCAAAAATTTCGATTTATTTGATCCGGACGGGGACAGGCAAGCCGTCAAAGCAGGCAATGCCTTCGCCCATGAAGACGAAGGGCAAAATGTTCTATTCGTGGATGGCCATGTCAATTTCGAAGAAATCTCATGTTGTGGTGTTGAAAATGACAACATATATACCTATTGGAACGGCGGAGATATACGAATCGGCGGTTTACCGACAGCCTTTGTAAGCCAGCCCCAGGATAGCAGGGATTCTCTGCTTGTTAATGATTCCGGAATGTATAAGGGAATCAATATCATACAACCAAAGGATGTCAATTCTTCCGACCTGACGCAGACCTCAATCATCCCAACACTCGATTATCCCTTGCCGGAACAACAAAACCTCTTATGGTGCTCAGCCTTCCAGATGGCATGGGATAAACTTAAAAACGATGTGATCGGCGAACCGGTTGAAGTCATCGGGGACGAAGAGCTGGCTACGTACCTGAATAGGGCCCTAACCTCACAGGAAGATATCGAAGAAGAATCCTACTACGCAAATGCAGGCATAACAGGTGCAGGAGTCATCGAGCAAATACAAACGGATATGACACAACGTTTCCCCGAAAGACCGGTATCATTTGACAATGAAGAATACGACACTGATCCAAACTTCATGATATTGGCTTATTCCTATCTGAATGTTAATGCTGAATTCGAGTACCCATTTTTTACAAATGTTAGACCATTTACATTTAGAGATTCAAATAATACTCCCACCAAAGTTACATCCTTTTGTAACTTCTATAAAATCCAAGAATCACATCAGGAAAAAGTCAACGAGCAGGTGGATATACTTTTCGGCGAATTCAATGAATCAGGTAACAGTGACGAATTTGCAGTCGATTTATGCAAATACACCCAGCCTTATCAGGTGATTCTGGCTGTCGTACCCAGACAAGGGACATTTGATCAGATGATTTCTTACGTCGATTCAAAGACATTGGAATTTCAACTGGATCCAAACTACGCTTATTTATCCGAGTTAAATCCATCGGATGAGCTGATTATCCCCGATGTGATTTACAAAATGACGCTTTGCTTCACAGAACTGGAAGGTAAAGCAATAGGGAACCAACCATGGTGTCTTGAAGGCTATTTCATTTGGAAGGCGTTACAGATGATAGATTTTTCTCTGATACGAACAAGCATCATCCAAACATCAACTACTCACTCTCGCACCAGCCCTATATTGAATGGAAGAAATATATATTTCAATAAACCTTTTTTGATATATGTGAAAAAACGCGGCGACAATTTCTCTCCGTTTTTAGTGATGTGGGTGGACAACGCCGAATTGCTCAACGAATTTAAGTAAGCACCCATAAAAAGGGCCAGGAGCATTTTTGGCATTACCCAAAACCTGTTGATTACCCGGCGGGGATTCGATATATTAACCGGATAAGCGGTTTTTGCGGAACCTGCGATTTGCTTTTGTGGCAGACTCCCGAGAAAAATAATATCTCTTTGAGAGGAAATAAAAATGGCGCGTAAATCATCACCAATAAAATTATCACCCGTCGATGTTCTTTTTGCCGCATTTGTTTGTTTGTTCTTTTTCGGCGTCGTTCATATCGCCTGCAACAATTCACGCGATCAGGCAAATCGAACGACATGTGCAAAAAATCTGTCCGTTATCGGCAAAGCGATGCGATTATATGCCAACGATTATGAGGGTCAATATCCCTGCGCCGGCGGAACAACATCAACATGGGTCGACAAAATTCCCAATTGGCAGGGTGTAAATCGATATCAGGCTTACCAAGTGGGCTCAGACGGTAGTGGCGGTCTTGCCACCATTTCGTCCTGCCTCTACCTATTGATCAAGTATGCGGAAGTATCACCGAAGGATTTCGTCTGTCCCGGCGATTCGGGATCGACGGTATTCAATCCTTCCGAAGAGGATTTAGGCAATCTCAAACTCACTCAGCTATGGGATTTCGGTCCGCACCCGTCAAACCATTACAGCTATGCTTATCATCTGCCTTATGGTGGGTACTCTCTGAGCACATCGAGTGATCCGTCAATGGCCGTTGCCGCCGACAGGAATCCATGGATGAGACCTTCGTCGATAACTCCTGAAGCCATCGACCTTTTTTTCAAAAAAGACTGGGACAGCGCAAAGACCGAACTCGGTAATTCTTTATCGCATGAAAGAGAAGGACAAAATGTCCTGTTCGTCGATGGTCATGTATCCTTTGAAACAACATCGTCATGCGGAGTTGACAATGACAATATATACACATACCAGAGTCACGAAAACAAACAAGGCGAAGACATACGGATAGGTTCCCCTCCACGTCCTTTTTTAGTCAGACCTACAACTAACACAGACTCGCTGCTCGTAGAGGAACCGCCGCTAATTATAAAGACCGAAATCAAACAACATCGAGAAGTAAATTCATCCGATTTGAAAAAAACCTCAATTGTTGCAACTCTCGATTGTCCCATGCCGGAACATCAAAACGTCATCTGGTGTTCGACTTTCAAAATGGCCTGGGATAAAATGAAAGACGATATCATCGGTGAGCCGATACAGGTTATCGGCGCCGAGGAGCTGGCCGCCCGATTAAACGATGCAAAAATATCACCGTCAGATCTCAACGAGGATTCCTACTATGCGACGGCCGGTCTTATTGAAAAAGGTGTCATCGAACAAATTCAAAAGGACATAACAAAACGCTTTCCGTCGGAGCCGGTTCCTGTTTTTAGCGATGATTACAGAACATTGCCGAATCCGATACTTGCTTATTCTTATTTGAATGTGGACATAGGTTTTAAGTACCCGTTTTATGCTTACAAGAGAGCGTTTAGCTTCGTAGATTCAAATGGCGTAAAAAACTCTGTCACAGCTTTCTGTGGCCAATCGGAAGAAACAGATAATGACTTTAAGCATGTTCGGGAACAGGTTGATATTCTCTATTACGAATACGGCGAAGAAAAAGGTTCCGACTGGTTTGCAGTCGATTTATGCAAACTCACTCAGCCGTATCAGGTGGTCCTGGCGGCCATTCCACGGCGCGGGAGTCTCACTGAATTAATCGCCGACGTGGAGAAAAAAATTTCCGAGTTCAGACATGATCCCTACTATGATCAATTGCGAAAGCTAAGGACGAATCTCAATCAGGGTTATACAGACGACATGCTGATCGTCCCCGATGTCCTTTATAAACTGACACATCACTATAACGAGCTTGTCGGCAAAAATATTGGTAACAGCCCATGGAAAGAACAGGGCTACTTTATATTCGAGGCAATACAAATGATAGATTTCTCGTTGAGCCGAACGGGCGTTACTATAAAATCCGAAGTTTTTTTTGGCACATCTGGCGCCTTTCCTCGACGAATCAAAGAGCCACGCCATATTTATTTCAACCGGCCTTTTTTAATATATGTGAAAAAACGCGGCGAAAATTTCTCTCCGTTTTTCGTGATGTGGGTGGACAACGCCGAACTGCTCAACGAATTTAAGTAAGCACCCATAAAAAGGGCCAGGAGCATTTTTGGCTTCTCGTAAGATTTTACTTGCATTTTCGCCGAAACTGTGTATGATAGTTAATTAACAATTGAATATAGAATATCATATCGTCCTTCGTGCTTCGTGAATCGTTTCTCGGACAAAATGGGGGGGCAAATCAACGAACGAGAAAATAAGTAAATCGGTAAATCAGTAAAAGGATAAATGAGGAAAAACATGCACTCATCAACTCATATACGCATCAACCCATTTACTAAAATTTTGCAAAACGAACCCAATCTCAACGGCAGAATACAGAACACGGGAGACAGAAGTCAGAAGAAAAAATCGAAAACGAAGCCAATGTTAATATAGGTAATTTGATATAACCTCATTTGCACCAAATGATTATGTTAAAATTCTGAGATTTTTGGTATTTTGCGTGCAAGAAAACAAAGCCAATTCAAAGCCAATTTATCCCTAAGGGAACGAAGCCAATCCGGCTTCGTTAAAAACTTCGCCGGGACAGGTTTTACCGAACGAAAGTTGGAAATCATAAATACGAATATCGAAATCCTAATAAATCGGAACAAGTTGAAAAAACGAAGCCAATCTGTCTTGTATCGTGTTCTTCGTAGCGCATACGCCGTAATATATCACCAATGGCAGTACGAAGACAATTTTGTCATTGCTCATCCGGCCAGTAACGGCCATAATAGCCACTGGAGTATTTAAAGTGACTAAAGTTTGAAGTGAGCTAAAGTATTTTAAGTGCATAAGTCGTAAGTGCATAAGTCTTTTGCTCTTGTGCCCTTGTGTACTTATGCTCCTATGCACTTGCGCACTTATGCTCTTATGACTTGTGTTCTTATGACTTATAACTTAGCTGTTTTGGGTAGTTCAGCTGCTTTTTCAAAATGCTACCTACCTGGCTTTGAATTTGGAGATTTTTAGGAGAATATAGGAGAGACAAAATATGTGGTATTACTTTACGAACGACCAGCAATTCGGCCCGGTCGGCGAAGAGGAAATCATCCGCCTGATTCAAAACGGCACCATAGGAAGCGATACCTACTTATGGACGGAAGGATTTAACGACTGGATGCCGGCGGACCAGACAAAGTTCTCGAACGAGCTGGCCAATGCACCTGCAACAGCCATGGTCTATCCGTCAAGGGCGGCTTATTCTTACCCGGTCATAAGATTCCAGCCGCAGTCTTTAAGAACGCTATGGCTCTGGCTGGCCTGGCTTGTCGGTATAGGTTTTCCTCTGTCTTTCGTATGCATCGGAGTTCCCGCCGCACTTGCCGGAACCGTGCTCGGATATATAATTCTTTATCGCTCATGGCTTCTTATTCAGGGTGGAAATGCACGCACCACCGCCGGTCAGGCGGTAGGTTTTTGTTTTATCCCGTTTTTCAACTTATATTGGATATATGTTGCCTTTGTAGGGCTTTCCAAGGACCTGAATTCCTATTGCCAGGAGCGACAGATTGCCGCCCCGGTTGTCAACGAAAGCATGGCTCTGACATATTACATTCTGTCTCTTGTCAATTTGCTGACCATACCGCTATCGTTTGTCCCATACGTCGGTATCGTAGTCAGCATATTGTTAGGAGTACCCGTCACTATATTGTATATTATCCTGATGAAACAATTTACCGATACCGGCATGAGCATTCTCGAGCAAAAAATGCAGCCGGCGGCACAATCTCTGACCACTGAGCTTACGACAACGGACGAGAGTCGAGAGACGTCTCACGAGGGTCAATAGACGGATGAGGCGAAACAAATGAAATTAGTGACATATTCAAAGGACGGTTCAATTAGTTGCGCAATACTGACCAACGCCGGATTGATCGATATCCCAAAAGCCTGGGACGACTCTAATCCACCACGTAGCGTAAAACAAATCCTCCAGCGCGGGCGGGATTGCCTTTCGAAACTTGCCGAATTAAAGAAATCCGCCAGCGATGCTATCCCGCTGGATTCGGTTCAGCTTCTTGCCCCGATACCCCGGCCCGGCAAAATTATCGCGCTGGCCGGAAATTACAGCGAGCATATAAAAGAAGCAAGTCTCACCCGCGGTTTCAAATTAGGCCTGTCGGATTCGCCGCGAAATACGACCGTGCCGCGGCCGTTTATCATGCCCGCCACCGCCGTTACCGGCCCGGACACGGAAATTCCCTGGCCCGTTTACAGCGAGACGATAGACTACGAGCTTGAGCTTGGCGTCGTTATCGGCAAATCTGCGAAGGCAATCCGGCCCGAAGACGCACTCGACTATGTCGCCGGCTATACAATCGTCAATGATGTCTCGGCTCGCAGCGTTACTTTCGTCAAAAACAGGGGCAAACGTCCCTGGGACGAATTTTACGACTGGCTCAACGGCAAATGGGCCGACGGCTTCTGCCCGATGGGGCCGTATCTGCTGACCGCAGACGAAATCGAAGACGTGCAGAACCTCGATATGAAACTCAGCGTCAACGGCGAAATTCGCCAGAACGCGAACACCTCGCAGATGATTTATAACGTCGCCGATATCGTTTCGTTCCTCAGCCATATCATGACTCTCGAAGCCGGTGACATTATCGCTACCGGCACGCCCTCCGGAGTCGCCATGGCCACCGGCAATTTCCTCGAAGCCGGCGACCGAATAGACGCCTCCATCGAAAAACTCGGCACTCTGACCAACACACTCGGACCAAGACCGGCAAAATTCTACGAACCACTTGCATAAAAAAGAAGCGGTGAAAATGAATTTCGGCACAACGCAGAAAAAACAGCAGGAGCTTGAGACCAGAATGGCCGCTCTCGGGCTGCGCGAAGAAGATATTCAGGAAAGATATGTTCGCTCGTCCGGGCCGGGCGGGCAGAAAGTGAACAAAACCGCCAGTTGTGTTTATCTCAAACACTTGCCGAGCGGACTCGAAGTCAAAATGCAGAGGCAGAGATCGCAGGGGCTGAATCGCTACTACGCCCGAAAGCGATTGTGCGAGCTGCTCGAAAATGAGCGGCTGGGCGACAAAAGTCCGGCCGCATTAAAGGCGGCGAAAATTCGCAAGCAAAAACAACGACGCCGCAGACGCGGCAGACAAACGCCGAAGCTTAATGACGAAGAGCTTTGAGATACGAGCCGAGAGAGAAGTCTGCGGCGGTTGGTGTTAATTGTAACCGTTGTATCTTCGAGGTTCCCGCCGCCGTCCGGACCAGGCGCTTGTGGAACGGCACAGGCAGAGTCTCGGCCATCCCTTAGCACAGTCGTCAAGGTGGCGATTGATGAAGGCCTCCGTCTCGTTTTTGGCCCTACGCGATATTCTGATTATGTCCTGTGAATCCATATCCGGGATCCTTTGCCGTTATTGTCCTTTTATAAACTCTACTATTAAATATATAGACGCTCGTGAATGCGTTTTATCTTCAAAAAAACATTAAAATTCCGAAAATTCGCGTTTTTTACGGGTAAAATGAAGAAAAAAAACAACTTTTATGTCAATTTACCGCTATAAATGGTGTTTAATAGCAGATGCTTTTAACAAAATTCGCATAGTTACGATATAAGGAATTCATAATATGAAATTAATTATATCCATGACATTACTTCTGACATCCATCGGCCAAACCGTCGACGAACAAAGATCCGGCACAACCTTAGGGACATCCGGCACAGAACAAACAAAGCTCAATCGGTTCGCGCCGGGCGAAACCTGGCCGGATACGCTCGGCAAACATATACAGGCGCACGGCGGCGGCATCATTCTCCGAGACGATACTTTTTACTGGTACGGCGAAGACCGGACGCCGGGAGCTCAAACCGGCGTTTCGTGCTATAGCTCGAAAGATCTGTACAACTGGAAGCATGAAGCCGTTGCTCTGCCGCACAGTGCACTACCGGCGGATATCCGCGACGAGACCTTTATCGAAAGGCCTAAAGTCATCTTCAATCCGAGCACCGGCAAATATGTCATGTGGATGCATCTCGAACAAACGGGTTATCATTTCGCCAGGGCGGGAATCGCTCTCGGCAATAAACCCGAAGGGCCGTTTACTTTCCTTAATCACATGCGGCCCGTCCAATACGATTTCGGATATAAGGATAACGACCCGGACCGACAGAAAGAATTCGGCGGCACTTACCGCGACATGAACCTGTTCGTCGACGACGACGGCCGCGCCTATACGTTTTACGCCTCCGAGCACAACGCTACAATGTATATCGTCAGGCTAAACGAAGAATTTACCGCACCTGAAACGCCGATAGTCGAAAATAAGACCTGGGCAAGGGCGTTCATCGGGAAGTATCGCGAGGCACCGGCACCGTTCAAGTTTAAGGATCGCTATTATATTATCTCCTCGGGCTGTACGGGATGGAAACCAAATGCCGCCGAATACGCAGTGGCAGAAAATATCCTCGGCCCGTGGCAAACCAAGGGCAATCCCTGTATCGGCGAAGAGGCGGAATTAACCTTCCGCTCGCAAAGCACCTTTGTGCTGCCTGTTCCCGGCAAACCGGGCTGCTATATCTTCATGGCCGACCGCTGGACACCGAGGAGGCTGTTCGATTCCCGTTATATCTGGCTGCCGTTTATAATCGGCGCCGACGGCACATTCACTATCGAATGGCTCGATAACTGGGATCTTAGCTATTTTGACAAAAAACAATAATCTCAAGACCGACGGAAAAACTTTTTCCGTCCTCATAATTCACTAAGCAGACCTTTTAGTCTGAATTCACCAAATGTCCAATTGCTCTGATATGGCGTTTTTCAGCATTGGAAGCGGTTTTTTTGGTGCCGACTTGACTTTTTAGACATTATCGGCATATTAATGTAGTATGTTATCATTCTATAATCAGTTATAAAAAGGGGTGTCCGCTTTGCGTGGAATTCTCGGAGGT
>JAFGBG010000029.1 GCA_016933295.1 Sedimentisphaerales bacterium | reverse complement strand
GTTCGAATCCACACGCAGAGGAGCATCTTCCCCTGTATAGTAGAGCAAGTCACCGACAAACAAACCCTGCTGAAGCATATACTGGCATCGTGCCACATACTTCAGCCAGGCTGCGGCATTTTGATTCCACCATGTGTTGGTCCGGTCGAAATGTCCTCCCCAGGGTCCCATAGTCATACCAGGGGCCGCATTGGGATGCGGCTGCATCGCATGGCGATGGAATATATATCGGTTCAATCCCAGAGTATACATCAAGTCCCCCAAGGCTTTCAATGAATATGGATATTCCGTCCACTTTGAACGGCTTGTAAAAGATTCGGCACCAACAATTTTTATACCGCCGACATGACCGATAGAAGAAGTAAGCTTAATACTGCTATGAATCCCCCTATCCTGCCAGAATTCGCCCATGACGACATCAGCCATGTATCCCACTTCCGTCTCGTCGAACATCATAGAACTATAAGGCTCAACATAAAATTTGAGACCATTCTTATGAGTCAGTTCTGCAATATATCCATAGTAATTATCAGCCATCATATCCGACATTGTCCGACGTATGTCCCATAGAAATCGTTCGGAGATATCAGGATCACCGACTACTTTACCGGTCATAGCCGGCATATATTTCTTCAGATCATAGCCGCAGCGTTTTTGGAATTCTTTTGGAAAATCAACCGTCCAGTTCTGCATACCTGCTTCGTAGCTGTCAATGAGTATCCCCGCCAATTTCTTCCTGGCCAAAGGAGCCATTGCCGGAAGTACAGACTCAATGTTAATCTTCCAGTGAAAGTCCACGGCTTTGCGAGAGTATTTGTCTATCTCCAGACCCGTGCCCGTAGAGGAACCGGCGCGATTCGTTGTGCCGGTTGGTGTGTATCCGAAGCGAAGAATCGTCCAATTGCCGGACGGCGCCTGCCAGTTTAACCTGCCGTTGTCATCCATATAACGACTGATATCGATAACCGATTCCGGGTCAATATATAAAGGATCTGTTTCAGGGGCAGACATTTCAACACCGCGACCGAAAATACCTAAACCAAGCCCGGCGTTAGATTTTCTTTGCCAATCATAAATAACACTGGCGCCCGAAAAACGAAGCTCCGTTATATGAGCAGCCTGAGGGATAACCAAGCGAAAGCATTTTGCCCTTGTCTTAGGTAAACTCATCACTAAAGGTGGCCAAATACCTCTGCCGCGTCCGCCCAGAATTCTTCTCAGCCTCCAGCTGCTGTTAACGGAGACATTCGTGACTTCGTGAAATGTAACACCGTCATCTGAAACATCAAGTCTCATCCCATCGCCATCGTTGACGGCACTGCGTTCGCTAACGCTGTCAGGCTGAGCAAGAGGAAAACTGCCGATCGTAATCATCCGTACTTCGACAGGTTCAGCATACTCCAACTGCAGATATCCGGGTTTATTGGGATCATTCGCGGCAGGTCGGATATCAATACCTTCCGACGCTTCTCCGCCGGCCAGCAGTTTAAGGTCAACATCGCCGCTGTTCGAAGAAGCTCGTAAAGGCGGCCTATCCGTTCCGGGCGCCGGAAAAGCCAAAACAAATGCATCACGATAGTAATCGAGGTTGGTCCACGGCTGAGTGAGCGAGGTAGTCACATTCCTGCCGCCTGTAACTACTGCTTCGCTCCAAACCAGCTTCTGCATAGCGTATTCCGGCGTAACCCACGGGCCGCCAGTTGATGACCAGCCGGGGCAGTTGTGCATATCATACTCAAGCCCCAGCCTGTCTGCTTCCATCGCCGCCCATTGCATAAGTTCGAGCCATTCCGGACTGAGATATTTGACCGGGCCTTGTGGTATGCCCTGACCGACATCGAATATCTGGAATCCGGTAATACCGACTTCCTTCATTTTTTCAAGGTCCAGCGTTATACCCTCTTTGGTGACATTACCGTTCATCCAGTGCCACCAAGTCAGGGGTTTGGCCGAATCCGGCGGAGATTTAAAACCCACCTCAAGGTCTTCCGGCATTGCCGTCTGAGCCTGCGTGCCGCAGACTTGAATAAGACAGGTAATTACCCATATCGCCAAAAAAAACGCAAAAGACATGTTTTTCGCCCGGTTTTTCATAATAACACCTCTCTTTATATTTCAGGCTATTAGTACCTTTACCAAAACCTTAATTGAAACCTGACTGCGATTCGACGCATAATCCATATATTTTGCCAACGAAAAACGGCAACGATTTAACATAATCTTCCTTTCCGCAGTTCGGTAGCATTTAAGATATGATTTACGTCAGTCATAAATGTTCTCAAAACAGAATTCTTTTATACGCCATCTGAAGCGGTTGTTGACTTCTTTGTGGATACCGGAAGTCACTAACATTTCATATTTAAAACATTTGTAATTATATTTATGATACAATAAATTTCAAGCGTTGAGATCTTCATAAAGTATCTGTCCGAGTGGACGTGTACGCAAAATACCCAAACGGCATTTTTTTAGTAAGCTCAGAGATTCAAAGGGCCGGCCAGCCGGAAATTTCAATAGGCGTATTATTTTCCAAGTGTTTATATAACAGCAGATTACAAAAAAGAACTAAAGTGCGGCAACAATCTTTTTTTCTTTTTAATTCCGAGCAAATCACACGAACATGGCCCGGATACCGCAGACTAAAAAGTGTTAATATCTGCAAACTGTGAATCAAGAAACGATTGCATATATCTTACTGAAGAAGTCAACTATTAAATGGATATGCGGCTTTAGAGCGAAATTTCGCCGAATTAATCGCGGCGAAATTGCAAAAATCAGAAAATCCCGGCCCGGCGCCGGGCTGGTTTGTATTTGTGCCCACAAAAACTTTATCCACTCAAATGCTTTTTGAGCATTACTACGGCAGTCGAAGGATTATTTTAGCCCGTGTTCCCGCCCCTGCATTTTGCATAATGAAGGATATATGCGCTTTACCCTTCCAGTTACTCGGAGCAAGTTTTTTAAGTGCGATTTGAAATTTTGACAAGTCATTAACAGCTACGACTTCGTCTGCCTGTTTTTTCGTACCCCAGGGCATCGCGGCATTTCTTTGGTTATTATATAAATCAACGCCGTTGTATGGCCCATGAAACAATACGGCCCTACGATACCCCCCTTCCACGATATAATCCACACGAATTCCAAGTAAACTATTTTTATCGAGATTTTGTAATTTACCTTCAACCGATACGGTAACGTTTAGCAAATCCGGCAAATCACTCGCTAAAACACCAACCTCCTGGTCGGCGATTTTCTCATCCGCCATGCCCAGGCGGGCGATCCAGGTCTTCCGGTCAAAATCAGCATAGGATGAAGTCCCGCGCTGCGGATAATAGTGGTTAACCTTGATAACATCAGCCACTTTTACGGGGATTAATTCCGACAACCCTGTTTTATCGTCGGCCTCGATGTAGATAGTTCCATGTTCGGGAATTATATGATCCAGCCAGGTCCAGTCGGCTAATTCTACATCTTCAAACGTCTCTACCGGAATCAGGTTTTCTTCCGCCCCGTCACCCCAGCTCGCATTCGAGCCGTCTATACGGTAAATACGCACATCCCCTTTTTCAAACGGGATATTATCAAGATGCACATCGATGCGCCTGCGATAAGGATCGGGATTCCAGATAACAATCCCGATATTGTGCTCATCCGCGGAAGCCATTGCCTCGAACGGCCCTATGATTTTAACTTTCCTGCGATCTACGGGCATTTTGCCGTATATTTTCCAGGCATTAAAAACAGCCTTGCGATGGCCATCGCTGGAAATCAATCCCATACACGTAGCCCTTGCGCGGCCGGGGTCCATATACCACGCCCAACTCACGGACGTCAGCTCGGGACGTGATAAAAGAACGGCAAAGTCATGCAATAACTGGCTGGCACCCTCATAGGTATCACGCACATCATCATCACGGCACCACGGCTCGATCAGGTCCGCCGAGTGCCATTCGTCCATAATCATGGAAGTAGTATTAAAATGCGGGAAACGGTTCAGGCTGTCCGCTACTTTGTCAATTACATTCAGCGCCAGCTCTCCGCTGCCGTAATGATGAAATGTAAAAGCATCCATCGGCAGTTTTTCTTTGGCGACAAATTCGGGAAATGAACGATGCCACATCAGCTCCGGCGCCGAAGCCGGGCCGGCGATAGTGGCGTCCGGATTTACGGCAAGAATGCCTTCCACCGCGGCTTTATATACCCGCTGAAATTCTTCCTCCGTCCCCGAATAGAATACGTATAGTCCGTCGGCCTCGTTCCAGACTTCATCAACACCGAAAGGGATTCCCATTTCAAGATAGTGTAATGCAACAGTGGCAACGATTTCCTTCCATTTCTCAATATTGTTCGGCGCCCGAGAGTCACGGTACCTGCCGACATTCGGGTCCTGAAGCGGAAAAGGACAGTAACAATAAGCTCCATGCAATAACACATTTTGCTTTTTCAGCTCGGTGACCATATGGTCAAGCGTTCCGAAATCATAGGTCGGCATTTCCGCCGTCCCACCTATCATACCGTTAAGACCGAAACCCGAAAATCTTCTGCCCCAGCCCAGTTCAATCCTGTACGTTTCGATATTTAATTCATTCATTATCTTGACGTTCTGATCGAACTGCTGCAACGTGGGACCTACAGGGTCATAGACATTAAACTTGGTTTTAATAAGCGGATTATCCTCACCTGCGGCAAAATCGACATACACTTCGTTCAGAATCAGCCGGGGCAACTGGCCGCAAACACAAGCAGGTATTGCAAGAAGACAAATAATCGAAATAATTCCCCTCTCCGAGTTCGGCTTCATCAGGTTCATGATAAAACTCCTTCTAATATCAAGCTGAAATTTGTCTGAGTTTTTTAGCCAAGACGCTCTTGCATGCTACAATTATCAAATTGTAGCGTGGCAAACCGCCGTAGTCAAAAATTTGCCACCTTTTATTGGGAAATTCACCCTGCTCTAAACAACGCAGGGTACACAGGGAACCTTCACTAATATCTATTATGCCTGAAATCATGCAGGAGATCTCTGGGCAACATATAAATATTTCAATCAATATCAGCCTGCAATAACATAATCCAAAAGCAAGTTAAGCGGCAATCTGATGAAAAACCAACAATCCTTTTCTATTGATTTAAAACTTTTAACCTCTTAAAAAACAGATACTTAACATTTTGTGCATTGCATCACCACGAAGGATTTTTTCAAAAATATTTTAAAAATACCAATTTTTTGTTGAACATTTTTTGATATACTGTTATAGTTATATATAACAGTTGGGATTTTAAGGAGTTTTATTATTTTTATACGAATCGAGCCATCTTCATCGTCGCCTATATACCGGCAAATTATCGACCAGATAAAATATCAGGTGGCAACCGGTATTCTCAAAGAAGGCGACAAGGTCCCCAGCGTCAGGGAATTAGCGGCAAAATTAGCGGTCAATCAAAATACAATCCTTAAGGTTTATAACGAGCTTTGCCGGCAAAACGTGCTCAAAATCGAAAGAGGCGACGGCACATACGTTTCTTCCAGCAAACAGACGATCCATGCCGCGGAAAGAAAAAAAATCGTAACAAACGCCCTTCGTGAGGCGGCTGTCCAGGCGATTCATTTAGAGTTGCCGATGGAGCAGACCGTCGAACTTTTGCAGAAAGAATATGAAAATATCATCTCGCAAAGAGACAACCGCAGCGACGGTTCCTCGGAGAAGTAATATGTTTCTAATGCTTCTATGGAAAGAATGGAAAGAAAACCTCTGGAAGCTGGGTTTTTGCGGGGCGGCGAGTATAGCATTTACCATAATGCTTTTTAGAATGCGGATAATACCCGATGTCGAAAACTGCTTTTTGATATCGCTTGCCCAGATGTTTATCGTTCCGGTAGTTTATTCGCTGGATATTTTTTCCGGCGAAATAAGCAACCGCACGATACACCTGCTTTTCAAGATACCGGTTAAGAGATGGATTATTTTTTTCAGTAAGTATCTTGTCTCGGCGGCGGGAATTATTTTTATATTTCTTGCAAGCTCGCTTTTGATGGAATTAATGGCCCGGGGCAGAGAGGCCTCCGTTTACTTTCTTATGAGAACCAACTTGCTGTACGGACTTGCCGGACTGCTTCTTTTTACATGGTTCTGCCCTTTCGGCTGTCAGAGCCGCAGCGAAGCCGGCTCCCTTGTCGTAATGTTTGCCGTCTTTATCGGCTGGGGAATTGTCCTTCTATGGTCCGGCGTATGTGAGGTCACCTGGGCAGAGCGTTTTGTGCCGTACTCATTTTTACTTCTGACAATGGAAATGACAAAACTCAAGTTTACAGGATTAGTATTTTCACAGATTATCGCCTTTGCAGCGGTTCTCGCCGTCGCCTGTTACAGATTTGTTAGTATCAGGAGATACCTATGAAAATCCAGGGCATTATTCATCAGCAGATTTGTCAGTTTAAGTGGCATCTTCTGGCCTGCTTCGGCCTCATAATGGTGCTTCCGATAGAAGAAGCTTTGGTTAATTTCAAGGACGGCCTCGGATTTCGCTGCGGCAGTATGGTATTAGTTTCCATAATGTTTTCTCCATTGCTTGCCGGTCTTATAGCATGCGCTAATGTTCAGGGCGATATGGACCAGAAACTCTATATTTTCTGGCGGTCGAAGCCTGCCGGCATTAAACTGCTTGTAAGTCTGAAATTCTTCGTAGGTTTAACCGCTTCTTTGATAATCATGACATGTCCTTTGATTTTTTGGCTTTTAAGCGGCAATATTATCGATACAAATTCGGATATATTATATTCTATTCCGCTATCTGCTCTGTTATCAATAATGACATATAGTTTATGCTTCGGGTGCAACGTTCTTATCCGCAGTACCGCGCGTGCATGGCTCGTCGGAATGCTATTGGCGGGATTCTGCCTGATTCTGCCGTTTATACTTCCTCTTAATTACAGAGATTTCGTAAGCGATGTTATTTTCGGCTCGCGGGTATATTACCCGGTAATCATGTTGATAATATCGGCGGCGGCTTTTGTCTTTGCCCTTTTTGCCGCACAATACGACTGGCATCTCAAGACAAATCTAAAAGGGCTTCTATGGGTGGCCGGCGGACTTGTGTTCGTATTATTGATGCTTTTCAGCAGCCAGGTCGCAAATATAAAAGTATTACAGGAATTGGAAATCGAACCTTTTATGCTCGGACGGAACGACCTTGATTATGCCGGAGATAAAGTAATATTCCAGGAGCATAATTATGTAGATATAGATAACAACAAAATATCGTTTAGTAACATAGATAGCAATCCGGATGATATCGCTGTCCCTATAACGAGGCCGGAGGGATTGGAGGAATATCATACCAGGGATTATCCTGGAAGGGATAAATTAATCAAAGTAGTTGGAGATAATCTATATTCGTTTAGCATTCTTGCGTATTTTAGCAGGGAACGCATAGATAGAGAAGGAAAACCTCCACTCAACAGGGATATCTATGAGCATGCTTATCTTAGAAGCTATAAATATACGGTTAATCGCTGGATTCCGATTTGTGAAATCGATATATCCGAGTGTCTGACTGATCATTCATATTCCCAAATAGCACTTCGTCTTATCGACAATAAAATAATCGCCATCATAAACAATAGTTTTGTCTTGATTGACGCAACGAATCCCGAGGAATTAAAACGACTTGACACAAAGCTCGATGTGTTAAAAAGACCAATGGGATATATTCAGGAACGACGGAAAGAATTTTCCATACCTCTTGTACCGGTAGAAGGAATCGACATTGAAGATAGAATTAAACTCAGTATCGATCTGAATTACCAATATGAAGGTATAGATGAACGTTCAATCGTTGACATCCATGATGAAAAAATCTCCTTCTTTCTTGCCTCTTATTACGATGATATCAGGCGATTCGATGTAACCGGTTGGGACAGTGAGAATATCTATTGCAAATTAAGTACGGCACGTCCTTTTACAATCCTCGAACATATGAGCAGTGTTTATTTAGGCCGCGTATTTGTAAAAAATGGTAAACTATATTTTAGCAGCAAGAATACATTACTCGTTTTCGATATCCGTTCAGGCGACAAAATACGAAAGTTAGGCCACTTCATCCGCATGGATTACAGCATTCAGGATATCGCAGTGTTAGACGACGACAATATTCTTCTGTGTATGCGATGGGATCGGAATCTTAGCAATTATGACAGTTCCGAAAAAAACTTTCTGTGTCTTCTTAAAAATCCTGGATAAAAAAAACGAAAAAACAAATAACCTTGATCGATTTTCAATAGAAGTAGAAAGGAAATAAAATGACGGAGCCGGCAATAAAAATTGAAGGTTTGCATTTTTCCTACGGCAAAAAACACGTGCTCAAGGGAGTGGACCTCGAAGTGCCGAAAGGCTCTATTTTCGGTTTTATAGGCAGGAACGGCACGGGCAAAACGACAACGATAAAAACAATGCTCGGTTTGCAAAAGCCCAGTTCCGGCAAATGTATCGTCGGCGGATTCGACAGCTTCACCCAGACACTCGAAATCAGAAAAAGAATCGGATTTATGGCCGAGGACCAGCAGATGTACGGCTGGATGAAAGTCGGCCGGATAATCAAGTGGGTGGCGGGATTTTATCCAGACTGGGATTACAAATTCTCCGCAGAGCTTGCCGAAATACTCAGGCTGCCGATGAATGTGAAAGTAAAAGCTCTTTCCAAAGGTCAAAATTCCAGCCTTGCCCTGCTGCTGGCTTTAGGGCACAGACCCGATATCGTCATTCTCGATGATCCGACACTGGGGCTCGACCCGATTGCGAGAAAAGATTTCCTGCGGCACGTTATCGACCTGCTGCAAAGCAACAGCGTGACGGTATTTTTCTCGAGCCATCTGCTTTACGAAATCGAGCCGGTAGCAGATTATATCGCCATCCTCGATAACGGCGTAATTATCAAAGCCGGAAAAACCGAAGAATTGAGAGAAAAAATCCGAAGATTTATCCTGAAACCGAAACCCGATGCGGACTTCGGCCGATTAGCCAGCGTGCTCGATATATTAAAGCTGGCAGACAATATCTCCCTGGCAATCGAAGACTGCGACGAATCCAAAAAAGCCGAAATAAAAACAATGTCCTCGAACGGCTACCAGGAAACGGCCCTCAACCTCGATGAAATTTTCGAGGCTTATGTTATCGGCAACAGAGGAGACCTGCATAGAGCGTAATTTTGCCGGCATGTAAAAACACCACCTGTCCCAATCACTGCAAATCAAAGCTCATCGCAAAAAATCGGGAAGATACGTATTCTCCGTTGTTTCGGATTTCTGTTGCTCGACAGGGTTGACTCGCTGCTTTTGAAGGGTTATGTACGAGCCGCTAACAATACGGTCTTCCTTGCCGGGGCCGGCAAATATATCGATCGCGCTTTCACCGAGCAGTTTTTTCTCTTTGACGTTGGCGGCATAACAACGCGCCCGGCAAAGACCGCAGCCGACACATTTGTCCTCAAGAACAACCGGCGCCAGATATCCCGAATCCTGAACAGGTGCGCCCGACTCATCTGTTATGCCACCGATACGAACGAACTCGATGGCGTTATAGCCCGCTGAGGCACACTCGCCGACACACAGCCCGCAGTTATCCCGTCGAGCATAAGGTAAACACGTATTTTTATTGACCACGGCCAACCCGATTCTTGCCGCACGTTTTTCCTCTAAAGACAGCTCTCTGATAGCACCGGTCGGACAGACCCGGCCGCAGTTGTTGCAGAAAGACAGACAACCCGACCTGTCCGCAACAACTTTCGGAGTCCAGAGCCCATCTATTCCAAGCTCAAATCCCGCCGGCTGCAAAACGTTCGATGGGCAGATATTGATACATTCTCCGCACCGGACACATTGGCGGCGGAATTTGCTCTCCGGCAAAGAACCGGGTGGACGAACTGGATACGATTCCGCGTAGCTGCGGCGCTCTGCTGTCAGGGCCGCGCCGGCAACCGTTCCGGCTCCAACAACTCCGATTGTACCTATCAGGAACCTGCGCCGCGAAACAGAAGTCGAGACAGCAGATTGCCGAGTCGGTGGTTTTAGATTAATTTGATTCCGGCGGCCGACGAATTTTATCGACTGCTTCGGACATACACCTTTGCAAGTCCGGCAGATTGCGCAATTAATAAAATACCCGGAGAAATCCGGTCCGATCGCATCGAACGGGCAGACATCAAGACATCGGCCGCATTTTATGCAGGTGGCTTCAACTTTTCGCCTTCTCAGGCGCATTGCGCCGGCCAGTGAAAAAAGGGCGCCGCTCGGACAGAGGTAGGCGCACCAGAACCGGGGACGAAGCAGGCCAAGAGCCGGTACTCCCAGAAAGAGGAAAATCGAGATATATTGCCCTGCGTTCATCTGCGGCACAAAATCCCAGCCTTTCGTTAATCCGGTCCGCAAAGGCGAGAAAATATAAAGCATGCCCCGCGTCACTACGGGAATAGCGGCAAGAAATCCGGACAACGATACCCCGCAGGCAGCCGCAATAAGCGTAAAGAGAAGAAAATAGAATCGTAAATTGACCCACCAGCCCCGCCTTCTGAGACGAAACCGACTAATGTGACGCCCAACACCCCAGTCAAACAAATCTATCAGTGTTCCCATCGGACAAACGTAACCACAGAACCAGCGTGGAATAACAATGCCTATTAAAAGCACCACTCCCGCCGCGGCAAGTGACCAGACCAAAGCTCTCGATGCCAACGCCGCCGATATACTAACAAGAGGATCGAGTAAAAGGAAAATTTCGACATCGGGAATTTGAGGGATTTCCTCCGTGCCGTCGTCATAGACATAAGGCCGGCTAAAAAAGAAAAACAGCACGAGAAACAAAATAAGGCAGAAAGTTTGAATGCAACGCCGGCCCGGAGTTGATAACCATGTCGGTCCCAATCTCTTAAATACGCTACGCAGCACTTAATATCCTTTTACTTTTCAGAAGAATACGTTAAATAGCCTTTCAATTTTTAAGCGGCTAATCCGATCCAGACCTTGAATAAACCTGCCGTAACGGCGTGGAAATTTGGTATATTTACTTCATGGCGCCGGCCAGCGCTCCGGCTGCGGCGTTAATTATAGCATCCGAGGTCATTGTCGCCCCCGTAATCACATCCACTTCGTTCAAGCTCTGTCTTGAGACAATCTGCCGGGCTGTTTGTTCGGCCATTATAAAATAGGAAGGTGTTTCTCTGTGCTGTGTAATTTCCACCGATTTGATACTTCCTTCGCCGACCGTTACCTTGATATAGAGAGTTCCGCCGTATGCTACGCTGCTGCCTGTATATGTACCATCCGGAACCCGTTTTAGGTCAAGAATGCTAAGCAGCCGGGTAGCGGTCATGTTGGCATTTGCTTTAATTTTGCCATCGACTTCGTGGTGATCCCGGGGACGTGTGCTGCCGTCGGGAAGGGCTATGACTTTTTGATAATACTTTATCGCTTCATCAAATCTTCCGGCCTGCCGGCATATTTCCGCCGCAAGAAGATAGCTATGCGCCTGCATATTTGAGCCGGAGCTCGTCTCAGTCATTTTTATTGCCTTATCCACTTCTCCCATTTTTGCCCAAAGCCTGATTACATCGTCGTTGTTGCGATGGTAGTTGCCTGAAATCCGCGAGAGTTCTTCGACCGCTATTTCCTTACTGCCGAGCTCCCAATAACATCGAGCCATTTTCACCGGATCGACGGAACCGCCTTTCTCGGCGAATTTGCGCCACCAAAAAGCGGCACGGGCATAGTCCTCCATCAATTCATAAAACATCTGCCCCAAAACATTTAAAGAACGCCGCAATTTCCCCTCCTCGTCCTTGTGCATAATCAAAAGATGATTTACAAGCTTGATACCCTCTTTGTATCGAGATGGATTCGGATAAATTACATTATAAAGATATTGGTCAACATTCCTGTTCGATTCGTCGGCCCTTCCACCTCTTGCCCCGCGCCCTTCTCGCTCACCTCTGCCGCTCCTGTTATCCCGGCCCTGAGACATTACCGGCCAGCTCATATCGAGGGAGTTCGGATATCGCAATTCGGTCGAATCCCACCAATCAGGGGCAGTGCTGCCGGCCTGTTCGATAAGAGCATCGATTTCAGCCCTGGTCCTTTCCGTCCGGGCTTTGTCGTTTGCCTGTACCATCACGACAGAAAATCCAATCGCACAGAATATTATTGTAATGTTTCTGATGATTAAACCTTTATTCACAACAATTTTCCTTTTAAAAAACCTTCAAAACAAGCTCATGGGAATACGCCGTTCGTAAGTGTGATTATCTAATATGAATTTAAACATGTAAAAACACCGGACAACTCACTATTTACCACTTTCTAAGACGCATTAAAAGCCTCTTTATTGCATAAAAATAGAATAAAGTCCACTATTTCCATAACGGGAATCCAAATCACCAAAAGAATTAACTGAAATAAGCTTATTGTTTTTGAGAATATCAAGTTATTAACTCAAACTGACCGATTCGTACTGTCATACCCGCGGTGGCTTGGCCATGCCTTACGGCAAAGCGGGTATCCATTGATAATATCGCAGCAGTGGATTCCGCCGTAAGGTGTCCCCCGTGGGACTGCTTTCGCAGGAATGACAACTTTTGATAACTAATTGTTAAATATTTTCTTACGACGATATTATATTATAAATCGGTCACTTTGAGTTATTTACAAATCCTCAACATATCTATAATAGAGTTTTTTTATATTGCATTTTTGAGCATTAAATGTTATTTTCAGTAATTCCGGAAAGTCAGGCAGGGAAGTTAATTTTTTTGTAATCACCCCGAAAATGCGTCCCAAAAGCCCGGCCGAGACGGATGCCGCAAAATGACACTATCATATCGGATTTTTGAGAGGGTAGGAGAATGAGGCACATAAAAACACCTTCGTTTACTTTCGTTTTCTTTTTCGCCATAATTCTTGCAGGAACCGCCTTTGCAGTGGAATATCCCTTACAAGGACGTGTGTATGAGGGAGTGCCCTGGGAGCAAGACAATCCTATCGATGGAGTAACGGTGGAATTGTGGGGGGCAAATGAATCCGGCAATCCCACACAATATATCACAGGCGATCAGACAGACACAGATGGCTTTTACCGGCTCATACTCGATACCGGCGACTGGTCATTTAACTACTATATCATCTGGGAAAAAAACAAGAGCGGCTATTACTCAAGCGATGCAAGGTCTGTTTCCGGAACTGTTCTGAACGACGATCAGATCCAGTTTGCCTCAGGAGAATTGACGGGAGACCTGACCGGTAATAAATTCTGGGACATGGAAGGCGAGGAACCGCCGGAGAACAATCCGCCTATTGCTGATGCAGACGGCCCGTATTCCACTCAAGTTGGCACACCCGTCCTGCTGGACGGTTCCGGTTCCTACGATCCGGATACAGGGGACAGCATCACAGGATACCAATGGTACTGGTTTTATCAGGGGAATTATAATCCAATCAACGGTGTACAAACTACCCCGACAATTTGGTGGGTACCTCCAGTTGCTGGTCAATTTACACTTAAACTAGAGGTGACTGATTCGCACGGCGAGATCGATACTGATACATCCACGGTCGATATTCAAGAAGAGGAGACCCCAGAGGGCACAGGGACTCTGGATGGCTACAAACGGGATGCCGATACGGGGGAAGGCCTTGAAAACTGGCGGATTTTTATCGACCTGGACGGCAACGGCGAGTGGAATGACGGCGAACCGAGTGATCTGACCAACAGTAATGGGTATTACCAAATTAACGAAGTCGATCCCGGAACCTATCGTGTCTGCGAAGAAATGCAGGACGGCTGGGAACCAGCGGGATGGAGTTCAGTCTGTGTAGAGGGAATTACTATTATAGAAGGCACGACCACAACACAGGACTTCCATAATAGAAGAACCGATCGCTTAGTTATAATCAGTGGAATTAAATATAACGACCTAAACGACAATGGAAAAAAAGATCCCAACGAGCCGGGCCTGCCCGGCTGGGAAATAACACTGGAAGATGGCGACAATAACCTTCTGGCGGCAACAACAACCGATACCAATGGTTGGTATTCCTTTACTATCACAGAGCCCGGAACATACTATTTAGATGAGGTGCAGAAGCCCGGCTGGCGCCAGACAGAGCCTGTTAAGCCAGATGGCACCCCGGGGCTTCGTTGGTGGATACTCTCGGAACTCCCGCTTTATTATGAGGACAATAATAATAATTTCGGTAACTACTGGACCGGGACCGAACCGCCGGAAAGAACAGGCTCGATCATGATTATCAAAGACGCGCTACAGGTTTCAACCGTCCCGTTTGATTTCACCGGGGACCTGGGCCCCTTCACACTCAAGATCGGAGAAAGCAAGGTGTTTTCGCAATTGCCACCCGGTCAGTATACCGTTACCGAAAGCCTGCCGGGGGGAGGCTGGAAAATGGGCACTTATCAGATTACGGGTGATTTTGATGGGGGTACGACCAGCAACCCGACGGCGCAGAGTATTACCATTGACCTGGATGCCGGGGAAGATATCATTCTGATCATATATAACTACAGAGAGGAAGGTCCGGAGCTAGGAACAGGGTCGATTCGCGGTGTCAAATTCAACGACTTTAACGGCAACCGTCAACGCGACCCGGCCGAACCCGGGCTGCCCTACTGGGAAATCCAACTCTGGCAGGATGGCTCCAATAAAGCACTAATAGATACGACTATGACCGACGCATCCGGTGCATACGCCTTCGAATCTATCCATGAAGGTGAATATGAGGTCCATGAAATAATCAAGAGTGGTTGGGATTGGACCCAGACCTACCCCGGTGGCAGCGGATATCATTCAATTTCGCTCGAATCCGGCCGAATTATAGAAAACCTGGATTTCGGCAACCGCCGTTACTGGTGGGTGGACGGCCAGAAAATCAACGACCCCAACGGCGACGGGCAACCTTCAATCATTGGTAATGAACTGGCAGGCTGGAGGATTTATCTTGACTTAAACGACAATGGCATCTGGGATGCCGGTGAACCTAACGGCGTAACCGGTTCCGACGGACTCTGTCGATTCCGCTGTCCCGAACAGGCTGGGGATTCGGTCGTTCGAGAAGTCATGCAGCCGGGGTGGGAACAGACAGTCCCGGGGCCGCCTTCGTATTCATACCGATTCGGCAGTCCCGCTCCCGAACAATATCCGGATGGGGCCTATGCTTATTTTATAAACCACCGGACAGGGACCGAACTGCCGGAGGGAACGTACTATACATCCGACGTATGCTTTAACGTTGAAATAACCGATCCGACCGGCACTGTTGAAAAACTGATCCTGACTGGGCCGATGACCCAACGTGTTTACGTCGGGCCTAATGGCGAAGCGTCGGATGCCGGTGGAAACGGCCGAGAAGAGGTCACGACCGAGCTTGTGGGCCTGAATTTGTCGGGCATCTCTCCTTCACTCGGTCCTGTCAAGGTTAGCCTGAATACCAATATGCCCTCAATGGGTCAGATAGAGGAACGTACCAACAACACTCCCGGCATACTGGACATTCCGCCATTTACAGCAACCGGCGATGCAGATAGTTTCTTCGATGTGTTCTTCCAGTTCGAAGTTGGAGGAACCGTACTTCTGACATCTCCAAGCCAGCCGATACGGCTGACTTCCGTAATTACACACCTTCCTCCAGAAGAAGATTACTCCGACATATCACAGACAAAAGTTGAACTGCTGGACCAAAACGGCCAACCTACCGGCTTTTATTTCGGCCCAGTCACATCCTGCCAGCAGCCTCCACCAGGAGGTGAGGGTGGCGGATCAGTTGTGGTCATCAAAGAAGCGACACCTGCAGACGATACTCAGTTTCTCTTCTGTGCCGATTTCAGTCCGGGGAACTTTTTCGACACGTTATGTATATACCTGACGGATCCATCCATAAACACATGGACGTTTAACAACCCCAATACGCTGCAAAAGGTCAGCGAGACAGTCCCTTCGGGTTGGACACTAACGGATATTACAATCACCGGTGACATGGACAATGGCTCTATTATTGATAAAACCAACGCCGCCGTCGATGTGGACTTTGACGAAGGGGAGAATATTGTTATCACCTTCAAAAACGAAAAAACCGTTTCAGGTGGATACGATTTCGGCGACGCCCCTGCTCCATATCCGGAAGCCAGCCATGAGCTGGGGGGGCCGTACCTGGGTCCTTTCGGAGATTTACCCGACCCGGAATCCGGTATGCAGCGGGACATACAGGCCTTAGGTGATGATAACGACGCAAATGGTGATGACGAGAATGGTCTGTTGTCGATTAACTTAGTCAAAACCCCCGGCGCATGGAGCACATGGGAGTTAAAGGGATATTTCAATCTCTCAAGCGATGCGAAGTTCGGCTTATGGATCGACCTCAACGGCGATAAAGACTGGGACGATCCGAACGAGCTTAGAGCGACGTTCGGATTCTGCGGTTTTGGAGCTGGTCCGCAAGACTGGTATCACGCTATGGGCGCATTCCAGATACCGACCTATGCAACAACGGGCACGACCTATGCACGTATTCGAGTGTACGGTGACTGCAATGCTACAGTCTCACCGTCAGGAGCAGGCGGACCCGGCGAAGTAGAAGATTATGCGGTTGAAATTAAGGCCGATGGCCCAGGTGTGCCCCCCGGTGGTATTGTGCACGGCTACAAATGGAACGACCTCGACGACAACGGCCAGTGGCATCCAAACGAGCCGGCACTGTCGGGCTTGACGTTCTGGCTCGATATCAACAACAACGGTCAAGAGGACGCCGGTGACATGTACGAGCAGACAGATGCAACGGGACATTTTAGATTCACGGGCGTTCCGGCGGGAACCTACACTCTCGGCGAGCAGCTCCAGACCGGCTGGATTCAGACGACTCCGGGAGGAACAGGAACATATGCAGTAACAGTCCAGCCGGGACAGGGTACTTTCCCGATGATGTTCGGTAATCGACAATCCGGCGGACCTACCTATGACGGCAAGATTTGCGGCAGTAAATGGAACGATATCAACGGAGATGGTATGTTGGATCTCAACGAATCCTTCCTGTCGGGCTGGACAATCTATCTGGACATAAATCACAACGGAAAACGGGATTCGGGAGAGCCGTCACAGTTGACCGATGCTACCGGCAGTTTTGAGTTCACAGGCCTTGCCGTCGGCAGCTACACGGTCGCCGAAGAAATGAAGCCGGGATGGATACAGACCTGGCCCGGTGGCACAAAAACACATATTATTTCCGTCCCGACCGGATCGGTACAACCTGCGTGTGTATTATTCGGTAATCAGCAAACGGGAGCCGGGCCGCTTTTTGACTGGGGTGACGCTCCCGACCCGAATTATACGACATTACGAGCAAGCAATGGCGCATATCACGTGATTGTCCCCGGCATTTTCTTAGGCAGCGGAGTTGATCCAGAGATCGACGGCCTGCCGACGCCTGATGCACTTGGAGATGACTATAATGGCAGCGACGACGAAGACGGCGTGGCTTTTCTTACGCCGCTGTTACCTTCTCAGCAGGCTACCGTGGAAATTTTTGCCGCTTCGTCGGGATATCTGGACGCCTGGATAGATTTCGACGCCGACGGGAGCTGGTCCCAGGTATCGGATCAGATATTCCCGAGTGAAGTTGTTTCCGCCGGAAGTAATATTTTGAATTTCAATGTACCGGCCGGAGCGGCAATAGATATCGATACTTATGCCCGTTTCCGATTCAGCTCGGCCGGGTCATTAGCTCCGGATGGACCCGCCCAGGACGGTGAAGTCGAAGACTATCATATCATGCTTGGTGAAGACGGTCCCTATGTGCCGGGGGAAGGACGAGGTCCACATATCAAATGGTCTCAGCCGCCGATAGAAATCGATCCGAACGTGGATGCACCGCCGGTGTTCTGTGGGTGGGGTGAGCCGGCCCGTTCTACAGAGCAATCCGGCAGCAAGCGACAGTGGCGCATGGATGCCGACGATTTCCGTTGTCTCGGAACAATTCCGGTCACACGAATTCGATGGTGGGGTTCCTACAAAAGCTGGCAACACCCTGAACCGCCGGAATTGCAACCTGAGTTCTGGCATATCGGTTTCTGGGCAAACCAGGCAGAGGGCATTGCTCCAGATGAATCCTTCCCTGAACGTCTGGTCTGGTCTTTAGAGATCCCAGTCGAGCGGATTCATTTCGAACCCGTCGGGCTTGCAGAATTCCCACAAAAGACATCAGAGATGTGTTTCCTCTACGAAGTTACTCTGGAGCCGGAAGAATGGTTCCATCAGAGAGAGTTTGAAAGCAATTCAGATATCTTCTGGATTACGATTATAGCAGTCTATCCCGCCGATGTTCCGCAGGTGAATATGTGGGGCTGGACAACACGATCGCATATCTGGGGTAATGGCGCCGTTATGCCTGCTATTATGGGTGACTGGCCGACGTTTGACGAACGTCTGTTCCCGGGCAGAATATACCCGATAGAAAATGACCTGTTATGCGGGCAAAACCAGCCTTATGACCTCTGCTTCGAATTGCTTACCGAGCATCCATGGGTCAAATGGGATCTGCCCTTTACAGGTATTCGTGAATGGCGGGATTACTCGGATCATAAATCCATGGCGCTGGAGCAGGATGAAGAGCTGCTGTCTGTCTCACGCCGGATTGCCGACGACTGGATTTGCGAAAGTCAGGGGCCTGTCACCGCAATAGCGTGGCACGGCTCTTACATCGGTTATGGCTACGAAGCCTGTAAATGTGAACAAACACCGGAGCCTCGCAGGCCGGATTACTTCCTGCTGTCGATCCGGGAAAATAACGCAGCGGCAATTGCAGACCTATACAATATTCCCGGCGAAACAATCTGGGAGTTCAGAGCGGAAAATTATGATGAAGTTCTGGTTGGTTATGACAAAAATCCCGAGGGCGAACCAAATGAACCGGTCTTCCGTTACTCCGTCCGGCTGCCGGAAGATGCGTGGTTCCGGCAGGAAACGCCGGAAAGCATTTACTGGTTCAGTGTCGTAGCCGTGTTCGAAGAATCTTCCGGAGAAATCCCGTACGACTGGGGCTGGACGAATCACAGTCATACGTTCGGCAGCGCCGCGATGTCTCTTGATGCCGAAAGTCAGACAACATCTCAATGGCAGCCGGCGCTCGACAACGATGCCCGGCCTGTCGATATGTCGTTTATGCTCTTTACCGCACCCGAAATCACACCAATCGCCCATTGGAAGTTCGATGAAACAGAAGGTACAACCGCCATCGATTCAACCGGCCGACATCACGGTCGAGTTTACGGAGGCACATGGGCCGAAGGAATAATCGACGGAGCATTAAATCTCAACGGACTAAACGGCTATGTCGATTGTGGTGACAGTGACCTGCTCGGCCCCGAACAAATGACACTAACCATGTGGCTAAATCCGGAGCATAGCGACGGGACCAGGTATATCATCTCACGGGGAAGAGAGGCCGACAGCCTGGACTACGCCGTTATCCGATGGCTCGATGGAGAGATTGAATTTACAATTTCACAAAACGGCGTCGATCCCGTATCAGTCGTATCCCAGGAACAGGTCCCACTGAGCCGGTGGTCTCATGTGGCTATAACATGCAGCGGCGATTCGGCTTCTGTTTATATAAATGGGACATTCGATACATCGGCGATAATTGCGCCGAAGTCGCCTTACGATGAATCTCGATTCGTCCTTGGCTCGCTATTGGGCGAAACTCGATTCTACAACGGCAGAATAGATGACATACGAATATACGACGGCATTTTGTCGAGTGAACAGATTATTGCTCTGGCAACAACTCCTTAATAATTGAAACGCATGAAGAAAAACCGAGTGTGCGGCATAATTTGGGATTAATTCCGCGAAACGGCGGTATTTAATCCGTTTCGAATGTGTTTATTTTTCGCCGATACATCCAGTAATATTTTCCCGATAAAGAAGTAGTTCTTATAATATGTCGCTTTTTTTAGCCATACCGGACTCGGGCAAAAATACTCCGGCACAAACAAGCCAATAAAGCGAACAGATCGTTCCGCATCGGGGAATTTAATTGACAAACCGGTGCTTAATTTGTTACAATATCATCATAATGGGGTTGACAAGCACCAAATGATTATACCTTTGTCCTTGTCAATAATGTGTCATTTCTACGGATAGTACCATTTACAAATGGGGGACATGATGAAAAAACTTATATTGTCTTGTACGCTTGCACTGCTTGTTTTCGCCGCAGCACCGGCGGCTAAAGCCGCTATTATCACCGATCTGGTCGGCGACAAAGACGGCTTCGGACTCGATAGTCCGATCGAAAGCGGACTGCATTACCTCGACTACGGAATTTATTGGGAGGATTACCGGGATCCGGGCGAACCGGTTTTTACAGATAACTGGTATGACGGTGACAAACTATGGACACACAGCTACGACATCTCCGGTATAACACCCGCCTCGGCGACACTGGAAATTTACATTGCCGGAATTGCAGATTATGTCGGTTGGAATGCCAACATACGCGTAAATGGTGTCACTGTTGGTACGATTATAGGCGTTGACGGCCCCCATGACTTAACAAATATCCTTAGTTTTAACGTTCCTGTTTATCTTCTTACGGGACTGGATACCGTAATGATTGATGTCTCGGACGGAAACGATGCTTATACCGTCGATTACTCCGAGTTGTCTATTAATCCTATTCCAGTTCCCGGCGCAGCTTTACTAAGCTGCATCGGCGTGGGTTTCGTAGGCTGGCTGAGAAAGCGCAGGATACTTTCATAAAAGCCTGATAAAAGCAAGGCATGCTCAAAACCGTCCGAGGGTTTCAACTTGTGCAGAGAAAGCCGGGATTTCGCCGCTTAGACTCTCATGCCGGATACTGCCGCTTCGAATGCAAGATTACCCTCAACAACTCCCTGCACGCTTGTCGTAACTATTGATGTTCGCTTTTTCCGCTTGTACTTAGTAACGAGGCCGAGAAGATACAACCTTCGCCCGGGTTCGATAACCGAGCGAAACTTTGCGTATTCTATACCTGCAAAACCAATAAAACCCGGCTCCTGAAATACCTGCTTCATAAAAAAGCTCGCAAGCTGAGCAGCCGCTTCGACCATTATCACGCCGGGCATTAAAGGACGGTCCGGAATATGGCCGCGAATCCAAAATTCATCCTTTGTTATATCCTTATAGCCTAAAATCTGGTTTTTTTCCTGATTATACCAAAGGATGCCATCAAGCTGCTGCATTTCATATCTTTGGGGATTTACTTTACAAATAGCTTCTTTATCGAATATTGGTTTGGCCGTAAGGTCTATCTTGGATAAATCAAAAAATAAAGGGGGTGGCATTATGAACCTCGAAAAAAAAGAAAAATCCATACCCGCATACTAAAAAACGTATTCCGGCACGCCATCTATGACGCTTTAATATGCGTAATGTCTCATTGTACGATATGCCCGGCTCAACTGCCCGTTAAGCGGGTATAAGCACATAACGGATTGTTTATTCGGCCGATCTGATCTCAAGAACACAATTTCGGACAAGCTGAGCAGCCTGTTTAATTTTCTGCATTTGCTTGCGAACCCGCGTTCCCGCCGCTTTATTGCCGCCTTCGGCTTTTCCTATATCAACTTCGATTTCAGCGACCAGCACTTTAAGATCTTCGTATTCTTGCATTAGAATAATCTCCACTTTATTAATAGGATTATTAGAGCAGGTTAAACCGCCCAAGAAAACTAACTCTGGCAAAAGGTTTTGTCAAAGAAAAAAGTGCATTTTTTGCAAAAAAACAAATATTTTTTATATGCTAACTTTTTAATTTGTTAGTTAATTCTGCTATTCTGCAGCCACGACGCGTGCATTGCTTCTCAACTCGCTTATCGGGCTTGCCGATCGAGACAGGGCCGTAATGGTCTCCCTGCGGATCACCCTGAACAATCATGCCGCTTATTAGCATTGCCTCGATGATGCCCATTATGGTTGTTTCATTTCCCCCGCCGATATTGGCCGAACTGGAAAAAGCCGCCCCAATTTTGCCGTCAAGCTGCCCGTGCCGGCTGACTAAGTCGTCTATGAGACTTTTAATCGGCCCGGCCATCTGGCCGTAATACGTCGGAGAACCGATTACAATAGCATCGTAACTGAATACATCTACAGGGGTTACATCACTCACAGACTTGCATTCGGTCGGTAAATCGGCTTCATTCATAGCTTTGGCTATTATTTCCGCCATTTCTTTGGTATTGCCGCTTCTCGAATAGTATATTACTATGCCTTTTGCCATATTGAGTCCTTTTTCTTTTGTCCAAAATCTTCAACAATCAGTGAATTATCCCTTATTTAGTACATTCATGTAAATTAAAAAATATTTGTTCTTGTATCAAGATTCTCTTGTTAGATTTACCGCCGAAGGTATCCAAGTTTTTCCGGCAGAGGAACATTATTGCCGAACTTATCCTCGCCATACCCGGATTTCGCCAAAAGCTTTATATCATTTAAGACCCGCTTATCGCCGACAAAGGTGGCGTTCATATGCGCGTCCACGTCGATTTTCCCCATTGCCAGCGATCTGGCCATCTCGGCAATAACCTTTTCAATAAGCGAACCCTGCCTTCTTGCCGGCTCATCCGGCAGTTGCAGAGGCTGTTCATACATAATTATTTTACCCCGCCCCGCCAGTGTAAGCACAACGCCAAGAACGACAGATTTTATATCGATATTTTCCGCCTCTTCATGGACAAGATTAAGGCGGACAATCTCGTCTGTCAGCCAACGCCGCTTTTGAGCGTTTATCTTCTCATTGGCTCGGAACAAATCCAGCGGCAGACGGGCGTTGTAAACCTCTTCGTCTAAACGCATCTGCACTTCGCTGCCGTAATGTTGAACTATCTTGGCAACCAGTGTCGAAGGGCGAACATGAAAACCACGATATTGCGGAATCGGCAGGTCTATACGCCCTACTTCCGCGTAACGTTTGAGTTTTTCCTGACAAAGATGGACCGCGCAATCGATAAAAAGACTGATATGATTAATCGAGTAGTTAATCAGAACCGCTAATAATTCGTCGCCGTTAACCAGAGCTTTAATCCGGGTGGATGAATTACACGGCTGCCTATTTACGTGCCGTTCGTAATGATGTGCAAAAAGTGTGGCAATTCTCAAAAGATGCATGACAACACTTATATGGCCTCTAAGGACGGGCAAATCCGCATCCAGCTCAGCGGCTTCGGTGCCCGAGACGTATGTGTCATATAGAGATTGAAGATTATGAAAACGAAGCTGAAGGCTGCGAAGCTTTTCTTCGCTAACCGAACCCGACAGATAAGAGGCGTATTCGGTCGGTTTTGCGCGGCTTGCCGCACAGACATCCTTGCTCTCGGCGGCAAGATTCAGAAAAGCGGTAGCCAGCAAAGTAACCGTCTCGGAGACAATTTCTATTTTACGCCTCTCACACAAATGCGGCAATCGTCCTTTGGGAAGGTCCTCGGTAAAAGAAATATCTTCAGGATCTTCCGAAGGTATCGGCAGCTTAAGCTCCTCGGCCTTGACAAGCAGTTTCTTAGATACCTGCAGAAGAATATTTGATGTGAATTCGAGGGTTTCGTTCGTCGCCTTAAAAAAATCTTCTTCGGTTGACAAAAGACAATAACCGGGTAATACGTTTTGGATATGAAGGAGCTCATAGCTGATATCAGAGAAACCCTTAATCGCCGCAACCAAAGACCTGAACCCGCACCACCTGCAATTAGTGCCGGCCCCGTAGGCATCAAGCAATTCTTCAATCTGAGTCGATTGCGAGAGCAGCTTACCCAGCAGTGGTCGTACAATTACTTCTTCGTAAGATTGACACTTTGACATGCGGCGAACAAGAGCCAGTAATATTTTGCCGCGTTCTGCGATGAGCTTGTTAAAGTCGTTTTCAGCAATAATCTCTCCAGCCATTTAATACGCCCTCCTTGAAATGTTCAGATATCATTGACCGTCTCTCTTTCGATGGGAATTATTACCGGCTCATCGTAACCTTTCGGTATCTCGAAATCGAAGACTTTCCTGTTTATCGGTTGATTGATTTTCGGCTTGAGAAATTTAATTTCGTAAATATCTTCCTCGGTTGTAACGGCGACTACCTTCGCCGGCAGATTCAGCTTCTCATCAATCCAAAAATCGATATAAGTATATTCATCTTTATATACCGAAGTCGGCTTAACCTTCAAATGGACTTGAATAAAACCTTTCGATTCCTCCGATTTTTGCTCGACCAATGTAACTTCGAACTGTTTTTTCAGTTCGTCGGCTTTGGAAAAACCGACAATCGGCAGATTGTCGGCGGCCAAATCGAAAACGTCCGTAGATTGATTCGGATCGTTCGGTTCCGTTAATTGAGCATATTTTAATTCTTCTACCTGATAGTCGATACACATCAGCCACATCCCCTCGAATTTGTGGCCGGGATATGACAGCGAAGCTCCATCCGTTACAAGATATTGCTCGATATATTTGCGCTCTTTCTCTTCATCTTGCTTGCGAGTTTCAAAATTTATCCTAAGCCTGGACTTATTACCCTCTTTTACATAATAGAGGTTACCTTTTCGAAGATCCTGAGAATCGAATAATCGAGGCTGGATGAATTTCCATTCAATCCGCCCCTCGTACGACTTGAGTTCGAGCGTTTTTTTGTGCAGATTCTCCAGAACCTTATCAACCGGATCCGCCGCTTGTTTTGCCCGTTTAATATCCTGATTCGCAGCCGCACTGTAAGCGCAACCGATACAAGTCACATATAAAAGGGCAAAAGTTACTTTGGTTATCATATTTAATTTCATATTTCAAGAATCCTCTTTCTGCACATTTTGTTTTCTACTCTCGATAATATCAAGTATTTCGCCGATATTTTCTATACAAAAATCCGCATGTTCGATAAATTCGCCGGCTTTATTGTGATTGGTCAAAAGCACAGCAACGGCACCGGCGGCTTTCGCGCACAGCAGATCGAACAAATAATCGCCCACTAATATAGCCTCGTCGGGTTTAATTCCGAATTTCTCGCACAAATGAAGAACTCCAAAAGCATCCGGCTTAACCGGCCCGTCTTCCCGGCCGACAACCGCATCGAATTGAAGATTGTGCATATCGGCTATCGCAAAAGCATTTTCACGTCTGTTACGGGTTAATACACCGATATATATTTTCCCCGCACGAAGGGCCAGAAGCGTCTCTCTGGCACCCGGATTGAGCTGCGATTCAACAACCGCCTTCTTTTCGTGATAATTGAGTATTTTTTCCGCGTTCCTGCGTTGTGTGTCGGTCATTTTTTCCATTATCTCAAGAATCGGGCCGCAATTTCTATCCAATCCGATTTCTTCCCGTATCGCGTCAAAATCGAAGTACGGCTTGGTTATTGTGCCGTCCAGGTCAAATATTACCGCTTTTATAGACATATAATACAATCCAACGATTTAATATATACACTGATGTTTTCTACTTCTATCAACCAATCAATCCCGACCCGTTGTTTTCTTCTTCAACAGCTCGATAAAATATCGGCCTGCCTGCGATAAAATCTTTCCTTTGCGAACGATTATACCCGTCGGCCTGATAAAACGTTCGTTGGAAAAATTTATTGCTCTTATCGTACCACTGCCGAGCTCCTGGAGTATAGCCGCTTCGGGCAATATACTTATGCCGGAATTGATTTCAACCGCCCGCTTGACGGTCTCGATGTTGTCAAATTCCATAACCGGATGGACGCTGATATTATAACGTTCCAAAATACCGTCTATCCACATTCGAGTGGGAACATTTTTATCGAAAGAAATGAATCTCTCAAACTGCAATCTGTGTATATCAATCTGTGATTCATTGGCCAAAGGATGTTTCGGGCTGCATGCCAGAACAAGCTGCTCATCTTCGAAATCATATACTTCAAGTCTTTTGTCTCTCTTCGGTACGGCAACAAGACCTATATCGACGTCGCCCGTTAGAACAAGCTCGTAGATTCTGCCGGCGCTGAAATACTCGACATGGACATTTACATTCGGATAACTGACCATAAACTTCTTTATATAATCAGGTAGCGTGTGCATTCCGATACTGAAAATTGCCGCTACGTTGATTCGGCTGGTCGTGCTCTTATGCAGGGTCCGAAGCTCGTTTCGAAGCTGTTCGTATCTCTCAAGCACATCTTTGGAAGCCTGATAAAACAAGTGCCCCGCCTTCGTAAGTTCTATAGGCCTTTTTTTACGATCCAGTAATTGGCATTTGTGAATTAATTCCAGTTGTGCCAATTGTTGTGAAACCGCTGATTGACTTATTAGGTTCTTTTCTGCCGTCTTTGAAAAACTACGCAATTCTGAAAGATCGCAAAATAATTTTAGCATTTCTATGTGCATTATAAGATACCCTAATAAATTCTATTACTATTAATATATTGTATTACATATATCAATCATTGTATGCTGAATATTCTATAAGCTTGCCGTTTAGAATGCAATTATGTGATTATGTTATTAATTTGACTTATAATAGTCGAAATAGAAATTACGATT
>JAFGBG010000218.1 GCA_016933295.1 Sedimentisphaerales bacterium | reverse complement strand
TATTTTCTGCCGCTTTTCTACACCCTTCCTGGCTGATTCAAGAGATTCTATTAAACATAATAACGACTAATATACACTTTTGTCAATTGTGGGAACTACGTATTTTTCACAGAAAAACACGTAGTAGAAAGCCCCTGCTTGAAGGAGGAAAAAGTGGATGCAGGGGCTTTGCACAAGCTTAATTATGCTAACATGTTTCCGAGGGATTTGTCTATTGTGGTGACTACGTATTTTTAAAGGAAAAATCCTCATTTTTAGACGATAAATGGAGGTGTTAGGAAAAAGGGCTGCAAGTTTGATTCTCACAGCCCTACCGAAATGCTTAGTTGATTTTACGAATAATAAGGAGTCTTAACTATTCTGTTTCTATCTCGAACTCAACGTTATAACTTATCAGCACAGTTGCTATGCCCGGTATGTTAATAAACATAGACGGCGTGTAGGTTCCTGGTAAGTAGACTCCAGCAGGGGCTGTATAGTTCCACTCTCCATGGCCGTACTCATCAGTCAGGAAATTACCCATCAATGACCAGGGTCCTGCCGTTCCGACTGCTCCTGGAGTAACACCATCCATATCGAACCAAACGTTGTAGGGACTGTTCGGTGACAAACCATCTGCTGAAACAGCTAAGATAACATCAACATTACCGTTGGGTTGGATCATATTGACCTTACCTTTAGCTCCAGGAATTTGATAAATGTTGTCGTACACGCTCCCAGGAAACATGTCAACTGCGGGTATAATAGCTGTCGCATCCTTCCCCGTAGATTTTGTGACTTTCCCAGTTGCTGTAGTTACTATCAGGATTACTGCCATAATAGCGAATGCACAAAATATCAGATTTTTTTTCATTTTGTTTCTCCTTGAAATTCTGTTTTCATTGCTTTTGCTGCGTACCTTACACAGCTAACAATACCAATTCTTCTTCATTCATAGGTGTAAAGCGAATCTGCTTGATTTTCCTGGGATTTCCCATTTATACGCTAAAAAACATAACTTCATATCCATTCCTTAATCTCGCAAGTACTCCAAATACCTCCTTTCTGTTAACGATTGTTCAATATCTGGATTATAGAATGATGGAATTTTCCCTGTTCTTATGAAAAAGAACATTTGAAGACTACTACTTCGTGAAATCTATTGTTGGCATGACAAAGCTGCTAATAATGGCTGTCAAAGCGATGAATATAAATCCAAGCAAATCCTACCACACAAACCCAGTTTGTCAATTGCGGTGACTACGTATTTTTAAAGGCAAAACACCCATTATTTGGCTAAAAAAGGGGGTCTAAAAAAAACCCGTACCGCGGCGGAAAAAGATTACAATCCTCAATCCACTGTTTTATCTCGGTGCGGCAGCTAAATTGCTGTTTTCGTTTTTTTGTTTGAGAATTTTTTAATAGACTCATACTTTGAGCGTCTATATACTTAGGAAGCTGGAGTTGTCTTTGCCGGAGTTGTCTCTTGAGAATTCAATATGTTAAATATCGGATAGTATGAAGCTTGAAGCTTTCAGAAACGCCCCGGCGGAATTGTTGTAGTCGGGCCCGGATTTTACTTTTTTTCTATTCGGTCGAGTATATTATGATGGATCAGGGAAAGCACTCAAAAAGAAGATTTTTAAGAACACGAATAAAAGTCATATTAGTATTATGCATCTTGTTAATTATTACAGCTCATATAATGGGCTATAAAATATACGGAAAACGACCTATTATTTACAATCAGCCGCTTCAGTCCCCGCAAAATCTACAAAGCATAAATGAATCAGGTGAAGTTGTTCTGGATAACGGCAAAATATACAAGATTTATGGAATTACAACAATAGTAGCAAATCCATTAGAAAGTTCTAAATTGCGTCGTGTAAGAACGGAGAATGTTGAAATTGAAAAACCTGATTCAGCGGTATCGAGAGTGTGGTGTAAAGAAATAATAATTTATTGGGGCGACGATGTAATTTACTGGCATTCATGGCTTACACGCAACCGGCGACTATTTCCAAAGAGAAGACCCGCATTTCGTAAAAGAGATTTAGCTGAAATTTTCGTTCAAGAAGGTTTGGCTGTTCCTGAAGTTGAATTGTTTGAGCAGGATTTCGAATATGCCAAAACACTTATTTCCTCGATTCGGGATATTAGCAAATTGAACATAGAACAAAACGAAGATGAAGTTATCTTGTTAGGGAAATATCTCTGTGACAACAATCCTGATTTATTCAATCAAGGGGCATGGTTGCTCGCACATAGTGGAGATAGAGAAATATTTGAGCCTGTTAGGACAAAACTCAATGAGCTTTTAAGTTTATACGATATTGAAGTAAAAACAAAAGGAAGTTACTACTCGAATCCTAGATATACGGGAGATATGAGTCGTGAAATGCTTGAGCTCATATCTATATTGATAAGAATATCTCCGGAAGAATCAAAGACTGTTCTTCGTGAGATTGTGGAAACACCAAGAGAGGCTTATCTTAGGGTTCGTTTTGCGTTAATTCTGAATGGTATAGGTGATTTATACGGCCTGGATTTATTAATGGAAGAGGTAAACTCGCTTAAACCAAGACGTGGAACCAGAACCGCTCTTGCTTCAGAGCTTGAGGATATGCTTAATAACACTTATGAAAGATTTTTCAGTTCGGAAAGTGACAAGGAAATGTACGAATGGTATCAAAAGAACAGGCTTAATATACGTTGGGATCAGGAAAAACACAGAATTATTCTGACAAATGAAGAGTGATTATTGTTCCTGATTGCATAGGTTTACTTTCTATTATCTGCGGAAACTTATAGGGGAAAAAAATGACAATAAAAAACCATGTTTTAATATCAAGCTTGTTTCTAACAGTCACGATTATCGCAATTGTTGCTTATGTAATGCTGTTCTTTTTTATCCCGCTTTTTTTTCGAGTGTATAGTGAAACCGGCATGGCCATGCCTGCCTGGTTGAGGTTTCTGGCAATGATTATGCAGTTGCGGATTTATGTTCTGTCGCTATTGGTGATGGCTTTGGCCTCGGCAATTATTTGGCGTGTGTCGGCTTCAAGGATGTTTCATACTGCGGAGCGGCAAAATATTCAACCTCACCTGATATAATCGGCAATATACCGTCGCGTGTAGGTAATAACTCGATTCGGAAATGTTGACTTCTCTTGTGCGAGTCGACAACTTATCCTCTATTATCTGTTATAAAATGGGCTTCGTTCAACCTCGGCTAAGGTCGAATGAAGCCCACAAAAATGTTTCTCGGGTCTGTCAAAGGGCACAACTTTGGCCGCCGCATCCGTTGCAGCCAGAATTGCCGCCGCACATTCCCATAGTAGGTTCCTGGCTTTCGGCATGGCTGCCGCACATGCTACCTTCGCCGCAACCTCCACAATTTCCTTTGCAGGCATCGCAGTCTTTGCAGGCATCGCAGTCTTCGCAATTTCCGTCGCAGTCCTCGCATTTATTACATTCATTGCCGCATGCCTGATTGCACGCTTTGGCGGTGGTCATACTGGTATCATTTGTTGATACCACAGCTTTATTGGTAGCTGCATATACTGCCATACCCACCAATGCGAACATAACTACACCAACTAAAAGCACTGTTGTTTTCTTACTCATAATATTTCCTCTAATTTTCAATTTTTCCTTTTTCTTTGCAAAAATAACTTAAACATTATAGCCGATTAGATCAAGAAATGTTCGGCATTTTCGCTCAAAATCTTTGATTATCCGGCACTTTTTGAGCAATTTTTTGTGTTATTATCCCTTTTAGTCAGGGCTGATGAAAAGCTCTGTCTCGTGAGCCGGCAGGCATTATCTCGTGCGGCTCAAAAAGATTATAATCCTCAATACACTGTTTTATCTCGGGGCGGCAGGTGCAGTTGAGCCATGCAAATCGAGAACTTTTATTTGATTCATTCGTATTATTGTTGAAAATTAAATGAAATTAGGTTATTATGAGACTTGAAGCTTGCTGGAATGTTTCAGTGAAATATATACGACAAAACCCGTGTAAGAGCTAACTTAGGAAAGACATAAACTATGAACAAGCACGGCTTTACATTAATCGAATTACTCGTGGTCATCGCCATCATCGCTCTTTTAATGGGCATCTTAATGCCCGCCCTGCAGATGGTAAAAGAACAGGCCCGGCAAAGTACGTGCGGCTCGCACATCCGCCAGCAGCTCCTGAGTCTGGATATATATGCCCAGGATAACGATACCAAGCTTCCGGTCTTGAGCATTAATACAGGTTGGTTGCAAAATCTCACGGTCACTGCCGTCAATCATATGCTCGATAGCGGCATGACCCGGGAGATGTTCTTTTGTCCGTCCAATGAAACCCACAGGAAAGATTCCATGATCGTCTGGATGCATCATATGACCGAAAATCCCGCCGAGTACAATAACTATTGGAACGGCAGCCGATTCATTAACTACGACCGCAACGACCGTGCCATCGCCGGATATTTTTTCATCCTGGACACAGTGTCACGCGACAAAACTCCTATCACCCGATATTCAAGTGACACCGGAGAAAAGGTTTGGCTTTATAACACCCAGACACCACGACCCTCCGAGAGAGAGCTGGTCACAGACATCACAATGGGTGTGCCGCAGGACGGCACAATGTACGGCTACCAGTTTGGACACATCGCCTCGGGTGGCCTGGTAAGGTCCGGCGTTTACGATACCACCAGTCACCTCAAAAGTGACGAAGAGCCAAGAGGTTTTAACCTGGGCTTCATGGATAATCATGTCGTATGGCAACCCTGGAATCCGCCCAGGAAGCCTGAGCTGGATGAAAGCGGAAAACCAATTCCACGATGGCCCGGCAACGGCCCCGACTGCTTCTGGTAGGCAAGTTTTTTTTTGTCATTCTGATCCCCGTCGTTTTGCTTCGCAAAAGCGAAGAAGCGGGGGAAGAATCTGGCTGGCGAAGGAGAAGTCGTCAACGTTGAGTAAATAACATTCGCGATCCGGATCCTTCGTTTCACTCAGGGCAGGCTGTGTGAAGTGCTTTTGTCATACCTGCGGAAGCAGGTATCCATAAATGATTAATATGTTCTGGATTCCCACTTACGTGGGAATGACACATCAAAGATATATCCTGCATGTTTTGTCATTCTGAGTAGAACGAAAGGATTACGGGACAGAGATGCTTAGGCCTGTTCTGAGCAAAGTAAAGGTTTGGTAGGAAAGTTCGGCTCAAACAGATAGCAATCCTCAATCCACTGTTTTATCTCCGGGCGGCAGGTGCAGTTAAGGCAGGTAAATGGAAAGTTTTTGTTTCGGATAATCGATTTTCAAAATAAAATTGTTCAGGAAATTATTTTGCCCTAATAAAAACTCGTCCAAACCTATGGTATAGTCAATCAATTGCTTCGGCATGGAATATAACACTTTTGAAATATCAGGATGACCTTTTGGCCCGATGCCTAAAATTTCAACCGTTGATGTATGAGCAAATGCGAGGGTGTTTCTGTTTGCTGTTCGGATATTTTTGGGCGGGACCGAACGCAGTTTATGACCGAGCTGCGATGCACATTTGGCGGGAAATGCGCTTTCGGTGGCACCTGTATCGATAAGGGCACTGGCTAAGATACTGTTTCCGTTTTTGGGATTTTTCACTTTTATCCAGAGATATGGTCGTGAGTTCGGGCCGCCTATATGAATTTTTTGTGTCCTTCGGTCGATATAAAGAAATGGATAGTCCTTTATAGGCATTGCTCAGTCAATATATATATGTCACTCCCTCTTGCGGCACAAACATAACGGCGGGAACCTCGACACCCTTTTTGCGGGCCGATGCGATTACTTCGCCGACATCGGGACCGCTTGCAACGACATCGTCGCTTCCGGTCGCAGGATCGAACGCGACATAGAAAGCCTCCGACGCCCCGGCCCGGGACGAAGCGGACCTTTTTGCTTTTTTATGGTGTCGTTTCTTAAGCATCCGATATGCTCCTCACTTTAGGCATATATATTAAGCGACATATATACACCATATATAATATACACAATTGTCCGGCACGATGCAACGGTCTTCCTTTCAAAACCTTCCAATCTATCGAAATATACGACATCTGCCAATAGAAATTAGCGATATTTCCGAAAAAATGTTCGTTAAATACGCTTATAAATACAAAAAACATTGAATATCACCCTTTAGTTTCTGTTTTATTGGATTTTGTAACTTATTTACCATAACCTATTTCAGCTACAGTTGGCTCAAATAGATAGCAATCCTGAATCCACTGTTTTATCTCCGGGCGGCAGGTGCAGTTGAGGCACGCGAATTCGCCGAACAATTGAATCGCCATATCGTCGTACGCAATCGCGGCGTCTTCTTCATAGTCGTAACAGCCGATATAAATCCGTTGGTTTTTGTAACAGATTTCCGCTACCCATTTGCGTTTTTCTTTATTCCAGCAAACGCCTTTGTATCGGCTTGTGCCGCCGTCACTGGGAAGCCTGTTTTGTGCGTTCTGTGACGGAGTGCACACTCGAAGGTTGCACCGGCGGTTGTCCAGGCTATTGTGATTGATATGATCGCAGACCATACCCTCAGGGACATCGATAATCTCGTGATGCATTTTAACTATTTTGCCGTGATTCCATCGATTGGCGTAGTATTGACCATTATTATTGCCGCCGAGGCACCATTTATGCCCGGCTAATCTCTCGTAATCCGCCGCGTCAACTATCGCGAATTTGCCCTGTGTCAGCGGAATCAGCCGGCTCTCGTCGCACGTCTCTTGTCTTTCGTCCATTGTCCTTCGTCTATCGACCATCATAATAATCTCCAAACTGAAAGCTCAAAGCCAAAAGTGTAAAACTATGGGATTCCGCAGTTTTTATTTTTAACTTTTGCATTTTCTCTTACTCGTATTCCTTTTTCGGGTGGTAGCCCAGTTGTTTTAGCAGTGACATGAAAAGTGCCTGCGGATTGTCGCCGTTTTTGGCCTCGCGGGCGAACTTCAACGCATGATCGAACATCTCGGTATTGAATTTCATGTCCCGGCAGCCGGCGATTAGCCAGCGTGTCACCTTCGAGTAGCTCGTGCGGTCCGAACGGCTCCTGGGCGGGATGGTGCGATTGAGAGTCTCGATGAATTCGAGGGCCTTTTTCTGTATCGAACCATCGGCTCGAAGCGAATTCGAAGACGAGAGAGATTGATTATTCGAATTCGAAATATTATCTTTACTTTCCTTTTCGATTTCGTTTCCTTTTCTTCCCTTAGCTATGGCCACCCTATTGGCCTCGCTATGGCCACCCCATCTTTTGTTCGCACCTCTAAGTCCTGCTTTCGCACAGGCTTGTCTAAATGTTTTTGCCCTTTTCAATTCTCTTGTCACACGTTTATGTTTAATTACGCCGTTGCGGCACTGGAATTTTTTTGAAACTTTCTCCCATAGTTTTTCAAACTCCTGAATGTTTTTGCAGTTGCATAATCGGCTCAAAGCCGACGCGTCGAATTCGCATTTGCCGTTGTTGGAATTGAGATAAAATATCATGCTGCAATACAATCCCCGCTCGGCGGGCGAGTACTGGAGAAAATCCAGATCCGTCAGGAATGCGTCGCTTTCAAGTTGGACATATTTGATTTTCATTTGTAGATTTTTATTTCAAATGAGACATTTAACTTTTTGCTAATTTTTCAAGTAGAAGATTTTGTGTCTTTTTGAGTGTTTGGAAGGCTTCTGTTTCATGACAGAGATTTATGAGAATAATTCTGTAAAAATCCAGTGCGATTACAAAATTACAATAGTTGTCGTAATCTTTGTTTCTGACCGTATCTATCATTTGTTCGATGTCGTCGAGCAGTGAATTGAATAGACGATCCACGAAGTTTTTGCCGCTGGTCATATTTAATAATCTTACAGTATATGGATTTAGCTCCGCCGTTGTATCGTGTTGTTTTTGCTCGGACATAATAAGTTCCTTTCCGCTATCAGATGTTTCTGTTTTGTTGTTTTCCCAAGACTTTAGTTCACTTTAGCACGCTTCGAAATTTTCATTCGCTTCTATGAAGCTCTCCGCCATTCGGGTAAGTGCCGCGGCGTTTCTTTGTGCCTTTGTCATTTGTATTTTGTCCGCCGCCGTCACTTCGGCTAAATCCAGTGCCCGCCGGATTATTTTGTGCTGCTCGTTCCTGACGAAAAATGCCATCGCTCGCAAAAAGTTCGGCTGTTTTGTTATCATCCTCATTTTTGGAAGCCTCAGATTCGCCAGGCGTTCGAGCTGCTTCGCCGACTCCGGCAAAAAATTCGACAGGTCTTTCGCGTGCATTACTTTATTAAGCTGCTTCAGCAGGGCGATTTTCTTATCGAGCACGTCCGTGCCGCCAAGCCTGTTCAGCGTGGCAAGAAGTATCCTCGCCTCGTGGTCGTCAACGTCCCAGATAAGGCAGTCGGCGGTTTTCTGACCGAGCTGCCGAAGTGCCTTGACGCGATGATGGCCGTTGATTATCTGGTAATAATGATTGTGCTGCCGAACTATGACAGGCTCGTAGCGGCCGGTTCGCTCGATGTTGCTCACCAGCCTGGCGAATTTTGCCGCACTCATTTTGTTCGGATTGTCCGGATGCTCGACGAGCTTGCCGAGGGGTATTGTTTGAATCTGATTTTGCTTATTGTCATTCATAAGAACCTCATAAAACTAAAAGCTCAAAGTGAAAAACTTAAAACTTTTGAAGTCATCCCGTGAGAAACTAAAAACTTAAAGTGAAAAACGCAAAATTAATGAAGTCATCCGCCTTCGGCGGATTCCACAGTTTTAAGTTTTAGCTTTTAACTTTTTATTTTCTTTAGGCGGATTCCGCAGTTTTTAGTTTTTAATTTTTAACTTTTGGATTTTCCTCTGGTTATGCCATATGTAATAGACAGGCCGTGACGAAAGCTTGTTCAAAACGAACTGAGTGCGAGCAGGTGACGGGCGATCGTACCTGTGGTTGGTGTAGCTCTTGAGAAACTGACGCGTCTCGGCCTCGATGAATTCCGCCTCGTCCTGCGGCAGAGATTCGATTATCCTCTCAACCGCCTCTGGGTCGATAAACAGCCGCTCTTCGATACCGACGGAGCTTAGTGCCTCTTTGAGACGAACGTTGCTCTCTTTTTCCGGTGCTCGAAAGGCCTTCATGCCGGCCTTCTCGAAAAATGGATTGACCTCGCCCATCACCGCGAGTGCCTCGACGATGGGGACATTCACGAGCGGCAAAGTCTCGCGAACAAGCCTGCTCGCCAGGCCAAGCCCGCGAAAACGCGGCTCGATGATGACCCTGCTGATTCGCCGGACGTGCCTGTTCAGAAGGGCAAGCTGCGTGCTCCTGTCGAAGCCCATGAAAAAATTATCCGTGGCGAGCTTTCGCAGCTCAAGCGACGGCACAGGCCTCGAATAAACAATTACGCCGACGGTCCGCACCGGCAGAAATATTTTCGCCGCGGGCCGAAGCGTGTATATCGCCGATATCTGACCGACATTTCCGCCGCGATAGTGATATTTCGCAAGGGCCAGGTAATCGTCGTAAGTGCCGCAGGAAATTTCGAGTTTCTTATATAAGCTGCATCGTGTTTTCATTTTCTTAATGTAGGGGCAACCCTGTGTGGTTGCCCAGGGCGGCCACGCGGGGCCGCCCCTACGTCAGACGTTTCGCCTTTTATTTTTGTAAACAACTTCCGTCGTTCCTGAAAAATCCTTTGTAACTATAACTTCCGGCGATAGATCCAGCAGTGTGTCACGGTGGCTTGAGGCGAGGATAAACGTTGTGCCAGTCTTGTCGGCGAACTGCCGCAGCCGCCATGAAACCGACGCGGCGGTAATTCGATCCAGGCCCGAGCAGAACTCGTCCGCGAAGACGAATTTCCTGCCCGAAGCAAGTGCCATCGCCAGGCGAAAGCGGTATTGCTGGCCCTCGCTGAGATTGCACGGCTGATTGAGAACGCAAAAGCAATCGTTCAGACCGGCGGTTCCCAACAGACGCAGGCTTGCCAGCGGGCCGGTCTCGAAACAGTCGATTACGGTTTTGTCTGCCGGCAGCTTTATCTGCGAGAGATTGATTCTCTCTTGTGCCGGGATGGATTTTTCCAGCTCGGCGAGCAGCACACTTTTGCCGCAGCCCGATGGGCCTGTGATATAGACGATATCGCCGGAATTGATTTCGAGCCGGCAGCTATGCGTTCGTTTTTGCCGCAGCTTTGCGACAGCCAGGCCGAACATCCGGCAGACCGCGGCGACTTTGTCCGTTATGGCCGTCTGGTTCGTGAAACTTTTTGTGATTGTGTATTCTGCCATGATTGAGCGTTCCTTTCTGAGGCAGGGGGGGCTGTGATTCGATTATTCGCAGGATTTTTGCCATGGTATTTCTGACCTGATAGTAGCTTTTGCCGTGCTTGGCGGCGAT
>JAFGBG010000217.1 GCA_016933295.1 Sedimentisphaerales bacterium | reverse complement strand
TTGCCAAAGCACTTGATGCGATTACCGCCAGTGATGCAAAAGGATGGTTTGAATCATGTGGTTACACCTTTTCTTGAATTGCTATAATATATCGAGAGGTGAATGATACCGTCACATTTTCTGTGTAATTTGTTAGTTTCTGTAATATATATACTTACAAATTCGATTTTTCATCGCAGCTCAGGAATAAGGATATTTTTGGATACTCTGTTTGCGTTAAAAGCGGCGTGTTTTTGGTAGGTAAAAATATGATACAGGGAAAACAAAAATGCCGTTTTTCGCCGAAAAACGGCCGTCGCTAATAGCCCCAAGGGGATTCGAACCCCTGTTGCCGGGTTGAAAACCCGGTGTCCTAGACCTGCCTAGACGATGGGGCCGACCTAAATTACTCCAGACTGATTGCCTCGACAGGGCAGGCATCGACGCAAACGCCGCAATCTATGCAGGCTTCTGCGTCAACAACCGCCTTTTCGTCAACCATGCCGATAGCTTCACTCGGACATTCCGAAACACATGTCTCACAACCAGTACATTTTTCTTCATCTACTTTTGCCGGCATTTATACTATCCTTTCAATAAAAAACGGTATTAATGCTATCTTAACAGAACCAAATCATCCAGCATGAATAGGGAATGTTACAAAATTACGACGATATTACAACAATATTTTTTAAAGAAATTATTCAAAATACCCACAATCAGGAATTTTATATTTTTACATCGGCCGGGCAAAAATCCAATATACTCGATCCCGCCGAATATAAGCCACTATTGACTTCTAACTACGCCCTGCCGGAAAGCAAGTTCTAACACTTACGCAATTTTTAACCGATCGGTTCATTGAATTTTTCCACCGCCGGGGCCGGATTTCGTGACGACCCGCCAAATAACGCCCCTTTCAGCAAAAACGCCATATCACGAACAGATTGATTCGAATCGTTTCTTGCCACCCATTCCAGGACCTTTTCAAAACCGCTCTGGCGATTTTCAGCCAACAGGTAAAGGGCCATTAAACGCACCGGCCATCGGTCGTTATTCAAAGTTTCGGAAACCGCACTCATTAAATTATAATCGAGCGGCAGAGAACGCATATCGGCCAGAGTGTGCACTTTCACCTCCCATTGATTTCGGCCCGGATTCAACAACAATCCGTTTTGATGAGACAGACCGGTTTTCAGCAAATCAGTCATACCATCGGCATTCGTAATATTATAAGGCGACATGCGCGAGGAAAAAGCATATTGCTCTTTTAGGAGCCCGGTGAAAAGCTCGGCAGTTTGAATTTTATCCTCGATACGACCCGGTAAAACCAGATTGTTCAAACGATCCGAAAGTAATCGGCTTGTCAGCCTGATACCGGGGCGTCGAACGTGAACCTGTGCCGGAGTTATATAAGTCAACTTGTTCGTAATCTTCCCGTCATCGGTCCTGACAGGATCCAAAAACAATGTAAATTGTATATCCAGGGTTGCTTGAGGATATGAAGTGAGCGTCTTTTTCAATTCACCGGCAAAAAGCTTTACAGGTATAAGCATGTTTCGTCCCGGTCCGACAAGCAGGGTTGTTCGAACTCTTTTAGAGACGAAGGCGGGAATTTTCACATTAAGGTCACCGACAATATCGGCGTCGATTCTGATACCTCCGGTAAACAGTCCACCATCGCTTATCACTAAAGGCTCGGACGAATTATTTGCGACCGTTACCAAACCGTCGAACGAACTGCCGTATGGAAATTCTCTGGCGGGAACACTGAACTCTATCGAGATAATCTGCTCCGGCCGGGTAAAAACCGGAACGATATTGCCGCCGAAGCTTTTTTCGAGACCATCCAAAACAGATTCCGGCTTTATCGGTGGAACATATTTCTGCCCCTGACGGCTCAAAATATCCTTCGCCCATTCGGCGGCGAACGAGCCGGGATCTCTTGCGATTGAATCCCTGAGAGTTTTAATCGCAGTATCATTTTTTCCCTCGATCAATTGAATTCGAGCCAGGGCCAAATCAGAAATCTGGTTACCACCGAATTTCTTAAGCAGCGGCTTTGCCGTTTCATACTCCTGATTAATCACGAGTGCATACGCCATAATAGAGGCCGCCGCGACAGAATTTTGCTGACTCGAAAAAGCATTATTCGCCCACATCAAAGCCGTCTCAGGAAGCGGGACCACAAAACTATAGAACCAAGCCATCTGTGTGGCATCAACCTGCTGCAAACGAACGGTCTGCGAATCCGCCGAGCCGTCTGCAACCTGTTGCTGATTCCGTGTCACTAACTGCCCGGCCTTCTGCTCGGCATTCTGGAGGATTTGTGTCGCCAGCTCGTCGTTGCCGAGCTTGATGGCGGCCCTGCCCGCTATCGCTTCAAGTCGCAGATCAAATTTGCCTGTCCGACGGATTTGTTCGGCGATTTCCAGGCACTTCGATCGATTCTTTTGAGAGTTGTAGCAGCTTATCGCCCAGGGAATATATATGCGTGACGAAAGAATTTCCGTCGGATACAAGTAAGAATACAATTCGGCACAATATTGGTAAGCCACCGCAGCCACATCGTAAAGCTGTAGCTGTTCGGCATGAAGGGCAAAAGCTATAGCCGCTTCAAGATCCACCGGATTCTCACGCAATGCCAGCCGGAAATGTTCGAGGTATAATATCGGCTCAATCTGTTCGTGCGATATCTCATCGAGCTTTACGAAGGCATGTTTGTTATACCTGTTATTTTTGTACGCCTGGACAAGATAAAACTCGGCGGCTTTCAGGTCCGGCTTCTCGGCCTTCAATATACCCAGCATTGTCGCCAACTCGGAACCGAGAACCGAGTTGTTGTTGGCAATATTTCCCAGCATCTGTTCGAGAAGCTTCTCTCGCTCTTCGGGAGTTTCCTGTCGAGCGAGCAGATATTCGATGCCCTTTTCCGCAATTTCCAGATCGGCAAATTCATCAACGTAGTCTGTAAGCAGTAAATACACAAGACTTGAATAGTCACGTTCTTTGTTGCGGGAAGCCAGGTCGAGTAATAAAGGTCGAAAAGAGGGATTATTCCCGTCAAGCTCCATAGCGGCTCTGATAAATATGATTGCCTGTTCGACTTCGTAAGCACCGGCGTCTTCGGAGGCAGCCAAATCATAAGCTATCTCGTAAAACAACTTTCCCACCGAAGCCGAGAAAAGGGTATCTGCGTTCGGCATAGCCCCTGATGGAAAAACTGAGCCGGGATTTGTCTGTGTTCGTAAAATACTTTCCGATGTAAATGCGCGGACCGAGACACAAAAAGAGCCTGAAAGAAATAATAAAAGCGATAAAAAAGACAATCTTCCCTGCATTTGTCTATCCCGAAAAAGAGCGATAATATCGCCCTTTATACATGATTTAAAAAGTACCAGTCAAATTTTTGTACCCATAGGACCGAATTATGTCAACTTTTATTTAGACACAAATAAAGTTACTCTATTTACGGATTTCGGCCTTTTTTCGCCTCGATTTTAATAACATTTCAATAAATCATGCCGGATAGCGATTATGAAATTCCGATATTAACCGGCTCTTTTACCGGTGAAAAGAGAAAGCATCTCGATACGCAGAAGCCTGGAGCACAGCGCATAAACAACTGCCGCCGAAGGTACGACGGCAGCAAGCCTTAAAACATCGAATAAACGACTATCGGGCAGTCTTTTCATTAGAAATAGAATTAATAAACCTGAAAAGCTCATAATCGCCGCAGCGATGAACGTCCTCACCAGAGTATTCGCCAATCCGGCCAACACCTCATGCCCCAGCCTTCTTCGAAGCACTATAGTCAAAATAACGACCTGTAAATACGCGCAAATCGCCGTCGCAGCCGCCAAACCGGCACGCCCTAAAAACCAGATAAGAGTCAGATTCAACAGGAAGTTTGTAACGACGGCCACCAACGCACTTCGCATGGGCGTTTTCGAATCCTGCATAGAATAAAACGCCCGGGCAAGAACCTGCTGCGCACAGTATGCGCACAATCCCATAGCATAGAAACCCAACGTTTGTACAACCATCTTCGTGTCTTCGGTGGTAAACCTGCCGTGCTCGAACGCTGCTGATATAAGCGGCCCGGAAACAATTATTATCCCAATAGTCGCCGGGACGGCTATAAAAACCGTCCCCCGGATACCTTTTGAGATAGTCGCCTTCAATGCGGCAAAATCTCCCCTTGCGGCATCGGCGCTCATCACCGGAAATATCGCGGTCGCCAGCGATATGCCAAGCACTCCCAGCGGCAGCTGGTAAAGACGCTGGGCATAATACAGATGCGAGACCGAACCTCGCCACATCGGGTATTGAATCTGTCTGCCCAACAACTCGAAGAAAGGCCCCTTCTCATCAGAACCTGAAAACCACCATGCAATAAGGTCGTCGGCAAGAGTGTTGATTTGAGTTACAGTCAGACCGATTATCATCGGCCCCATCAACAAGAGTATTCTCCTGAAAGGCTCCGACCGGATATCCCATGCCGGACGAATGGATACTCCCGAGTGGCGAAGAGGTTGAACCTGTATCGCTATCTGCACAAGCCCGGCAATAAGAACCGCAATCGCCACATAAAAAAGCTGCTGTCTGATTTCAATGTTCAAAACCCAGCCGGTCAATAAAATTGTACCTATGATGAAAAAATTCAATACAATCGGCGCCAGGGCGGGCCGGGCAAAATGCCTGTGCACATTCAATATACCGGCAAGAATCGCAACCAAACATACAAATAACATATACGGCAGCATTACTGAGCTTAACGATAATATCAGCTCCGTCTCATTCGTTCGGGCGAAGAATTTATAATAAAACCAGATGACCGCCTCACCTATAAGAACAAGAGAAGCTAAAATGACGAACAGGGCCGTCACTACCGTGTTGAGCAGCCCGGCGGCCCGTGTACGGTCCTTGTGAAGGACCTCGGAATAAACAGGAATAAAAGAAGCCGATGCCGCACCTTCGCCGAAAAGTCTCCGGCTGAGATTGGGTATCCGAAACGCGATTATCCAGGCGTCGAATAATCCGCCGGCACCGAAGAAATGACCGTAGGCTATGTCACGCACAAGGCCGAAAATTCTGCTTAGCGCAGTCAGGAAAGCAATTTGTCTAAAACCCCTTATCATAAAAGAAAATCCAAAAGACTAAAAAAATATGAATTATACAATCGCCCGATGATAATACCCTTAATAAACAGCCTCGGTCACAAAAAAGAAATATTTTGCCCTTTTTTTATCTACACCTTTCGAGCCAGGCTAAAAGGTCTGCATCTTCCGACATTGTTCAACAGCCCAATCGCAGTCATATTCACCAACAGAGACGATCCGCCATAACTTATTAACGGCAGCGTTAATCCTGTAATCGGCATAATGCCTATCGTCATACCAATATTTATTATCACCTCAACAACAAACATAGCAACGATACCCACTGCAAGCAATCTGCCGAACGGATCGGTATTATTTGCGGCAATTTTAAGTCCGCAACCAATAGTGACAACATAAAGTATGAGCAAACCCAGGCAGCCCCAAAAACCCCATTGCTGAGCAATGATGGCAAAAATGAAATCGTTATGTCTCTCACCAAGAAAATTATATTTCACAAAAGGCCCCTGCCTATAACCGTATCCTGCGCCTGAATTTATTCCGCCGGAAGCGATTGCGCATTTCGAGCGAATCAAATGATATCCCCAATCATTTTCCCATTGCCTTTCGGTGAACTTCGTACCGACAAGAATCTCGCCTAACCATTCATGCTCTTCGGCCTTTTCACGGATCCAGGAATTTTGTAATAAAACACTACTGATTCTAATTCGTTGATAAGATCTCATTTTGCCCCAAAGCAACGGGCTGACAATAATAGTCATCAGAATAATAATTAAAAGATGTTTTCCCTTCGCGCCGGCGATAAATAGCATTGTAAAAAGAACCGGCATCATTAACAATACAGTCCCCAAATCCGGCTCAAGCAAAATCAGGAACATCGGCAAAAGGGTTAGAACAAAAGGCCCTATAAGAGCCTTGAAATTACGGTAATTACTTCGGTATCGCAGATACCAGGCAAGCGTCAGGATATAAGCAAGCTTAAAAAATTCCGAGGGCTGGATATTAGGCAAACCCGGAAAAACAAGCCAGCGGTGGGCAAATGTTTTACTTTCAGGAGCAAAAGGTAACTCAACAACATAACGACTTACAAACAAATAAATTAAGGCAACTAAACCAAGTGCAAAAATCCAGTAACTGATTGCCCCAAACCGCCGATAATTTATCAAATTTACAATAATAAAACAAATAATACCCAATCCGGCAAACTTCAGTTGGTCTTCCCAATAACCGCCTAATTTCTTCTCGATTCGGCCGGCTTGACTGGAATCCGCCGGATGACCGACCGAGTAAATAGTAATTATACCGATGGCAATCAGCAATAAAGCGGTCACCAGCAGGCACAGCCTCACAACTACCAGACGTCCCTTCAAGAAGTTGTACATAGCGGTAACATTAACACAGCGGCGAGGAAAATCCATATAAGAACAAAAAAAAATAGTAAAAAAACCGGTTTTTACCCCAAAATCGCCGCTTCCTACTAATTATTTATCGAATTTAATCCGGCAAAATCTTTCACCAATTTTTTTTTGACGCCGACATTGTAATATGCCATTTGCTTAATTTTTTTGATTCTAAAGATATGCGATATCGACATTTGACGTTTTTTATGCGTGGGGTGATTGGGGGCAATCTTGGAAAATCATCATTTTTGAATTTTCGTCAGATTTCTCTTGAAATATTTCCGAAGGTGTGTTAATATACACTAAATCTTCGTTAAAAGTCTTTTTTAACAGGATTACTTCAATGATTTCACCATCTGGGTGAGAAAGGAGTAGGATTTAGGCAGGGTAGAGATAGCTCAAGTGTCGTTTATATCGGCCGGCCTGTTATATTTAAACATTTCAGGCTTCTCCATATTAACAATAAATAAGAGTATTTGTCATTATAGATAAGCAGAAAAGAGAATTGAGAGAAAACCAGGATTATGCAAAGTCAGAAGCTTTGCATTGAGAAAGAGAAGAAAGGAAAGGGTCAAATAATGAGAAAGGTGATTTTCCCGATATTGGTAGTCTTGTTCGCTACCCCTGTCTGGGCCACTATCAGTATAACAGCCCTTGACATGGGCGAAGGAGTGGTGGCGATTAACTATTCCGGCGACGAATTAGCACGAGCCTTCGCACTGGATATCACGGTCGATACGGGCGTTATCCAGAGTATCGACGGTTACGCCAGAGGCGATGACAACAACGGCTACGGAATTTTCCCGGCAAACTTCAGCCGCTACATCACAGTCCTTGATACCGGCGAAGTCGAAAGTTGGGACGAGAGTGATTACAGTCCCGTCGCCGATGCAAACGACCCGGGCGCGCTCGGCGGTCTGGGAACCGGCGGTATTACCATCGAGATGGGCTCGCTCTACGACACTCAGGCGCCTCCGAAGACAGGCACTTTATGCACGGTTACCTGCAGCGAATCATGCCTGCTCACCGTTACCACAAATGCGACCCGCGGTAACGTGGTGCTCGAAGACGCAACTGAGGCGGATGTTAACTTAGACGGCGCAACTGATGTCCCGATCAACGCCGGCGCGACAACGGATTACACAGGCGCCCAACCCGAACAGTGGGTAGCCGTAGGCAAACCCGATTGCTGGGTTTCCAAAATCAATCCGAGACAATGCCACGGTGACGCGGACGGACTTGCTCAGGGCAAGCAGCAGTTCTGGGTATCGACCAACGATCTCGATATCCTGATTGCGGCGTGGAACAAGCCGCTCAGCGAGCTGACCGGCAACCAGATTTGCGCAGATTTCGACCACATGCCACAGGGCAAACAGCAGTTCAGGGTCTCGACGAACGACCTGGATATTCTGATTGCCAACTGGAATGTGGCCAACAGCCCGGCAGCGGATTGTCCGTAACAGGCCACGGAAAACGACGCCCGGCGATATCCAAGTGTGACGAGTATAAATATTCCTCCCAGAGGAATATATAAAGGATAAAGAAAGGAGAAGATGATGAAAAGATTAGTGGTACTTCTATTGGTTTTTGCACTGACCTCGGCGGCAAACGCCCTCTTGCTGGAAGTCGATGGCGTCCCCACTTCAACCGTAGAGCTCGTACAGGGTACGACCTCGGTAATCACGATAGTAGGCGAAGATGCATCAAGCTGGTTGGGATACATAATTGTCGAAGAAGGCGGTACCGGAGCGCTGAGCAATATAGTAGCTCTGGATGCGGCGGGAGATTTAGCTGCCGCTTCGCCATATCAGGAAGCCGGATGGGGCGCCGGATACGAGATAAACACGGGAATGAGCCCGTCCAGCTCTATGCCGATCAGCACCGGTCCTCAGTTCAACGTGGATTACTCCGGAGGCGAGCTTGGACAAACGGCAAAAATTTCGCTGTTTATCGACCCGGAATATACCACGCCGGTCGCTTCGGTCAATGTATCCATCGTTCCTGAACCGATGACGATTGCGTTGCTCGGCCTTGGCGCTTTGTTCCTGAGAAAACGCAAATAGTACACTTAAAGCAGTTATAATCCACAAATCTATTGTAAAAGAGACAAGTTCACGTGGCTTGTCTCTTTTTTTATTGTAGCAAAGGCGAATATTTCCTAAAATCGGTATATTCTTTAACCAATAAAGGTTTGTGCTATGAAGCGATTACTGCCGATATTACTGTTTTCTTTTTCTGTTATTTTGCCGCACGGCTGCCGGACTAACAACAGCGTCGAGGTAACAGTCGAAGGCGACGGGCAATTTCCGCCGTCCCTGGCCGGCAGGTGGAAAGCCGACTTCGGCTTTTGGGAAATAGTACTTGAGCCGGACGGAAAAATCTCATCGGCGAAGTTCAACATCGGCGAGGTCGCGATAAAGCCGGGACGCACAACAATCGTCCCGATGCTCATGGGCGGCAAAGGAACCTTCAAGCCGGGACTCTGGACAGTCCACTACATCCCCGACCAGAGGCAGCTTATCGTGGAGCTTGCCATCGACAGCTTTCACATCGAAATGGGCGAAAATACAGTCAAGGGCCGGACGCGGGATTTTTTCGTCGGCAATGTCTCCGAAGGCGGAACTACATGGTGGACACAGCGATTCAGCTATCCCGAATACATCGTGGATACGAAGAAATATCCCGATTACACGCTGCCGGAAGATCCGAACGAAAATCCCAAAGAGAACATACTGTTCCAAAAAGTCCCGGAGCAACAATAGCTCTTACCGGCATATTTTCTATTACCTAGAAAAAAAATCTCTTATTGTGAAAATCTCTTTAAGGTTCCTGTGGATGCTCTGCCATATTCGCTTCATGTTCTACGATATCCTCAAGCCTGTGGCCGAGATGAAAATACTTCATCGCCTTGAATTTTTCTTTCGGGCGATTGCCTTCTTCAAAAAATGGGCCTTTTATAACTGCCGTAAATCCGTATCCAGCCCGATATTGACAGGAAACACCGGAATATGAGGGAGTGCGTAGAAATGCCGTACCGGGTATCAATTGCTGTATAGCACGGGATATTTCATAAACTGTTTTCTTTTTTAATTCCTCACTGGGTCCCCCATACTTGAGCATAAGAGACATTTTATCTAAAGACGTCTTAAGCTGTTCAAAACCGAGTTTAAGTCTGTTGTTTAACCGTACTTCTTCATTGGCTGTTAAAGGAAACTTAAATGTCGGCCAGAGTGGATCATCGATATATTTACGAAATACCTTCTCATACGTATCAAAGATTCCCTCAACATCCTCGGATGTTACAAGCGAGTCAAGTCCACGCTCACTTAACATCGTATTCATAAGAGATTGAAACTTAAGACAAATACTGTGAATTTGCGAAAACAACAAATCATGGTCTTCAGGTGTTGAGATATCGTAAAAGGATAGGGCTAAAAACGTAGCCAGAACCGTATCTATCGGCTCTTTATATTTTTCGACAACGAGGTAAAGCTCTGAGAATTGTTCGATGGATTTTACCAGTTCCTCCTTATCACCACAGAAAGGTCCCTCTCCGACAATCAATCGGATCGATTTGATAATATTATCTACAATCTTATACATTTTTTCGGAATTGCTATCCTTGTAATATCTTGCGAGCCCTTTTTCCAGGATATACCGCACATCGTTGATATCGATTTGTCCTTTGGGAGGATTGGTATCAAGCTGCTCCATATACTTTTTCACGGACGGCATCAATTCACTAAGATCAGCTTGCTCCCGTCTTCTTGACAAGCTTGATGAATCGAGTCTGGTAATAAGTCTTTCAATAACACCTTTGTCCTCGGGATTCTGTCTTTGAATCTCATCAAGCAGCAGTTCTCCATAGGTGAACCACTTATTACTAATGATCGACCTCATTATTCTCTCAGTACCGGTTAAAGCTTCGTTACCGGTATGTTTGACCAACTGTTCAACAAGCGGTTGGACCAAATCTTTAGCCCGCTGGGGATATTGTTTCTCAATCTGCCCGGAGATTCTTGCTAATTCCAGCAAACTTTCATATGTGCTTATTGAATCATTTTGGCAAAGACATGTTACAAATGCATTGGCGGATTGTGATACACAACCTATATCTTCTGTCATCAGAGATGTCTTGAAGAGCAGACGATTAAGTGCCAGACATACCTGTCCAGGCATTCTATCATTGTTCATATAGGATTCGATCTTGTCATAAAGCACACGGCCGTTTTCTTGGTTATTTTCCAGACCGCTTAGTTTGGAAAATTCCCGGTTAAAAGACCAATAGGCTCTGTAGGAATATGGTATGAGCTCCCACCGCCCAAGAGTTTGTGCATCGAAAGTGCCTATGTACCGGTCTTTTTCAATGCATTCAATGGGTTTTATCGTTACGATGACAACAGGCTGACCATTTAAAGCCCTTCGCGCCTGCCAGACTATGGAACCATCGTTTCGCGTCTCTTTAGAATACAGCCTTCCGAAGGGTAGTGTATTAAGGATATGTGCGTCTGGGGCTGTCCCTTCCGAGAGATTGTTACTATCTGTTTCGTCGGGTAAAACCTCATACATATATTTTGTCTGATCACGACTCTCCTGAAAGAAATTCGCTAATTCCAGAGAATTGTTTGCATCCTCAGGCTGATACCTTATGCGGCTCAAAATGGCCGGGGCTGACCGAACAACCGCTTCAACCGAATTCTGTCTTGGTAGCAGAGGATCGCCGGGATTATCAGACAAGTTAAATATTCCGGGCTGTGATGCTCCGCGAACCCAATAGATCACGACCTCTCTGTCAAAGATGAAGTCGCTGTAACGGAGAAAGACCGTGCTGTCACGAAATACAGCAGGTTCGAGCCAGTAGGTTGCAATACGATAATCAGAGCCATCGGAAGCCATCAGGCCGTCAAGACGGCCCCGTCCTATGGGCATATAAAACTCTGCTGAGAACTCGAATACACGCAGATGTATCTCGTTGGCATCTTCAGCATACAAGGCACCAGGCATTGCAATCATCAAGAGCAGGACAGTGACTTTAACCGTGTATATCAGAATCGGCAATAATCTCAAAAGAATATCCTGGATCCTTTTTTCTATCATCACATAATATTGGTGATCTTCAAGCATAAGTCACTGTCCTCCCAATAGGTCATAAGATCAGGTTGCAACCAGCAACATCTATGTCTGTCTTGTGATGTGGCAAGTCGGTATACAACCCATTCTCAAACTATAAGTGACACGAAAAGACATACTACCACATATCGCCCCAGGCCCTGGCGCATGCATGACAATATCCTGAGTTATTCGCCCCAGTTACGGATGCCCAGGCTAAAGCCCAATGCTCGCTATCGACGCCTTCATTTTCATAGAACCAGTAATCTGAACCGTCATAATAGTCCGAGTAAGCGCCTTCATAGTCTTCTAGAGGGTCATCGGTATAAAATACTGATGCTGACGCCGTGAAATGACGTTCAAAGTAAGGCCAAGTACTACCTATATAAATGTAAGCCTCTGCATAAGCGCTGGCCCAGCTGTATAGCTCGGGGTTACCAAAGAGGAATAATTCGGCTTCTGCCCATGCGTAGACATAGCCATACCAGTCGTAAGTGCCTTCTTCTGTGGTGTAGATATACTCCCATCCATGACCGTAACCCATACCTCCTCCGTAAGCATCACCGCCATCATCATAACCCGATGCACTATGGTACGCAGTGGTACCACTCACACTGCCTAATGGGTCCTCCAATTCATATACGTCACCAGTGTATATAATCTCACCAAAGGCAACCGTCGAGACAAAAAGCATTGCAATTACAAATGCACAATAGACATTTGGTTTCATAATCAGACTCCCTTCATTCTTATAAATTAAGTTAAGACACTACCTCTACTATTCTGTAGAGACATTATTCAATAAATCATAGGCATCACCTCCTTTCGTGGTTCTGTTCTGCTGCTCGAATTCGGTTTCTTTCTGCTCCCCAATAAATATAGAATCCTGTAAATACTCCGTTGTTTCTAAAAGAGCAGCCAGAAGGAAACTGATGTATTCGGACTGCAACAATTGTCCTGAATATTCTCTTTCCAGACGTATTTCCTTTCTTCGCGCCTCCGATAACGCCTTTTGGCGTTGTTTCTGGATTTCGCCTCGACTCAAAACCGCATCCCGGAAGTAATCAGGAGCGGGTGCAACAATCACCCATGTACGTGAAAGTAATTGAGTCAAGCTTCTTTGAGTCAAGACATAATCGGGATGTGAATTGATTGATGAAATATCATGACTAACAGTAGATTTTGTTTCATCACCGCCAAGCGATTGCCAAAAATCGACACGAGCGTAACGAAGGCTATGCCAGCGTTTCTTGATTTGCTCAATTTGGGCTTCAGTCATAGATCTTGAAAAAACCGGAAGCAACGGCACTGCAATCTTATTGAAACAATCATTGAGATGATCTGATTTGGCCTTTTGAACAATATTCGGATCGAGAAATGGAAATTATATTAAAAGAGAACCTGCCGCGTAGTTCCAGAGGTCTTCGTATTGATTTTTCAGCTTCTTTTTTTCCTCTTCGCCCGGAAATTCTGTGGTCATAATATTCTCTGTGTACCAGCGGATTTGGGCACAATGAACCTCGAATAAAGGCCTGTCATTACTTTTTTTTAGTTCTTCCCAGTATGGTCGAAATCCATTTCGAAGAATCTCCAATCTCTTTGCATATTCAGGAGAATCCTGATAAGGCTCAATCGCCTTACGAATCGTATCTATATACTCGGTTTTCCATTCGTTTGGCCAGGGAGCGGGTGAGCCGGCCATACAATTCTTGATGGCTATAATAGTTTTTTCCATCAGTGCAGGCTTATCAGAGCCTATCGAATTAGCTACATTTCCAAGTAACAATATTACTATTAGTGTGATTCTCAGGATATGATGTTTGCGTATCACTTAAGGCATCCTTTCCTATTAGCTGTTCCTTTAAAATTATTTATTTTGCTCGGAGGGATATCCCAATCTGCCCCATACTGCTCTTTGGAGCCTCTGTAGATCGTATAAGCCGTCCTCGGTCTGCGGTTCGTAATCCTCTTCTGTTTTTTCATAAAACAACCTGCCATCACCAATAGTGGTTGTCGTACGGGGCAGACCTTCTACTGTCTCACGTCCTTTCCATTTCCAGTATTCTGCATGACCATCCGCCATGGAGAGCGTGACACCATCCGAATGGTGTATCGGAGGGGGACTGATCCCATTCCACATGGGATAAAGATAATTGACATAGAAGCAAAAATTTGACATTTGGCCCTCATCTATAAATACCGCACGCTGAGCAGCACCCGGGCTAACGATATCCGTGAGCTTGGTCAGTTTGAGTACTGTCTTGCCGATGCGTTTGCCGGGATCTGTCGGTCTCGTATTCGTTTCCGTCGAGAGTGTCCCTTCTACATCGGAGGCGTTTGCTGCGGCAACTATCACGTATGTAAATACATGGCCGGCCCGGCCCCCGGGGCAGCGGTAAACATCGATATCTCCGAGGTACGGCCACAAGGTACCTTCGGTTAAAGAACGTCCCTTCCTGCCGGTTGCCCAGCCTACACGGAATATCTCATGTACATGCGGCGGTTCTCCTATGCTCCACCTACTGCTGCCCGTAGAGATACCCCAGAGAAGACTACTATCATGTTCGTCGGCATAGACGATCCACGCCGTAGTTAGCTGCCTGAGATTGCTAAGACAAACCGCCCGCTGGCCCTGTTCCCGGACATTTTGAAGAACAGGCACGAAAATCGCTAAAAGCAGCGCAATGATTGCGATTACAACCAGAAGCTCGATGAGGGTAAATCCTGTTCTATCAGATTGGCTTTTTTCTACAGGTCCGGCCGGGGATTTCACGCATGAATGATTGAGAATCCTTTTCTGGCACCGGCCAAATATCCATTCCCTGCACATTGCATATTCCCCTCAACTAAAACAAATATCAGTTTGACCGACTTAGTTAGTTTCGCTTTATGCAATTTCTTCGTCCATATTATTAGGCGTTTCTCGTTTAGCAAATATTGATTGTAATTTTGAAAAAAAATTAAATTTTTTTCGAATTGTTCGATTTTAGGAGCTTTTTTATGCGTAAGTTATCGTTACACAAGGATATAAAATCTTTTATGGTTTTGGATATTTTTTGAGGGGGAGAAAATGCCGTCCCCTGCGAGGTATCTTAAAAAGCGGGGATTCTCCTTGAATTTTAGCCGGAACGAGATAAAATGTGATTCTACAATTAAATATGGTAAATCATCTAATAGAAGGGGGCAAGTCAGCGAATAAGTTAATCAGAGAATTAGTTCATTAGAGATTATTTTCAGGAATTTAAGTCGGCTAATTAACAAATACGCTAATCCACTAATCACATAAAAACACTTTTTTTCCGACATACGACATGCGATATACGACCGACAAGTTAATTTGAAAAAACGAACCCAATTTGCAGGAGGCAATTGGCATAAGCTCTTTGATAACAAGATAATATGTTGAACCCGGCTTCGCTTGTAGCTTCGCCGGGGCAAGAAAACGAACCCAATTTATAGAAATATTAAGACATCCCGAAAGATATTTTGGGCAAGTAAATGCATACCTAATAGTCATAGTAGCTGAGGCCGTCGGAATCCGTGCCGGACCAGTTGAGCCTGACGGTTTTGGTGGCTGGCTGATAAATCCAGCCATATCCATCGACCGGGCTTTGAGGGAAAGATTCGCTATTGCCGACCATCTTGATATTATCGATGTCGTTAAAAGGATTCTTCGGCATTGCCTTCAAGTAATTGCCGCTTACAACCAACTGAGTCAAAAAAACCGCATTGCTGGGAGTATTGGCGGGATTATCATCCTGATAGCCGGGCGGAATCCCACGATGCTGAACGGTATATAACTCGATGGCGCCTCGCAAAAGCCGCAGATTATCCTTCGCGACGGCATTTTTTGCCCGGGTGGATTGCGGCTGAAATATTGATGATTCGGCAAAAACGGCGATTTTTACCGGGCATGGCGTCATACGCCGAATATCTGTTAAATGCGGAAAAAGCGTTATATCCGGCAACGCTTATGGCACTTATATATAGCCTTTGGATAATTGATTTGACAGAGGATAATGATAAAAAACTTTCCAATTGAGCTCTCGTTTTGTACTGTTCCCTCTCCTCCACAAAACGAGGGCTTTTTTAAAAAAAATAAAAAAAGTAAAAATTTTTCAAAAAAACAATCAATAATTGCCGGTCCACAATCGCCTATATAATTGGGTAGAAATATGGATTTTACCCTTTGAGAAGCCCCTGTATTCCACCTTTCCTCCTTCAAGCAGGGGCTTTTCTTTATAGAATATGCGAATCAGGGGATGGGCAGGTCGAGTTCGGCCAAAACCTTTTTCATATCCTCCCAGACCCTTTTTCGGTTTTCCTGGGAATAATTTCTCAGCAGATAGGCGGGGTGGTAGGTGGCCATCAGTTTGATGGGCGGGTGGCCGATACCGGCGTAATATTCCTCGAAATGGCCGCGTAGCTGCCCGATAGATTTGGTCGTATCCAGGAGGGTTCGTGCCGCATGGGCGCCGAGGGCGACAATGATTTCCGGCTCGATAATTTCGATCTGCTTTTGCAGATACGGCAGGCAGCTTATGATTTCCTCGGCTCGCGGATCGCGATTTTCCGGCGGGCGGCATTTTAGTATATTGCCTATATAAACTTCACTTCGCTTGAGGCCGCACGCGGCAATAATTTTGTCCAGCAACTGACCGGCTCTGCCGACAAAGGGCTTGCCCTGAGCGTCTTCGTCGGCGCCGGGCGCTTCGCCGATGAACATTATGCGGGCGTTCGGATTGCCGTCGCCCGGTACGGCGTTGGTTCGTGACGAACCCAGGTCGCATAAGCGGCATTGGCGGGTTTGTTCGGCGATTTTTTCCAGCTCACTTGCTTTTTCGGCGACAGCCATAGTATCCTCCTTGTGCCGTTCGGATTCTTGTGGTTGTAGCGGCGGATTTTTACCTTTGACGGCAAAACCGCTAAAAAACCGTTCCATTTCCAGATGCTGGCGAACGACTTTGTCGATGTTTGTCTTTTTGTCCATTTTGAAGGATTTTAACAGTATTTTTTGCTGTGTGCAACGTTATTGGCGGACTGCTTTTTATCAGAGAATTTTACGTTTTCGCAGTGACCGGACAAGACCAATGCCTATACCAGCCAGCAAAAAAGCGCTCGGCACGGGAACAGAAGCCATATCCGAGACTTGGTAATCGATAAATGCCGAGTTGAACGATTTGGCAATTAGTTCGATACTTCGAAGCTGGTTGATGTCCCAGGCGGCACCGCCCGTGGCCCAGGCAAGCTCGACGTAGCAGGTGTCGGTATTGCAGTACGGCGAAACAATAATGCCTCCGGGATTCATGATATATCCGCCGGAACCGTCTGCGACGTATGCATTTCCTTTTGCATCGACGCCGAGCGCCCTGGCGCCTGTGCCGTCATGGAAACCGCAATCGACGACCACGTTCAGGGTTACCTTTTTCTCGGTGAGGGAGTTTAACATCCTGTCGTAGGTGAGGTTGGTATCTATCGGGTCTCTGTCTTCGTCGGTAACCATTATCATGTGGGTAGCGGCGTCACTGTGAAAGTAATAGTTCTTCAAACTGAAATTAATCGCCTCCCAGCCGTCCTCCCACACACCGGATGTTACAAGTTTTCCGGTTGCGGCGGCTAATTCCTCGGCAGTGCCCCAATCGGTGCCGCCGACCGAGTACATCTGGCTTTCGGGGCCGCCGTCGGGGATACCGGCGCCAAAACCTACGAGAGCGTACATGTTTCTTATCTGACCTGCCGCCGTAAGTTTCGTATCCATGTCCGTCACCATGCCGGCAATCCATGTGTGTTCGTCTTCCATAAAATACGATTCATCTACGACGAACACCATATCCAAAACGGCATAGGCACGACCAGCGGCACAAAAGAGTATTACGCATATTATGTACAAGTTTTTCATCCCTCATCTCCACACTATCAATTATCAAATCACTCCATTTATATATGCGCAGGAAAAGTTTTCTTTAATTCAGGATGGCTGCGGCCAAAATGTGCCAAAACAAATGCCGGCGAAAAACGAATTGGATGCTCGATCGCGGGAAAAGTTCCGACGATTGAGTGGGTTTGATACAAGTAAGATTCTGCCGCGAATTGAAATTTATTTAGACCGTCTTCAATTCGTACCGGTGTCGTTGTTGACCCCAGGTGCGGCAAAAGCCAATTCAATCCTTTAATCCATCTCCTTTTTACCAACTCCATTTATCCCTGCTCCTAATTCAATCCTTTTCCTGACAGCAAAATGCCTCCCCCACCTAAAAATTGCCAGGGCCCACACCTATGCACAGAAAACATGCGGCACTTTCTGCGCACAAATCCGTTCCTATTCCAGGTGTGAGTCCTCCTCCTTTGAGGCACCGTGTCTTATAATTGAATCTATATATACAATTTTTTGCTTTTAAGTCAATTGTGGAAACTACGTATTTTTTAAAAAAATTTACTTTTTAAAAAAGAAGTCAAACAGTCATTACTCAGGCTATAACTTCTACCACTTTAGGGTTATTTCATTAGTGGTAATATTTCTGAATAAATCATGCATCGAGGCAGATGACATGTTGTGAGGTTAAATCGCTTATAATGCGCAGTTTATGCTCTTTAAGATTGTAAAGTTTCACAACGTCGGCATATTTACCGCTTTCCGGCAGAACTTCTTCTAATTCGTTCGGCATTTTGTCGAGTTTCGCGATATTGAAAATCGTATTGGGTTTTCCCGGGAACAGCGCCACATAGAAAATATCCGATTCGACCAAATCCTGAAAGAAATGCGTGCCGAAGGAAAGCTCAGGGATTAAATTCGCTCCTTCATAAGCAATTTCGGCCAGTACGGTGACGTTATTTATCTCATGGAAGCCGACCGGGACTCCGAGGCTCGGCGTGCTTGTGCCCCATCTGCCGGGGCCAAGCAGGATTGTCGGGGTGTTGTCACGGTTGGTAATCTGCTTATTAAGCCTGCCGACAAGCCTGGCGATGTCGTATTTGCCGGAAAGAGTTAAATCGATATATGCCTGTGGCTCGACGTAAATAATTCTTTCGATATCCTGGAATATATTACCGCCCATGAAGTAACCTTCGCATTTGAATAATACTTTTTCGGCTTCCGGTTTTTCCGGCATTTGTGCCCGGCCTTTTTCGCCGCGTGTCTGAAGAGGCCGGCATTGCAAAAGATTTATCACGAGCTTGTCGTCTTGTGTGAAATTTACAGTATATTCAATATCGACCGGGTATTTATATTGTTCTTGAAGAATTTTAAGAATATTCTGCATCGTCTCGACGAAAGAAGTTTTAGTTAAAAGCTTCTCGAATGTAAGCAGCCAATATTCCGGATCGGGGACGCCTTTTTGTCTGGCCTGCCTGGCCAACTGGTAATCCCTGACCGCAACCATCTCCAGGTTGATGCCGGATTTTTCTTCCACAAGCTGCCGGAATGGAACGGTTTTCAAATCGTTTTCTACGGTGTCAAGCAGGTCAACATGGTGCTGTGAATATTTACGGATGTCGTCCATGCCTGAAACCGGCCTGACAAGAGGCTGATCGAGGGCGATAATCCGCGGGTAATCGTCTTCGACACGATTAACCGCCCTTGTTCCCAACCCGAATACAAGCCGCAGCATTCCCGCTTTGGGATTGAGGTCCGGCTTCCAGACAAAAGCATTGTGTGACATTCCGACGCCGGCCAGGTCCGGGAAGAAATAGCTATTTCTATAAGAGCCGGATACCCGCTGCACCAGCAGTGCCATCTGCTCGTCCCGCTGGTCCAGTCCCCTTTGCAGACGATAAGTCAGTGCATCCTCACTCATAGTGCTGGCATAGACCATGCGTACCGCTTCTTCGAATAGCGTATAACGTTCTTCCGGCGTGCCCTGATTGACACAGAACAGGCTTTCGTATTTACCGGCAAAAGCATTACCGAAGGCATCTTCCAGCAGGGAGCTTGAGCGTACAATAATCGGCGACTGTCCGAAATACTCGATCATTTCCTGGAATTGTTCGCGAATCTGGTCGGGAAATCTTCCGGTTAGAAGTTTCTCACGCAATTGGGCGGCTGCTTTAAAATATCCCTCTTTAGTTTTCTGCTCGACACGCAGCTTCCAGCAGCCGTTTTCCACCAGATAAGTATAAAATACATCGGAGCCGACATAGAAAGAATCGTGGGGTTCGAGATGCTTGCTCAAACCGTACTCCTGTTTTGAAATAATTTTGTTGGCAAGGAGCATTCCAACCGCCTTGCCGCCAATGAAACCTGTTCCAATCAACCTGCTTTTTATGGCCTGTAAATCTTCGAGGGTGAATTGCTCTCTGACCAGAGACAACATTCTTTCATCTCTGGCGATCATAACTCTGTAAAGTCTATCCATGGCTCGCAGTTTTTCCTGTTCCGATATATCCCACATTTGAGCCATTTCAGTCGCCTGCGAAAACAGCTTATCCCAGTAGTCAAGAATTCTATGAGAGGGCTGAACCTCCTGTTCAGAGATATAGGCAAGAAGCTTTGTAACATCGACGCTGCTTGTAATCGGCACAAAATTGCCGTCTTGCTGCATATGCGGCAGGAACATTGTCGATGAGTAACGTTTCCAGACTTTCAACGGATGAAGGCAATATTTACCATCTACGTTATAAAGGTCCAGCAAAAGCTGTGTAGTCTCGCGAATACGGGCGATAGTTTTGAATGAGTGGCGATTGCGCAGCAGCGCGAAATATGCGATTGTATCCAGCTCGAATAAAAACGGGCAGGTAACCATGAAGAAATTGCCGATCATCAGGTCTGTTGCCCATGCATCCAGCAGGTATGACAGGCAATCAAACACATAATATGCTTCTTTTCCCTGCCTGGCGATGATCTCGTGGACCTTTGTAGTAAATGTTTCAAAACCGCTGCCGGCGTCGAGTTTGTACATAACCACCCCTTCACAGGGTTTGGTCAGGGGTTGATGGTCGGCAAATCGTACATAAACAACCTGTCGGTTCTGCTGTTTTGCGCGTTCGATATAGGGTTTAACAAAAGCGGCAAAATCATCGATGCTATCGACCTGCCAGACTACGTTGTCGCCTTTTTTTAAGCCTGTGAATACGACATCCAGGCTATCGATTCCCGTGCTTGCCCATCCAGGCATAATTTTACCTCTTTAATTTTCCGTTGATAATTCGGAGCCGGTATTTATTCCGCCGGCCTGATATGAGATAATTGTAAAAGGGCAAAACCTTTTAGACAAACAGGTTTTGCCCTTTTTTTCGAACACATCACACATCGATAAATTAATTTTACAGGATACCGAACCGATAGCAATCCATCGGCGGTTTATCAGCATATCGCTCCGGAAGCTTATTTATTACACAACTCCCTGATCGAGCATGGCATCGGCAACCTTCACGAATCCGGCTATATTCGCGCCCATCATCAGATTTCCCGGTTCTCCGTATTCCTCGGCGGCATCGAAGCATTGTTTGTGAATCGCAATCATAATATTGTGTAATTTCTTATCGACTTCTTCACGAGACCACGACATCATCATGGCATTCTGCGACATTTCCAGCCCCGATGTTGCCACTCCGCCGGCGTTTGCAGCCTTGGCCGGACCGTAAAGTATTTTCTTTTCGAGATATTGCTCAATCGCCTCGGGTGTGCTCGGCATATTTGCGCCTTCGGCGACAAGCATACAGCCGTTCTTTAGCAATGTTTTGGCATCTTCCTCGTTAACTTCGTTCTGTGTTGCACTCGGGAACGCACAATCGCATTTAATACCCCAGGGGCGCTTGCCGTCGAGATACTGGACTTTATATTTGTCGGCGTATTCCTTGATACGTCCGCGGCGGATATTTTTCAATTCCAGCACAAAGGCGAGTTTCTCGGCATCAATACCGTTGGGGTCATGGATTGTTCCGTTGGAATCGGATAAAGTAACGGCCTTCGCACCAAGCTGGTTGAGTTTTTCCACAGTGTACTGGGCTACATTTCCCGAGCCTGAGACGGTACAAATTTTACCTTTGAAGCTTTCGCCGCGGGTTTTCAGCATTTCTTCGGCAAAGTAAACGCAGCCGTATCCGGTCGCTTCGGGACGAATCAGAGAACCGCCCCAGTTGAGGGCTTTTCCTGTTAATACGCCGGTAAATTCGTTTCTGAGTCGCTTATACTGGCCGAACATAAAACCGATTTCACGACCGCCGACGCCGATATCTCCAGCAGGGACGTCGGTATTCGGGCCGATATGACGGAACAGCTCGGTCATAAAACTCTGGCAAAATCTCATAACCTCGTTATCACTTTTACCTTTGGGATCGAAATCAGAACCGCCTTTGCCGCCGCCCATGGGCAGAGTAGTCAGAGAATTCTTGAAAATCTGCTCGAATCCCAGGAATTTCAGGATTCCGGCATTGACCGTAGGATGGAACCTCAGTCCGCCTTTGTATGGGCCGAGCGCGCTGTTAAACTCAAATCTGAAGCCGCGGTTGACCTGGATATTGCCCTTGTCATCCTGCCATGGTACGCGGAACATTAATTGTCTTTCCGGCTCCACGATCCTGTCAAGTATCCTGGCTTCGACATATTCCGGGTGTTTATCCAGTACCGGCTCTAAAGAATCGAGCACTTCTTTGACCGCCTGATGGAATTCCACTTCGCCCGGATTGCGTTTTAAAACTTCCTCATATACCCCCTGGATAATGGTTTTTGCTGCCATTTGGCAAATCTCCTATATAAGAATCGTAATTTCTATTTCGACTATTATAAGTCAAATTAATAACATAATCACATAATTGCATTCTAAACGGCAAGCTTATAGAATATT
>JAFGBG010000216.1 GCA_016933295.1 Sedimentisphaerales bacterium | reverse complement strand
TTGCCAAAGCACTTGATGCGATTACCGCCAGTGATGCAAAAGGATGGTTTGAATCATGTGGTTACACCTTTTCTTGAATTGCTATAGTGCCTGCCGAGATCGAATTCGCGACATCAGTCGCTGTGGAAGAAGCACGCGAGCGTATATTATCCACAATAGGCCGGATCGGCGGGCGCGTTAAGGTTGACAGTCCCGGCAAGATTATCGCAGGTTTTGGATCTGACTTGAAGGCGAGACTACTCGGTGCGTTGCTCGGGGGCATAGAATCTTTCCCACGCGATTTGGTAGTGGAACTTCGAACAAGTGACAACACGACACAGGTGAAGGTTAGCGTTCGTGATACATTCGGATTCGGCTCAAGGGCAGGTATTGCAAATAAGATTCGAAAGCTCATGCATGATAATGCACTGGCAATCAAGTCAGCCTTTCCTGATGCTAAGTGAAACTACCTTGGGAACATAGGCAGGTACGCATCCGGCATCGCCTTCCACCGATTAATACAAGTTACCCGGCTGACGCAGGGCTTCATACAAGTAGAAGTAATAATCAATGGATGATATAAAAAAACAACTGACGTCTGAAGAACATCGCCTGGCAGAGGCACAGAAAAACAAGGATAAAGCAATATTGATTGGACTCATTTCCGCCGGATTCGAGGGCGTTTTTAGGGATCAAACTGTCGAAGGAACCGCTGAGTTCACGGATGTATGGTATTATAATGAAAAAAAGTGGCAATTGGTTGCGTCCCAGGTTACACCAATTGAAAGATTATAATATAATTCGTAAAGCAATACTTAAATGGAAAAGTTTGTCAATAAGGAGAATATATGGAAACGATTTTACGTGGCGGATGTATGTGCGATGCGGTACGATACGAATGCCCCGGCGATACGGAGAACGCCAGCTACTGTCACTGCGACGACTGTAAAAAAGCCACGGGCGGTCCCTATACCGTCGGTGTGCTCGTAAAAGCAGACGACCTGCGTATCATCTGCGGTCAGGTGAAGGGCTATACATCCATCGCCGACAGCGGCAGAAAAATCACTCGCCAGTTTTGCCCTAACTGCGGCTCGCCTTTGTTCACTAAGGCCGAAAAATGCCCCGATTTTGTCTTCATCAAAGCCGGCTCTCTGGACGAACCCGAACTGATAAAACCGAGCTGCCAGACATGGATAAAACGTGCTGTTCCCTGGGCATATATAGACGAGAAACTGCCATGCTATCCGGAAAGCAGCCCTTCGTAGGCAGATATTTATCAGGAATGAAGAAATAACAACCTCCGAATGAAGGGATCTCGTATTCCGCCCCTCATTCGATGCGTTAGAAGTCTCTTAATCAACCCTCGGAAGATTATTCAATCTTTTGAGGGTTTTTCCATTTTCAAAGTGTTTGTATGGTATGAGTCTTGAGTTCGAAGCGCGCGATACCAATGAGGATATCAAGATATCGCCATCAACCAAAGCGGTGCGGCAAAAACTACCGCCTGGTTCTCGCAGAAATACTTTGCAACTCCATACCGCAGGTATCGGCGTCATTGACATACAGACGTACGGCTTTCGGCTCGAAACCTATATTATGGCCTCTAAGGTCAAATGGCATTGTCTCTTCCTGTGTATGGTTTACAATGCAGCTATGATAACCAAGCTCATACTTCCTATCGCCGCCGTCGGTCAGGATAACTCTGAAATCCTTGCAGCCGTTAGCGGTAATAAATACATCCGGCCCGGGACCGTCGAGCAGAGAATTGCCGTCGAAAGCACATTCTATCCAGTATCTCCTGAACATCCTGACATAACGCGGGTCATCAACATTCAAACATTCCGCAACTTTCGATATATCAATATCGGTTTCCGTACGACCCGGCACTGACGGATCAATGCTCGTAAGTCGAGCACTCTGAGGTATTCCGTAACGTATCAGTTGGCTCGGACAGGCAAAATCGCCGCTTTTAACATTTTCACTTACCTGCCGCACCGTCCACAACGAATCATTTTTCTTTTGCAACCAACCAAGATTGACCGCGACAAATCCCGTAGCAAGACAAATAATCCCCAATAAACTTGCTTTTGAGACAATCACACTGAGCAGAGATACACCTGTGCCGGCGGATAATACCCCGACAGCCACGGGCGCCGTCGCAGAAACGGCGGCGGTACTTTCCGATAATGTCGCGGTCCCAATCAGGGTAAGGGCCGACAGGAGATAGGAATTATCAAAACCACGCCGGGCGAGATTTTTCCTCAGCGTTTTTTTTGCCTTACAGAACATTATCCTGCACGCAAGCCGGCTGCGTCCTTCGATAGCGGCTATTTCATCATAAGAAAGAGCGTCAAAACAACGCAGCGTCAGGATGTTTCTGTAACTTAGTTTCATCGTTCTCATTGCCGCAACTGCTGCCTGAAGCAATTCCTTTTGTATCATACGCTCCATCTGGTCCGGCCCAGGATCGGTGATACCTTGATTCAGATTTGTTGTCGATGATTGCCGGATTGAGTGAAATCGACGGTTTTTCTGATACCGATGGTGCTTTTGGACTTTACTTAATGCCGTGCGATAAATCCATGCCAAAAAGGCCTGTCTGGAATTGAAATCGAGTTCGGTTAAAGACTTGTGCATTTGTATCAGGGTTTCCTGGCATAAATCCTCAGCCAGATGATAATTAAACGTTAATCGATATAGATAGGGAAAAACCACCTGTTTTGTCAGTTCCGCCAACACAGACTGACTGCTCGGCCGACCCTGCTGCGCCTGCCGGATCAGCTCCAAATCAATACCCTTGCTCTTTGTCTCCATATAATCCACTATATATAACCCTGCCACAAGTTATATGTTTCCATTTTTTATTAGGCGGAAACAAAATATTATATATGGGATTTATTTGTATGGAATCGTTAATTATTTATATCGGCCGATTCGCCAACTCTCGCCGATACAAAAAATTCGGAAAATATATTATCACCTTGTTTATTGAGGATTAACCGTTACCTTCGAAAGGAAATATAAGATGAAAGCAAAATATTTTTCCAGCGTGATAGTTTTATTACTATTCATCAGTCTCATTGTATGTATGTGCGATATTGCGGCCCATGCGCAGGCAATTTATGTCAGCAATACCGGAGACGATAAAAACACAGGAACAAAAGATGCTCCCGTTTTTTCGATACAGAAAGCTGTCGAAATTATAAAAAGCAACAGCAACGATATCTATACTATTAAAATTGAACCGGGCATTTATGTCCTGGATAATTTCGTATCAATTGAAACCGACAAAGACATGACCGATAAACGGATTATAATTGAAGCCGGCATTTTACCCGACGAGCAGTCGTGGACTCCCGAGAAAATGCCGATTGTCATAAGCACATCGAAAAAAGGGGAAATACCGGGACAGAATTATCACTTCGTGGCTGCTTTTCTAATCAATGAAAGTCATGTGACAATAAGAGGAATAAAATTCCCCGGCTATTTTTATCCGAATACGAGATATTTCCCGATTGCCAGGTTTGATAAAACAAAAACAGATTTATTTGTGGAGCAGTGTTTATTTGTCGGCGACGAAGACTCGTCCCATCTTCAGGTTGGTATTATTGCGCATGGTAACGGTATCATGGCCGACCACTGTGTTTTTTATAATGTCAGAAACAGCGTTGTTTTTTGGGAGAGTGCCGACGGCTTGAAAACCGGCAATGGTATCAGCAACTCTATAATTTTCGGCGCAACTCAAAGTGGAGTCTGGACCGCGGATGCGGATAAGGATTTCGTATTCGAGAATAATATAGTCTCAAACTGCAAATATGCCTGGATAAAAAATTCCTACAACACAACGAAGTATTCTATAAATAACTGTATAATAGTAAATAATGAATGCTACCTGGCTGTTGCAGCCAACGACGTTATTACTCAGGAATTTGAAATAGAAGAGAACAATGTTATAAAAGAAGGCGATATCGTATTAAGGCCCAAGGATGAAGTAACACATTATCCGCTGCCGATTGATTATCTGCATGTCATGCCGGATACACTTGGGTATGATATGAGCGCAGGCCTTTTCAAGACAAGAACAATCGGCAGGTAACTATAAAAACTCGATAAAGAATCGATGCCTGAAAAATTATAGCCAAAGGAGAATGAAAAAATTATGAATAGCAAAATCATACCTGTAGTTATTCTGGCTGCGCTTTTAGAATGCGCGGCACCAGCACAAAATGATTCTGATTCGGCAAAACTTTCGAGCAACATCTTATAAAGGCCAGGCCTCTTCCTTTAAGCAGTGTACGTCTGACCGGCGGGCCTCTCAAGGCGACCCAGGATGCCAACGCCCGTTTTCTGCTGTCGGTCGATCCTAATCGCGCCATGGCGGCGCTGCGTGAAGCGGCCGGCCTCCCGGCAAACGCGCAGCCCTTCGGCGGTTGGGACGGCGCCGTGGGACGCCGTCTGACCGGCCACATCGCCGGCCATCTGCTCTCCGCGGCCAGCTTGATGTATGCCGCAACGGGCGACGCGCGTTTCAAACAGTTGGCGGACACCCTCGTCACCGAGCTGGCGGCGGTCCAGGATGCGCACGGCGATGGTTACATCGGCGCGCAACAGGATGCTGAGGGCACACCGGGCAAGGAAATCTTCAAGCGGCTCTCAAAGGGCGAAATCCGCCGCACCAGCCGGATTCCACGCGAAGACCTGAACGGCATGTGGGCACCGTGGTATGTCGAGCATAAGATCCTCGCCGGCCTGCGCGATGCGTATCGCTTCGTCGACAACCCAGCGGCGCTGGAGGTTGAGAAGAAGCTGGCCGGCTGGATCGAGCAGACGCTCGCGCCACTCGACGATGAGCAGATTCAAGAGATGCTGCTAAGCGAATTCGGCGGCATGAACGAGGTACTGGTCGATCTGTATGCCGACACGGGCGAGAGGCGCTGGCTCGATCTTTCCTACAAGTTCGAACATCGCGCCTTCAGCGAGCCGCTCGCGCGGGGCGAGGATACCCTCGGTAACACCCACGGCAACCACAGCATCCCCAAGATGATGGGTTCGGCCGATCGCTTCGGCTATACCGGCCGCGCCGACGACCTTTCGGCTGCGGATTTCTTCTGGAACGCGGTCGTGAATCATCACACCTTCGCCACCGGTGGCAACAGCGCCGCCCTCTATGGCGAGCAATTCCCCGAGGCCGACCAGCTGGCCGCGGCCATCAGGGGCGCGCCCAGCAACCTAACCAATGAATCGTGCAACATCTACAACATGCTCAAACTGACGCGGCGGCTCTTTTCGTTCCGGCCCGATCCGCGCTACGCCGACTATCACGAGCGCGCGCTGTTCAATCACGTGTTGGCGCAAATCAATCCTGATAATGGCTCGATGTCCTACCACGTGTCGGTGGGCCAGGGTGTGCAGCACAACTACCAAGATCGGCAGAACGAGTTGAATGGTGTCTTCTCCTGCTGCGTGGGCACGGGCATGGAAAGTCACGCGCTGCACGGCGACGGCATCTACTACGAATCCGGCAATCAGCTGTGGGTGAATTTTTATGCCCCGACCACGGCGCAGTGGGCCTCCGCCGGCGCTGCCCTGATAATGGAAACCAACCTGCCCGAGGGCGAAACGGCCACGCTCACGATGAGGCTCGAGTCGCCCAGGGAATTGACTCTGGCCTTGCGCCGCCCCTTCTGGACTACCGACAAATTTAGTATCTCAGTTAACGGCGAACCCATCGCCGCTACTCCACCGGCCACGGCTTCGACCACAAACTCGGGGGTGAGTTCCTACGTCGGGATCACGCGCACCTGGAAAACCGGCGACATCGTGCGTCTGACGATTCCCAAGACGCTGCGCATGGAACCGGCGCCTGATGATCCGAACCTGGTCGCCCTGATGTGGGGGCCGCTGGTCCTGGGCCAGGACATGGGCCCGGCCTCGGAGGGAGGCGGTCGCCGAAGTGGTCGCGACGCGGAAAGTGATCCCAACCAACCGGTTCTGGTCGTGTCCACGCGCGCGGTCTCCGATTGGCTCAAGCCCGTCGACGGCCGGCCGGGCAAATTCCGTACCGACGGCGTCGGTCGCATCCCGGCGGCGCCCGAGGTCGCCGCCGAGCTGAGTTTCATCCCGCTTTATCGGCTACACGAGCGCAGGTATAGCGTCTATATGAATCTATTGACACCGGACGAATGGGCACAACGCTCCGCCGCCAATGGCGCCGCGCGGGGCCGGTAGCTTCTCCATCGTGGCCATCTCGCATTGCGCAACGAAAATGAAAGGAAAAGCTGGATATTGAATACGGCAATGGAGCAAACAACCGAATTGCAACGGTGTTCGGGATTCGTATAGTTCATTCAGATGGTGGAAATATATTTGAAATGTAAAGACGGTTGACAAATAGTGTAAAGCTAAATGAAGAAAATTATGCTTTTGTTGATGATAGTTTTTCCAGCTATTAGTTTAAGTGGTCAACCCGAGTCAAATGATGCAAGCAGAATTGAAGTCAATTCCAGTTCTCAAGAAGTAAATTATGGAATTAACAAGGAGGGCGGCAGATACGTCTAAACTGAAGATGCGAATATTTATTATGAAGTTTACGGTGAGGGCTTTACGATCAAAGTCAACGGCGAGCCTGTCGAACCGGCACCGACTCAAAATAATCGTCGTAACATGAACACAGGACCATCGTCTTATCCGGTCCTTGTTGCCGCCGGTCAACCGGTCGCCGAATGGCTAAAACCCATCCCAGGCGAATCCGGAAATTTCCGAACCGACGGTGTCGGCCATACACGAACCAATCCCGAGACGCCGGCAGACGTGACATTCACGCCCCTCTATCGTACTCATCGTCGCACATACGGCATTTATTGGGAACCGGCTGCAGGATTGAAAACATCGGAGGATAAATATTTTCGTGTTAACATAAAATTGCCGGATTGGAATCAAGATGTGTTTGTGATATCAATATCGAAAATATTATTCAGGATTCCCGCCGCCACCCAGCGATTCAACAGTCGAAACACCCGTTTTTAACTCCAAAGCCCATATCTCGAAGAACGGATAACGAATATCATAAGCGAACTTTTTGCCGTCGGGAGACCATGTACCTACCGTCGTAGGGCCGTCGAATATCTTGGTAGCGGCATTTTTCTTTATATCATATATCCACAAACCAAAATCCGAGACATCGAAACCCCCGATACTCAGCTCATCGTTATCGGGTGACCACTGAACAAGTAATCCCCCCACTCCCTTAGGTGCATCCCATCTGGAGACAATTGAATCAGGTGAGGCTATCTCCCTGATTTCAAGCCGGCATATTCCGCCCTCATATGTGGCTCCATAAGCTATGTACCTGCCGTCTCCGGAAATGACAGGATAGTAACTCGCCGGGCAGTGAACAATTCGTTCCGGCTGCGCTTCGGGAGATTCGATGGAAATTCTGTAAACATACATATCCTGCCGACAATGATAGTAAAGATGTTTCGAATCACTGCTCCATGAGGGATAGCCGCCCTTGGTTATGAATCTCAGGCCGCTACCGTCGGGTTTTATAAGCCAGAGTCCCTCCTCATTCAGTTCATAGCCATCATATTTTTCGCTGGTAATATCCTCGAGAAGCTGATATCTCTTCTCACGAACGAAGGCGATATACCGACCATCGGGAGACCACATGGGATCTTTGCCAGGAGTGGTCAAGAGTCTTTTTTTCCCCGATTGAAGATTTATTATTTCAACACCGTTTGTGCCCGGAACTCCACGACTATAGACAAGTTCGGTACCATCGGGTGACCATGTAGCCTTGAAACCCGTATCGATTATCGGTTTCGACCTCGAATATAATTGCCGGTAGTAGTGAACTGTTTGATGTATCGGCAGGAAAGCTTCTTCGCCGGCACTATCATCGGGAAGATTAATTTCCTGCCCCATATTCAAAGTATCAAAAACAGACTGTGCACATTGAATTCGGAAGATACTTTGTGAATTTGGGTCCGAAGAAAAATATTCGGTATATTTTTCTTTTGCCCGCTCGTAGTCTCCCATATTGAAAAGAGCGTAAAAAGTAAAAAATTTATATCTGTCATCATCAGCTTCAAGCCCGGCGCATATCTCGGCATCATCAAGGGCGCGGCGGAAGTTCCTTAATCTCATGTTCGTCAAATAACGCTGTTTGTACAACTCGGGATTTTCCGGCGATAAATCGATTGCTTTGTCATGATATTTAAGAGCCTCGGCAAGAGAACCTGTTTCCCGCAGCGCCATTGCCATAAGGAGAAAGGCCTGCGGGTCGTTCTTTCTCAGAGCCGTCATAACATACGCCTCCGACAACATGTCCTTATAATTGTCGCTCGCATAATGTGACAGAGCCAGAGCGCGATGGGAGGGATAATAATCAGGATTAAGCTCCAGCGATTTTTTTAGCCATTCGATCCTTTCACCAACCGTTCCGGCGGTAATCGCGCGCAGCAAATAAGATTCCGGTGACTTAGGCAGCAGCTCTTCACATTTATTAAGGTGTTCCTGTGCCTTCGCCATGTCGACACCGATAAAAATATTAGCGAGAAGGCCGTGTGCCGCCCCTGCAATCTCGTCCGGCTTTTCGAGAAGAGCTTCAGACTCTTTGACGGCTTCGTTAAATCGCTCAAGCTCGAAGAGCAACATTGCGAATAATAAATTTATCTGCGGTTCGTCGGAATTTTCTTCTTTGAGTTTTTCGATGACGGACAACGCCTGTTGGTACTTTCCCTCGGCGTAAAGTTGCTGAGCCTCCGACAATCTGCGCTCAATCTGTCTCTTGTATTCCTGCTGCTCGGATAATTTTTGAGCCGATTCGAGGGCTTGCCTGTCTTTTTGCCGCTGCATTTCCACTCGTATCAGTGCAACGCCAAGAACTATCAATATAAGGAAGCTCAAAGCCGAAACAAGTGCTTTTCGGTGTTTATAAACACATTTTTTAACTCGATACGCAGAGGATTCCGGTCCCGCAATCAACGGATCTCCGTTTAAATAATTTTTTATATCATCCGCAAACTCTGAGGCGGTTTTATATCGGCGTTCGGGTTCCTTACGCATCGCTTTGAGCGGTATCCATTCCAGCTCTTTTTTCATGCGCTTGGCCAGGGCAATCACCTGTGTGCTTCGCCTTTCGGCAATTTTTTTCGCCTCTTCGCCGAGGCTCGATAATCGCGTGCTCGGACGCGGCGGGTCGGATTCACGGATAATACGCTGAATTTCAACATATCCGGCATTCTCTAATTCCTCACGGGTAAACGGCAGAGTCCCGGTCAACAACTCATAAAGCACAACACCGAGCGAGTAGATGTCCGAGCGTGTGTCAGCATCCTCGATGGAAATGCCCGCCTGTTCGGGGCTCATGTATTCGGGTGTGCCGATAAACTGTCCCTGCTCGGTAAACAAGGTCTTCTCGGTCAACGGCTGGCTCGTAGCTTTGGCGACGCCGAAGTCGATAATCATCGGTATTGCCCGGTCGCTCTGCTCCTGGACAAGTACATTCGACGGTTTGATATCCCGGTGAATAATTCCCTTATGGTGGGCGTGCTGCACCGCTTCGCAAACCTGCCGGAACAATCTCAGTCGCGAGTCTATACTGAGCCGACCTCTGTCGCAATATTCGGTGATGGGCAGGCCTTTGACAATCTCCATGACGAAATACGGATGTCCCGCCCTCGTTGTACCCCCGTCGTAGATATGCGCGATATTCGGATGATCCAGCAAAGCGAGGGCTTGTCGTTCCGATTCGAAACGTGCAATGACCTGTTTAGAATCCATGCCGGGCTTGATAACTTTCAGGGCCACGAAACGCCTGATAGGCTCCCTCTGCTCGGCCCGGTAAACTATTCCGAAACCACCCTCACCGAGAACACTAAGAAGTTTATAAGGACCGATTTTACTTCCGATTGCTTCGCATGAGTTAACATCGCTGAAAGTTTTGGTAGAATCTCTATTAGCGTCTCCCCCCGATCCGGATTTTTCTTCCTCGCTGTTCTTCATAGATGGGATGTAAATATTATGTGGTAGTCGATATAATGGTCTCCGTATTGTTTCCGTCGATTTATGCCCACGAAAAACTCTCAAATACGACAGAAACTGCGAGATTAATCCAGATCTTCGATTACTTTTAGAAAAACCTCACGTCTATCTCTTTTGGAGAATAATCCAGTATTAAAAACCCTTATTCTAACAAGATCATATTCAAATTCAAGAAAGTTTTTCTTTTTTAATTGTTCGCAATTGCCCGAATATCATTTTTTTCGCCGGCTTTTTTATAGCCTTTATCGTAAATTTTTTATATTATTGCGGCACAAAGATTGTAAGTTTTGCCGAAAAGAAATTTAAGGTCCAACAATATAAGGAGTTTTCGGGTGCGAACGGGAATATTATTTTTTCTAATCTTCATCAGTCGGCATGTTTTCGCCGCCGATTTCGTGACCTCGACCGGCGAAAATCCGCCGTATCAGATTCACCAGCTTGTCCAGGACGGGGCATGGACATGGTTCAATGACGAGAGAGTCATCGTCGAGCTGCAAATTCTCTACATCGGCAGTATAGATTCGCTGGGACGCGTCAGGGTCGATCTGTTTTCTCTCGCGAGTCCTTTCGGACACCCGCCGGAATCAGAATACATCCTCAGCTCGTGGCGAAGCAGAGACGACCACAATAATCCCGCCCTGCTGAAACTTGCCGACGGCAAAATTCTCGCCGCTTACACAAAGCATCACCTGGAACCGAAACTTTATCGCCGCCTGGCCGATATCGACGCATCCGGCCGAAAACTTACTTGGTCGCAGGAAATCGAAAGCACCACCGAAGCCAAAACGACATACAGCAATCTTTTCCAGCTCTCGGACGAAAACGGCCGCATCTATAATTTCATCAGGGCCACCGGCTTCAATCCCAACTTTCTATACTCCGACGATATGGCCGAAACCTGGAGCGGCCCCTTTGTGCTGATAAAATCAGGCGACAACCGGACGCGGCCCTACGTAAAATATTCCGGCAACGGCAAAGACAGGATAGACTTCCTATATACCGACGGCCACCCGCGCGACGTCCCCGACAACAGCGTTTACCACATCTACTATAAAAACGGCAATTTCTACCGAAGCGACGGCACATTCATTAAAACTCTCGAACAGGTCGAAAAAAATCCGCTTATCCCTTCGGACGGCACGAAAATATACGACGGCGCCTCAGAAAGCGGCAGAGGATGGGTCTGGGACCTCGAATACGACACGCAGGGAAATCCCGTCGCCGCATATATAAATTCCGCCGACCACGCCGAGGGCAAGGACCTGCGCTACAGATACGCATACTGGGACGAGGCCGGCAAAAAATGGCTCGATCGACAGATTGCCTTCGCCGGCACACATTTGTATGTCCCTGAAAATCACTACGCCGGCGGCATTGCCATCGACCCGGCCGATACCGGCACGGTTTATATTTCCGCCGATGTCGATCCCGCCGACGGCAAAGCCAGTCCTTCGGGGCATTATCAAATCTACCGAGGTGAAATTTCACGCGATTCGCAGAATCCCAGATGGCAGCAGTTGACTTTCGATACCGACGCCGATAATTTCCGCCCGATTGTCCCCCGCGGACACGGCTGCAAAATCTGCCTGATATGGCTGCGCGGGCAATATAAAACCTATACGAACTACAAAACAAGTATCGTCGGAATCATTGACAAATAATCTTTTTCCACATTTATCAGGCGATTTTGTGATTTCGATTTGTCCGAAGATTTTTATCAGGTTATTGTTGGTCCTGTTGGGCAATTCTCGCTCGAACCATCGAAAGCAGAAAGCCGCTGAAGGATCTCGTGTCGTATAAGCCGGTGAGGCGAACTTTAACCGGTGTAAAGTTCAAATCATATTCGGCGATATCGAAGGGGGCGATTTGATAGCACATGCACCTCGCCGGGCAGTCGGGCAGGCAATTGAGAATCGGTAATATAAAACTCTGACCCTGCTCGCCGATAAGAGCTATACGCATACTTCGACAGTTCCATCCGGCGTAGAACAAATCCGGGCCGGGACCATCGATGATCGGTCCTCCGAAGGATACTTCGACCCAGTGGTTTCGCGGCATGGCTATACATATATCGCCGGAATCGTCTTCGACGAGGGCACTCTGAGGTGTTGAAATAAAAGGTTTTCTCTCTTGAGACGAGGAATTCACAAGTCGAAAACCATCATTATCTGGATCGTTAAAATCCGTCACTTCAGAGGGATTGATAAACTCGCTGCTTTTTAATAGATAAAACAGATCTGAAAAAGGGTGAGGTTCGGGATTGAGATAGGTGTAAACCATTGGTTTACTCACAGGGGATTTGTAACGATTATACTCCTTTATTCCTACCCCTGTAATGATGGATAACGATACAATACCAACAACAGCATTGACGGCGGGTTTAGGCACCGTCATACCAAAAATGGTGACGGTTGAAGTAACTTTCATTGAAGCAGTAGATATCGACGTTGCGGCGGCGGCATTATCGGTGACAGTAGCAGTAAGAATCCCAAAAAGTCCCACCGCAGAAAAGAACTGGTCCTTTTTAACGCCCTTCCTCGCCAGTTGGTGTTTTAGGGATTGTTTCGCGCGAAAGAACAGAAGTCTGGCCTGTAATTCACTGCCTCCCGATATAGCGGCAATATCCGAATACGAGAGATTATCGAAACATCGAAGTGTCAGAATATTCCGATATCGAAGTTTCAGATTTTTCATGGAATCTACAACAGCCTTTCTCAATTCCTCCCTCATTAACGTGTTTATTCCACTTTCAAAGCTGGCAAGGCACTGCTTAAGTTTGTCACTGTCTGCGGTCGTTTTTTGGTGGATTCTATTATCACCTTGCATGCGATAGTGATGCTGGACTTTTCCAAGAGCCGTGCGGTACAGCCATGACCAGAATGGATTGATATGATTAAATTCCATGTTAGGTAAAAATTTGATGAGATCGAGGACCGTTTCCTGTGCCAGATCCTGTGAAAGATGATAATCCATCGTCAGTCGATAGATATACGTAAAGACTCGCTTGTTGGCCACCACGGACAAATCAGCCATACTTTCAGATTCACCGCCTTTTGCGGCCCGAATTGTATTCAAATCTATTTTCATAATCCTGCTTAATGATTATTATCCTATATGTGTTACAAATGTTTCAATATTTTTTTAATAAACATCTTCCTGCATTTTAAGTTTATTTTTTCGATAAAAAAATAATGAAACATAACGACCATTTCAGGATAAATTCTTATGTATTAATCGTTAAATCAGGTTTTTCGGACATAGGAGAGTAAATATGACAATCCAAAAGATCTTGTGTTTGTCTATTATATTATTAGCGGCAGTTATGTCGAGTTCAGGCTCGGAAACTAAAGTTGAATCCGTTCCGTATTATATGGGTCAGGAACCACCCGGTATGGTACCCAGGATTTTTGCCCCGGGAGTAATCTGTCTTGATAATCGATATGAACAGAATGCCGCATTTGCACCGGATGGAAATGAATTTTGCTTTACTATCACGAATGCCGGCTGGTCAACGTCTAATGCCTGGTACACCAAGTATGAATATGGACAATGGCTTCAGGCGGCACCTGCCGATTTTGCGGGTTCCGGAGATTTATGGTGTCCATACTTTTCACCTGATGGAAAGGGATTTTATTTCGTCTCTACGAGACCGAGCTATCCACCTTCCAACCTCTGGAAATGCGAAAAAACGTCGGACGGCTGGTCCGCTCCCGCGAAGGTGGATTCGCCGTTAAGCTCGGGCAGTGACGAGTGGGGCTTTTCTTTTTTGCCTGATAATACCATTTATTTCTGCTCGCATCGTCCCGGCGGAAGCGGTGGATGCGACATATGGTACTGCCGATACGTTGATGGCAAATATGAGCAGGCCGTAAATATTGCCGCACTGAACACCTCCGATAACGATTGCGATCCCTTTATTTCGCCCGATCATACTTTTCTTGTTTTCAATTCCTCAAGATACGGGGGATACGGCTCTGCCGACCTTTATATAACCTTTAGATCGGATGACGGCTCCTGGACCGAACCTCAGAACCTGGGGCCCAATATCAATACTTCCGACGCAGAAATATTATTCTCTTTGTCACCGGATAAAAAGTATGCCTTCTTTACTCGGCGCACAAATAATGATTCGGATATCTACTGGGTGGATGTACGTGCAATTCTTCCCGATCCGAACGGTCCGATCGAGAACCTCTCGACCGGACAGCATTTTGGTTCCATGCAGACTGCTATTAACTATGCTCAATCAGGAAACACCCTTAAAGTCGAACCAGGAGTATATAACGAGTCAATCGCTGTAAAAAAAGATGTCAAAATACAATCACTCGAACCGAATGATCCTTTACTGATTGGCAGCACGATTCTCAACGGATTGCCGGAACAACCGGTGATAATTCTTGAAAATAATTCCGATGATTGTGAAGTAGCCGGATTAACAATTCGTGCCGGAACAATCGGCATAGACGGAATAAATACAGACGCCGTGATAAGAAACTGCCGCATTATGGACAACACAACATACGGCGTTAAATTATCCATGGAGAGCAAATCCTATTTGCACAACTGCCTGATAACGGCCAACGGACAAGCCGGTATCATAATGTTGCCGGGCTCCGGTCGAGGGAATCCTCAATGCGAACCGCGAATTGAAGGCTGCGTCATAGTCCAAAACAACGGAGCCGGCATTATAGGGGGGGAGCCGGTCATCATAGATTCTATCATAGATTAATTTAAGGTACTTGTTGTTTAAGAACAAGAGTTACGGATATTAGAGATGAAAATTCGGAGAACAAAATATTTTTATAGGAGGAGACATCCTGTGACTGCTTCAAAGATAATAATTGCAGTAGTACTAATAGGCTGTATTACGAGTTTGTGTGTGGCTACAGTAAGCGGCCCTTATATGGGCCAGGAGCCGCCGGGAATGAAGCCGGAGATTTTTTCGCCGGGTTTTATATGTCTGGATAACCGCTATGAATACGGTTTTGGTTTCTCCCCTGACGGCAGGGAATTTGCTTTTACTCTGACCAACAGCACATGGGGATACTTCGAGTTACTTTACACTACTATGGACGCGAACGGGCAGTGGGCCGAGCCGAGTCGCCCCGAATTTGTTGGCGACCGAATTCAAAGCCTGTATCCTTTCTTTACTTCCGACGGCAATAAAGTCTTTTTCGCCTCACCTCTGTACCAAAGCTCTCCGTGGAATTCTGATATTTTCTACTCGGAACGTACCGACAACGGCTGGTCGGAACCTGTTAATATGGGTGCTCCAATTAATTCAACCGGCATGGAATTCAGACTAAGCATGACCGACGACGGTACGATATACTTTTTATCCAGCAGGGATGGAGACGGAAATATTTATCGATGCCCGCTTGAAGAAGGCGAATACACCACTATAGAAAAGCTTGGTACCCCCATAAATACAACAGGCCCCGAAGGTTCTCCTTTCATAGCACCGGATGAAAGCTATTTGATTTTTGAGTCCGGTCGAGCTGATGGATACGGCCAGAACGATTTATATATCAGCTTCCGAAATGAGGATGGAAGCTGGGGCCGTGCTATAAATCTCGGTCCGGCGGTCAATACGAATGCAATCGAGGACGGAGGTTCCATAACGCGTGACGGCAAATATTTCCTTTTCTGTCAAAGAGTTGCGTACACCACGAATATTCAGACCGATATTTACTGGATGGACGCACGAGCTGTTCTGCCTGATCCAAGTGGTACTATTGTGAACCTTACTTCCGGCCAGAGATTCGGCTCTATCCAGTGCGCTGTCAATTATGCCCTTCCCGGTGAGATTATCGAAATCGGACTCGGTTCTTATAGTGAATCCGTCGTTATCGATAAAGATATCGTAATAAAATCTACCGATCCTAATAACATGTTCTATGTAGGCGGCACAATAATCAATGGTGATTTAGACGGCCCGGTTTTAACCTTAACCATTACTTCGTCGAACACTCAGATAACCGGCTTAACAATACGAGCGGGAAATATTGGCATCTCGGGTTCAGGTACTAATGCTGAAATATTCAACTGCCGCATTATGGACAACATTACATGCGGCGTTGAATTGTCCCGGCAGAGCAAGCCTCATATACTTAACTGTTTGATAACAGCCAACGGACAAACAGGTATCATAATGTTGCCGGGCTCCGGCCGGGGAAATCCCCCATGCGAACCGATAATTGAAAACTGCATTATCGTCGATAATGGACAGGCCGCCATTATAGGAGGTGAGCCGGTTATTGTGGATTCATTGATCGAAGGACAGTAATTTTTTGAAAAAGGCTACAAAGTCGATAAAAATTGGAATACACTTTAGTGTCTGGTTAATAATTCTTATATAATAGGAGACCGGTATGCGATCGATATGGATGGCTCTTTTTTGTATAATGGTAGTGGTGTCTCTGACCAAAGCGGCGGAAAAAACATATATGCATCATGAACCGACAGGGCTTACTCCGAAAATCTTTGCCCCGGGGATAATCTCTCTCGATGACAGGTGGGAACACAGTATTACCTTCACCCCGGATTGCAATGAATGCTACTTCACCGTCAGTAAACCAGACTGGTCCGCCTCATGGATTATGATGACCGCGTATCGCAACGGCCAATGGACAAAACCCGAGAAAGCCTCTTTCAGCAACGACCGCTCTCTTAGCCCCAGTATCTCACTTGACGGGAAAAAGCTGTTTTTCTCGTCCAATCGCGACACCGACTTCAAGCAGGCCATCTGGCAGTGCACTCGCACTGAAGATAACGGCTGGTCGGAACCTGTCGAAATGCCCAATCAAATCAGCTCCACTTCCGCCGAATGGAGCGTTCATCTTTCCGATCTCGGTAATATGTTCATCTGCTCATGGCGTCCCGACGGCAAAGGCCAATGCGACGGCTGGCGAATTCCGTTCGCCGAAGGCAAATTCGGCCAAGCGGAAAATCTCGCCATAATGAACACAGGGGGTAACGACTGTGGTGTAGTACCCGGCCCGAAGGAAAAATATGTTATTTTCCAGTCGGACCGCCCCGGAGGATACGGAGAAATAGACCTGTACATCAGTAAGGCCCTGCCCGATGGAAAATGGTCGAAGCCGCGTAACCTCGGCCACGGAATTAACGGCCCAAAAAACGACGCCGGCCCGTGGATAACCCATGACGGCAAATATCTGTTTTTCACCAGCTCCCGGGCGGGCACACCCGATATTTACTGGGTCCGGACAGAGGCATTTCTGCCGGATCCAAACGATTCTCCCTGATAATAATTAAATATATAAGTTTAGGAACTTATCGTGACACAATTTATCCCGGCAAATAAAAGCAGAATAATTTCGCTGGTATTTTCTCTATGCCTTATAACGACGACCCTGGGCCAAAGCCCCCCTGCCATCAAGTGGGGACGCCAGCTTATCACACCCACTCGTGACGGCATCCACAACGGCGTTCTGGTGACAGACAGTAACGACTGCATTTATATCGTCGTATCAAGAACACCCAACGACGCTCCCGAATCCGCTTCCAAACAGCAGCATCTTGTCAAACTCGACCAAATCGGCCAACAGCTCTGGAGCAGGCAGCTCGGAACAAGCGAAGGCCGGGACACTGTGAATTTAGTCGTTGATGGTCTTACGCCGGACGAGAAGGAAAACATCTACGCCTTCGGATATACCGACGGTCGTCTCGGCTCGGAGAAAAAAGGCGGATACGATGCCTTCGTTGCCGTCTATGACCGAACCGGCGCCCGGCGGAACGTATGGCAATTTGGAACGCCCCGGCATGATGTCTGCACCGGCATGGGCATAGATTCCTCCGGCAACATATACGTCACCGGCTATACCTACGGCCCCTTCGCCGGGCCCAACAAAGGCCAGGCGGATTTATTTGTTGCCGCATATGACCGAACGGGAACTCTATTATGGCGGGATCAGCTCGGCACAAACGCAGACGACCGCGCTCTCGACCTCTGCTTAGGCAATAATAACGACCTGTATATATGCGGCAGGACAAACGGCCGGCTCACCGGTCGGGGCCACGGCTATGGCGATTTCTTTGTGGCAAGATACCAGCGAACTGGAAAATCTCTCTGGCTGCAACAGTACGGGACACCCGCGCAGGACAGCGGCATCTGCATCGAAGTAAATGAGCTGGGCCAGGTTTACGTCGGCGGAATCACCTTCGGCAACTTTGCCTATACAGGAGCGCAACGGGGACGAGGCGACGCGTTCGTTGCCCGGATATCAGAGGCAGGAAACTTGCTTTGGAAAAGGCAATTCGGCTCGCCCTACTGGGATCAGACATGGGACATCGCCTGTTTTCGGAACGGCTCTGGCGACATACTTGTTGGCGGCTGTCAGATTCCATCGAAAACCTGCCAGGGATTCTGCCGACGTTACTCCTCGGAAGGAAGGCTTATCTGGATAAAGGAATTCACCGAGCGCAGTGCCGCCGGCGGCACCTGCGGCCGCGCCGTCGCAGTCGATAGCGACAATAACTGCTATCATGCAGGCTCGACTGTTGCCGACCAGTTCGAGCCTAACAACGGCACATCCAATATCTATATACTACGAATTGATTCTACACGACAAAACCCGCCGGCAGACAACAATCCCAGCCGCTAAATCCTGCACACAATATCTACTACTTCAGTATATTATTTTATCCTTTGACTTTTTTCGTTTTGGAGGTTATTATAATAATAGTGGATATTTTAAAAAAAGAGCATATTAAGCCCTTAAAATCGAATAACAGCTCGAACAGACATTTTTGTGCGGGGAGAAAAAAAATGTTAGCCAGGCTGCACAGCGTCACACTTGAGAGCATCGAAGGTATAATTTGCGAGGTCGAAGTCGATATCGGGCGGGATGGATTCGACAAGTCCGTCATCGTCGGTACTGGTTTTTGTATCTCCAAACAATATAACAGGTGATGAATTTTGCATTTATTAATATGGATTCTTTTTTCGGGAGGACTTTAAAATGAGAAGACCCAAAGTTACATGTATATTGG
>JAFGBG010000215.1 GCA_016933295.1 Sedimentisphaerales bacterium | reverse complement strand
CCTTCGTGTAAAATGCGCGATGGGGCTTTTGGATAAGAACCGCTCTCAACTGGCCGACAGAAATCTCCATAATAAATTTGGTTCTGACGAACATCGGCTTCTCGCACGCGAGGCGGTTCGGCAATCTGTTGTGCTGCTCAAAAATGAAGGCGAAATTCTGCCTCTCTCGAAAAAGGCCTCACGGATTCACGTCGCCGGTAAAAACGCCGACAATATCGGGAACCAGTGCGGCGGCTGGACCATCAATTGGCAGGGCCGCAACGGCGAAGTCACCACCGGCGGCACTACTATTCTTGCCGGGATAAAAAATGCCGTCTCGGAAAATACCGAGGTGACTTTTTCACTCGACGGTGCCGGAGCGGCCGGCGCCGATTTCGGCATTGTTGTAATTGGCGAGACGCCTTACGCCGAGGGCAACGGTGACAGCGCTTCTCTTGCTCTTAGCCGGGAAGATATCGAAGCGATCACGAACATCAGAGATGCCGGAATTCCTGTTGTAGTTATTTTAATATCGGGGCGGCCGCTGATTATTAACGATGTTCTCGATATGGCGGACGCATTCATTGCCGCCTGGCTGCCGGGGACCGAGGGGCAGGGTGTAGCAGATGTTCTTTTCGGCGATTACAAGCCCACCGGTAAACTCTCGTTTACTTGGCCTCGCTCGATTGACCAGGTCCCGATTAACATCGGCGACGATGATTATAAGCCGCTTTTTGAATACGGCTTCGGCCTGACGTATTGAAAGGGGCGATTTATTTGGCTAAATCCACGACCCGGCGTATAGAAAGTTATTGCCGAAAAGTTCAAAAAAGATACTTTATTTTATTCGGAATTTAACCTAAGATTTCAACCTGACAGGCAAGTATCTTAAAAGTATGTAAGGGAATACGCAATGCTATCTCTAACGGAGCTTCTGACCACACCGTCAACCCAGCTTGGCAGGGCAAGCAGGTTTATCGTTTTCCAGATCAAGCTTTGGACGCACTGCGCGAGGCTGCTTAGGCTTAATCGTGCCGGCCAGCAGGCTGCCGCGTTGTCATACCACACAATCTTCGGAATAGTCCCTTTGGCGATCGTTATGCTTATGATATTTCAGTCATTTCCAGCTTATAGCTACATAGGCGATAGAGTAAAGAATTTCATATATGAGCAAGCAAACTTCACAGCCTTCAAGAGCCCGGCTCAAAGCAGCGATAATACCGAGGAAACAATTAATCTTACGGAGCATCTCGATGCAATTGTAGCGAGGTTCTTCACCGAGACAAACAAGGGACAAATCGGATTGTTCAGCATATTGATTGTGATTTGGGCGGCGTTGGCTTTATTGGCAACGATTGAAAAATCTTTTAATAATATCTGGCATGTCACTACCGGCAGAAATTTCCTGCACCGGATTATCAGCTACTGGGCACTTCTAACGCTTGGACCACTGATTCTCGGAGCCGGTATATACATGATCACACGATATTCGCAATTCGTGAAACTGCAGGAAACCCTACTGTCATATGTCACCCCCCCAATCCTGTCCTTCTTCGTTGCGATGGTTACCTTTTTTCTGTTCTACTTTATTCTGCCCAACACTAAAGTCCACTTCAAAGCAGCCATCTGGGGTGCGGCTGTAGCAGCCTTGGTCTGGATGACAGCCAAAGGCGTATTCGGATATTGTATAACGGAATTAGGGCTTTACCGCACGGTTTATGGCGTAATGGCGCTGATTCCCATGACGGTAGTATGGATTTATATTACCTGGTTGACGGTACTTTTTGGTTTGCAGTTGACTTATACAACGCAGCATTTGCATACTCTTGACGCTGCGGAGATTGCCTCGGCTAAAAAAACGGAACACTATTTCGTCGCCAACGACCTTACCGCCATAAATATTGTAAGAGAAATTGCCTTGGTCTTTGAAAAGAATCAGGCTCCAATTGAGGCGGAAGTATTATGCAGTGAGTTGAATATACCCGCCGAATTTGCGGATAAAATTCTGACTCATTTTGTCAATCGCGGCATCATTGTCCGGACTGCCGAGCCTAAAGCCGGTTTTATGCCGGCCAGAGATCCGGAGAATATTAAGCTATCCGATATCTCCGAGGCATTGGCTGATATAGGTTTTGCCCAGTCGGCAATTGAGCAGTTACCCGCTATGCAGCAAATATCGCAATCGCGGCGAAATGCCCTGGCTCAATACAGCCTCAAGCAAATCCTCGATATCGAGCAGAATGGTTGATATTGTTCGAATTGTGTATTTCACTTTTTTATAAATCGCCGCTTGCGTTGAATGTTAAAATCATGTCAATTTATACAGGTCTGTTCTTTTATTAATACACTTGCCGCACATGTTTTTGACGGTGGGTTTAAGAGGCGATATAATTGTTATACTGTTCTATGTTATTTTAATGGTTGATGTATATGAAAAGAATTTGGTCTAAACGACAATACATTTTTCGCCGGTTGAAGCTTACACCTGCGACTGAAATGCTGATTTATGCCGTCTTTATCGGTATTCTCGGCGGTTTTGGCGCTCTATTATTCAAGAAGCTCATATTCTCGCTCCAGGATGTTTTCTGGGGGACGCCGGACATGGCGCCGGATTCACTGTTTGGTGTTGGATGGTACCACCGGCTTTTGATGCCCATGCTGGGTGGCCTTATTGTCGGCCCGATGATTTATTTTTTCGCGCGTGAGGCCCGCGGTCACGGTGTGCCGGAGGTAATGATTGCGGTAATTACCCGAAATAGTGTTATTCGTCCGGTCGTGGTTATAGTCAAAACTCTTGCCTCCGCCGTCAGTATCAGTACGGGCGGCTCGGTGGGCCGCGAGGGGCCAATAGTTCAGATTGGTGCCGCGATTGCTTCGACCACGGGGCAGTTGCTGCGCGTGCGCCCGGCCCAGCTCAAAACTCTTGTCGGTTGCGGCGTTGCCGCCGGTATTGCGGCTACATTTAACGCGCCCATAGCGGGCACATTATTTTCTCTTGAGCTGATTGTATCGGATTTTGGCCTGTCGTCCTTTACGCCGATACTAGTTTCTGCCGTAGGGGCCACGGCCATAAGCCGTCATTTTCACGGCAACATCACTGAATTTGACCTGCCTGTCTTTACAATGGTGTCCCATTGGGAATTCGCTTTTTATCTGGTTCTTGGTCTTATTGCCGGCCTTGTAGGCTTTTTGTTCTCACGGAGCATCTACCGCGCCGATGACCTGATGGAGAAGACAAAAATCCCACAGTGGATACGCCCCGTATTTGGAGGACTTCTGGTCGGATTGATCGCACTTGTTTATCCTCATATTATGGGTGTGGGTTACGATACAATTCGGGTTCTGTTCGACGGCGGTCTAACACTCAAGGTCATGTTATTATTGGTTGTTTTGAAAATTTTCGCCACATCGGCAACTATAGGTTCCGGCGGTTCCGGCGGTGTCTTCGCACCCTCACTGTTTATCGGCGCAATGTTGGGGGGAGCGTTCGGAACGATCGTCAATTATCTGTTCCCGTCGGTCACGGCCTCGCCTGGTGCTTACGCTCTTGTCGGCATGGCCGCCGTCAACGGCGCCTGTACTCTGGCGCCTTTGTCAGCGATAATAATCCTTTTCGAGCTTACAAACGAGTACGGCATAATTCTGCCGCTGATGTTTACGGTCGTGATGGCGACTTTTATCTCCAGAAAACTTTCGCCGGAATCTATTTATACGGAAAAACTCCGACGTCGCGGGATTAAGGCCCACCACGGCGAGGACCTTAATATCCTGCGGGCAATCTCCGTGAAGGATGTGCTTCGCAGTGATGAAGCATCAATCTGCGAAGCCGATGAGTTTAACAAGCTTGTCCGGCTGGCTCTTGAAACTCATCGAAACGTCATATTCACACTCGACCGAAACAATCGGCTCACGGGAGCTATTTCTCTGCAGGATCTTAAATATGTTTTAAGTCACCCGAAGGAATTGATGCATATACATCATATCACCGATTTTAGACTGGAAATCACTCCTGTGTTGATAACGCAATCGCTGGATACTGTTGTGGATCGCTTTGCGGAAACCGGTTTCGACCGTCTGCCTGTCGTGGATGCACAACAACGATTAATCGGCTCGGTAATTATGAGCGATATCATACGCCGGTACAATCAGGAAGTGGCCAATCGTAATATTGCAATTGAGTTGGGCGCCCGGATTAACGCCCATGACAAATCTCACATGCTGCACATCGGCGGAGACAGTATTATAGCCGAAATAGAGGTTCCTGATTGGATGGTCGGCAAGGAGTTGGGTGAATTGAAACTCCGTACCGATTATGGAGTTACTGTCTTTCTTGTCAGAGAGATTCGTGAGTACGATGAGCCGGATTTGATCACACCCAGCCTCGGTTACGGATTTCGCCGGGGCGACATGCTCCTGGTAAGCGGGACCGATAAAGGCATCGAGGCTATGAAGCGTAACATCGGAAGTAAAAGGTAGAGCAAGGAGTAAAAACATCTCGGAATACAGACTTTTCCCACAACCTTACAGATAAACAAAAGTAATTCACCCCTATTGTTGTAATATAGCTAAGATGGTATAATATTCTTCCATATGAACGGCAGGCTTATAATAGGATATAAGAGGTTTATATGAGGGCGACACTTGCTTTCGCGCCTTGCGCAGGTCCTACGTATATGCCGCTGGGAATAGCATCTTTATCCGCATTCATTAAAGCGAACAATCCGGAATGTCAACTGAATGTAGCGGATCTGAATATTGCCGCATGGCATTGGCTAATTGATCAGAAAAAAGAATATCAGGATTTTCGAAACTTCATGCAGGGCAGATTAGGCAGTTTCTTCGATGAAGCCCGGTATAGAATGCACCAAAGGGCCTGGAACCGGCTTGTGGAAATTCATAATAATTATATTGTTATGGCCCGCTTTTATTTAGAGCAGAACAGCTTGAGTGCCGACTTTCAAAAGTTGCTCGAATATTTTTCCGGGCTTGTTCTGGCAAATGATCCGGAACTTATCGGTTTTTCGGTTATGTATCCGCGGCAGGTATTGATTTCCCTGGCACTTGCAAAATTCTTGCATTTTAAGTGCACCCCTCGGGTAAAGCCTGTAATAGTTTTCGGCGGGGCTATGATGCCCGCCATGTACGGCGAAGAGATTCTTCAGGCATGTCCTTTTGTCGATGCCGTGTTCGAGGGTGAAGGCGAGCCTGGGCTTGAAATGCTTTGTGAAGGGCGGGATTTCGCCGGGATTCACGGATTTATACATCGTGGGCAGGCAGGTATTATTAGAAACAAAAAAGTGGATACCATTACCATGGCGAAGCTGCCTTTGCCGGATTTTACCGAGTGGAATTTTTCCTCTTATTTTAATCCCGAACCGGTGGTCCCGGTTGTTTTTTCCCGTGGTTGCAAGTGGAGAAAGTGCCGCTTTTGCGCGCACAACTTTTCTTACAGCGGGTACCGTCGGCGTAATACGGAACGGTTTGTCGATTACCTCTGTCGATTGAACGGTCAAACCGGCGCCAGGCATTTTTATTTTGCCGACCAGTACATCGAGGCCGCCGATATGAAGATACTTGCCGAGGAAATACTCCGGCGGGATTTACATATCTACTTTCATATTATGGGGCGCCCGATGGATGATTATACTCCCGAAATCCTGCAGTTACTTTTCAAAGCGGGTTGTCGCTGGATAAGCTGGGGTATAGAAAGCGGCTCACAACGGCTGCTTGACGTATGTCTCAAAGGGACATCGGTCGAAACTGTAAGGAAAGTTGTCCGCGATTCACATCAGGCGGGAATTTCGAATCTGCTTATGCTCATTTTCGGCCTGCCGACTTCCGGCGAAGAGGATTTCAACGCAACATTGGACATGCTCGATGATTTGGACGATGCGGTGGACGACGTCAAGAGCAGTTGTTTCCAGCTTTTTGACAAGACGGCTTTCGCGGCACAAGCGAAGGCTTTCGGCCTGCAAGTCACGGGACGCGAGGTCCTTTTTTCCAATGAATACGGAATGGTTCATTCGCATAGATTGTTTTACAAGGAAAAATCCGTAGACGGAACGATGCGACCGCCGCGGGGTCTGCTGGAAATTACCCAAAGGCAGCGTCGAAAACTCTGGAACTGCCATGATTCCATCCTGCAGAGCCTGTGTTGTGAGCATTACCTTCTGTACGTCGCGCATCGAAGTGACATCCGTCCGGATATGCTTGCGGCAAATAGTTAGAATTGCGCGAACAAGAGCTTTATAGAGTTAATGATAAAAAACAGGCCGAAACCGAAAAGTGCCGCAGCACAAAAAGCCAGCACTATTTTCAAACCGTGCCGCCCGAGCAGTACCGAGCCTTTGAAGCTTGCCCACGATAAAAGCTGCAGCCAGATTAAATCAACGAACCAGTGAGTCAAAGCAAAAAGAACGAATGCCCAGATTCCCCATTCGGCAGGGGCCTGGTTGGCCAGAGCCAGACCGACGGTCGCCCACCAGAGAAGAAAATACGGATTGCTGGCCGATAGTATTATCCCGGCAAGGATTGGTTTGCCGTGCAGGGCTTTCGGCTTGTCATCGGCATCAGCTTTGAGACCGAGATACGTTTGTATTCCCATGAATAGAAGAAATACGCCGCCGGCCAGGCCGATGGCAATCTGGACTTTCGGAATCTGGAAAAATTTGCCCATACCCAGAACAATCACGGCGATGAGTGGAAATTCGATAATGCCGTGGCCGAGGGCCATGAGTGTCCCCGCCCAGCGATTGCGCGTGCCCATGGTAATGGCTGTTGCCGTGACGGGTCCCGGCTGAAGTGCGCCGGTTAAGGATATGATAAAAACCTGAGCTAAGAAAAGTAATAAAGCCACGATATCCCCTTCGGTTATTCACCGATAATCTTAACTAAAAGACGTTTTTTGCGTTTACCATCGAACTCATAATAGAAAATATGTTCCCAGGGTCCCAGGTGGAGTTCGCCGTTTGTAATTGCGACCACAACTTCACGTCCCATTATTTGCCTTTTCATATGCGCATCGGCGTTGTCCTCATAGCCATTATGACGATACTGGCTATGAGGTTTTTCCGGGGCCAGTTTTTCAAGCCAGACTTCGTAGTCATGGTGCAAGCCGGATTCATTATCATTTATAAATACTGACGCTGTAATATGCATGGCGTTAACGAGAACAAAGCCATCATTAACACCACTTTCATCGACAAGCCTTTCTATTTCATTGTGAATGGAAACGATAGCCCGACGCTGTGGAATATCCATCCAAATCTCTTTTGTGAGTGTTTTCATT
>JAFGBG010000214.1 GCA_016933295.1 Sedimentisphaerales bacterium | reverse complement strand
GTCCAGCCGGGAGTCATGATACAGTCATTATCCAGTTTACCAATGAGATCCGCTTTGGAATTACTCCAGATTTGATTGACGGCTTGTGTCTGACCGATATTTTTTTTTGAAAAAATTACATCAGTAATTCGAGGGTCGTTCACTTCGTTCTTTATGTATTCAATTGTGCCGTCGGTAGAAGCGTTATCCCAAATGGTTAGGGAGAAATCTTCAGTTGGATCAGCTAATAATGAAGAGAGGCTCTTACTTGTATATTCCAACCTGTTAAATGTAATAAAGACTAAATCTATATTCATTTGATTGATTTGGGATTCAACGCATTCCGAGCTTTTATCAGCTATTGTTATTTCTTGCAGGAGTACATACCTATACAACTGCTATGATTTTTTTGTTCTGTAAGTATGGTTCACATATCTATGCATCGGGACATGACGTTTTATTTTTTATTAAGGTCTAAGGATATAAAAACAGTGCCATGAGTGTTTTTTGAGACGATATTGTTGCTCTATTCTAAAACCGGCCTCTCTTATTTTTTGTTCTATATCTCTTCCGCAGGTTTCTTTGAAGCCGATTTCCCAATAATGCGAATCCTTAAATTCGAAAATCTTTTGCTTATAACATTGTCTTGATATATTCCATTCATGTTGAAACCAGCCCCAGGGAGGCAAAAAAACCGCCAGGGCATATCGACGTCTGCTATCCGGCAAAGATATGATGGCTTCATATTGTGCTACTCTTCTGATTTCCTTAAGAGACGGAAGAAAATCGCTAAAGGGCAGGTGCTCCAAAACCTGTCCACATACGATTAAATCAAATTGATTATCTTCGAAAGGCATATTTGTGACGGAGCCGACGTAATCAGGGCATAAATCTTTATCAATATCAAGAGTTTTATGGTTGATTTCCGGAAATGCACTGAGGCACCTTTTTAGCAAACCGCTACCCACACCAATTTCCAGAATGTTTTTGTGTCCACTGTAACAAATCTGTCTCAATTGCTCTGTTATACTTTCGATACGTAAAGGATGAAAGGCGTTTTTGCCGTAATAATCGGCAGCGTTTTGGGATTTTTTTTCTTCGTTCATCATATATAATGATTAACGTTGAAGTTGTTTAGATGCTTTTACGAGCGAAATCATATATCTTTTTCATAGTTGGGATTATTTTATCATGATATTTTTTAAAAGGCATTTTAAATCTTTATTCAAACTATTTTCTTGTTCTTTTTAAGTTATCAATTTGGTGACAATGAAACTCTATTATTTCCCAAAAATAAGATATTTCCAAAATATATCGAATATGTCACGATTAACGCCGCGGCTGCGACGATTAAAATTACAGCCAGAGAATCGACTCCGAGTAAAAGGAGCGAATGAATCGTTAATATCGGCGGAAAGGCCATTAGTAACCCCGGGATATAACAGCGCAAATAACGTTCGAATTTTAGCGGTATTACTCTTTTGCACCAGAAAATCTGCATAAGCATGGCAATATAATTAGCGAGCACGGCAACTACGGCGGCACCAAGCAGTTTAAAGTACAGCGCCGCGGGATAAATAAGAACGATAACGATCATTGCTCTTAAAATAACATAACGTCTCTGTAGTCGAGGTTGACCGACTGCTATGTATGTCGCGCCGAGTATGGCTGTTTCAGTGCGTGCCAGAATAATAACACTCAAAACGGCACAGGGAATAGTTACGCTAACGTATTCAGAACGTCCCCAGGCGAACAGCAATAGACCGCTTGCGCAGGCGATCATGTAAGCCACCAGGGGTATAATTAGAGCGGCTATCATGCGACTTATCTCGAGAACTACCCGGTATAATGAATTTCTGTCTTCCTGCTTTTGAGAAAAACCGGGCAGCAAAACAGGGCCTATTATTTTGGAAAAGAGAACGGTCGGCAGACTTGCAAGCTGGCTCGCAAGGGAATACATACCCAACTGTTGATCTGTAACAATTTTGCCGAGTACGAATATGGATATCGCGGGTCCTATAATTGTCAGGATCGGCAATCCGAACATGCCGCGGGCGAATATGACCAGTTCCCTCAGGCATTCTCTGTCGAGGCTGAATTTCGGCACGAAGGGAACAAGTATATATGAAAGCAGGCATAATATGCCCTGCTCAGATACGTAGCCGATGACTAAGGACCAGATGTCTTTTGTGTAAAAAGCGATGCAGATTGTCACAATAGTTCCGAGTAGAGCGCTGCCCTGGAGCAGTAATACGGAGCGACCGAATTTATATTCTCGTTGAAGTACGTGTGCTCGCGGGCTGATAAAGCCTCTGAAGAGTATCGCAAGAAAAGAAACCTGCAGCAGTTTAAGGAGGTTCGGTTTATCGTAAAATGAACTGACCAGAGGAGCGGCAAGTATCGCAATCGTGAACAATCCCAATCCACGAACAGCCTGAAACCACCATGCTACGTTGAGATATTCCGGATTGTCGCCGCGTTTATTTTGTATAACTGACTGTTTTACTCCGACTTCGGTAAATGACTCAAAAACATTCACGAGGGTTAAAATGATGGCCATCAATCCGAACTGGTTGGGCAGCAAAATCCTCGCCAGAATCATCGTGCGGACAAATCTCAGTGTTCGCTCGAATCCGGTTCCGATGCCCAGTGTCAGTACTCCGCGGGCGCTTTTGGCTTTAAGGCTGTTGCTGCGTAGGAATCTGATTTTATCTGGTATCCTGTTAATCATATAGGTGACAAGTGATTCGTATCTTTACACGCTCCGTTTTTTTATTCAATACCTTCTTAATCTGTTTTATATTTTTCCGATTTTTCTGTCGGGGATTGTCTATTTTTGTATAGCTTTCCGAACAATAGATTTGGCGAGCACTTCTAACGGATCGATTATCGGTAATCCGACAATCTCCTCATTCAATACAAGTGATATTTCCGTACACCCTGATATTATCAATTCAGCTCCGCTCTTTTTGAGAAATATTGAGACATCATTGAATTTTTTCAAGATGTCTTTTCCTTTTTTTCCGGCCTTGATACCTGATTTTCCGTAAATTGCATCCATCACTTTTTTTTGATTTTCATTGTTGGGTACGACAATATCTTTTTGAATATATTTTTGGTATATCTGTCCGACAATTGTCCCGGTTGTTGCCATCAAGCCTACTTTTCCTATATTTGAATAATTTTTATTTATGAATAAAGACACTTCCTGAATCATATTGATAATTGATACATTTGTGAAAGATATGATATCATCCCAGTAAAAATGAATTGTGTTACACGGGATTGCGATTATTTCAACGCCATAATTCTCTAATTTTGACAGTGATTCTTTTATGCATTCCAGTATTTTGACTTTTTCCCCTTTTAGAATAGAATCTGTACGGTCGGGGATTTTGGTATTATTGTCTATGATAATTCTAAGATGGTCCTGGTCTTTTTCTGCTGGTGTGGCTCGAATTATTTTTGAAAACAGTTCTGCAGTAGATTCCGGGCCCATCCCTCCAAGTATGCCAACGGTTTTTTCTTTCATTATTATATGTTTTCTTTGCTTATTAAGAAAAGTTATCCTGATTCTTTCCAAGTATGTATCGATTCTTGACTATTGAAACACCCCAGGGAAACAGAAAGCTTGCGGTTCGGGGATTTCGACTAAATTTGAAAAGATGTTCTTTGGTAAATGAAGGAATAGACTTTGCTTTTTTGTGAAATCCAATTTTGCGTATAATTTTGCCAAGTACTCTGGGGCTGAGAAACAGGTACAAGCCTGTCATAAAATCATAACAGAATTGCCTGACTATGTTTCTTTCCCGTTTATGCTTGCTGTGAAATTCTATGAACGAAGTTTTTGCTTTTTCGGTCATCTGGCTAAGAAGATTATTTTTCGTACCCATTAGTGGAACTTGTACAGCTTTCTTCGATTGACCGAAAAAATTGCGGGGTACGCCTTTTTCTTCTAAAATTCTCCTCGGAATCGGGCGGTCGTAATGTGTACCAAGTCTCCATGGTGACATTTCTTTGGAGTTTGAAATTTTATTTATTGAGGAATACCAGCAGCCACCTATATAAGGAATAGGGGCGTGGATAAAACCTATTCGTAAACGGGATTCGCACATGGAAGCACCACACAAGCCACCTCCTTTAAGCTCATAATTACTCTTTTTAGGATCCAATATCCAGGCCGCTCCACCATGATGTCCGGTTAATAGAACACGCTGTTGGATGACATCCTCGTATATAATTACGGGATTATAGTACAGATTACCGGAGGCGCAGGACTCCGCCTCGTAGATATCTGTCTTTTGATCCAGATAGCTCCATCGGTCTCGAATAATTATGTTTTCGTATCCTAACTTTTTAGCGATTGCTTCGCCGCTATCATCACTTTGTTTTCCTTTATAAGAATATTCCCCGAATAACTGGTATTTGGGGCTGGCGTTTTTAAAGGTGTAAACATCAGAGCAGCTTACCTCACGTGCCAACGCAGCTACACAGGAAGAATCATATCCAGTCGAAGCGGTTGCGAGTAGTTTATATTTTCTTGCACGATGTTCGGATTGAGCATTGTCGGCGATATCATGAATATTTGAAACGAGAAGATTCCTGTATTCGTGAAAATCCTTGAAGTCGGGGGGTGTGTTTTTTGGCAGCTTTCTTACTCCAAGCTCCTTGTCGATTTCAATATTGCAGTGACAGAAGTATTCTATTTTTACGCCACTTTTCAAAGGCGACGACTTCACATATTTATCAAGACCCAGAATAATTGAGTCAAAATCAGCCTGGTAGGCTATATATGAAGGATCCATTTCATTGTTTGACATGGATAGCGCGAAAGACATGGAATTCGAGACATATAGTAGATTATTATTTCTTATACCGAAGATTCGTTCCAGAGTGTGCGTGGGAGTCGCGAAAATTACTTTGTTATTTATGATTTTTCCGCCGGAACCCATGAATACAGTGGCTTTCTCGAAATCATGTTCTGAAAACGGCAAATTCCATGCTCCCTCTACAAAGCTGGTAGCGTTTGTCTCGACCCAGTCCCCACAATAGACATTAACTTTTTCACTGCCATGCTCCAGCACAGCGCCCCACGATAGTTTTGGGAGATTCTTTTGTTTGATGAAGTTAAATTCCATTATCTTTCCTTTGCATCTTTGGACACAAAATCTCAGGTCATAGCCATATAACAGGGCAAATTTCATTCATTCTTCTGGAAGGGGCTTGAGTCTGGTTTACCGACATTCCGGCACAGGTTTTTTTCGACAATGTATTTTTTGACATATCACATTAGACTCCAATGATATTTTATGTGGTTCGAGATATCTTATCTGTGGTTTCTTCTCTGAGTGTTAATGTGTAAATATCGGTATATGTATAGTGGCCGGTACATTTGAAACCGAGCTTTTCGTAGAGATTAATTGCTTTCGTATTGACCGGTTTTACGAGAAGCTTGATTCCGGACATTTTAAGTTGAAGAGTCCTTGTTTTGCAGTGTTCGAGCAGCTTTGTTGCAATGCCTTTCCTGTGCATATCCGGCAAAACGGCCAGAGGTTCTATCCAGGTATATTTTTCCGGATGCGGCTCGTTCAGAGTGACAGAACTTTTTCTGCCGTTCTTAAAGGCGATTGAATGGATTTTTTTAAATACTTTTAGAAAAAACAGCCGAGGGCACATAAGAGAAAAACACAGTTTTTTGAGAATCCCTCCGTTTATGTTTCTCATTTTTTGTTTGTAAACAGCGGTATTGAAAATTAAGGTTACCAATCCAGCGGTTTTGCCGCTTGCCATGTATAACCATGTCTCTGCCGCATCCGATGAAAGTATATGCTCCCAGCGTTTTTTTTGAAAATAACGCGGCACCTGCCATACAATTGTATCTCTAAAATTCTTTTTACAGATTTCAACCAGCGAGTCGATGTCTTCATGCCCGGCCCGACGTATGAAGATATCTTTTATTTTATTTGCGTCGTATTCTTTTGTCCGGAGATCTTTATTTTTTGAGAGGGTCATGAGGCTGTATTTCTTTTGCCCAGAGCTTTTTCGCGACGGTAGTGTTGTACGGAATTAAATATACCCGATTTGGTGACACAATATCGAATCAGGAGTGTAATTCCGGCAGTTAGTGAAAATACCAGATTTACTAATACGGGATAAAATCGCAGTGCAAAGATATATATCGAAGCTTCCTGCCGGGAATTCATTTTACCCCATTGCTTGTGATCACCGTCACCGAAACCGAAATCGAGCCTTTGTATATCTGTATCTTTGCATATTTCCTCGATGACTTTCACAAACAGAACATGCCCTATTTTAAGATGTTTCCATTTCGGTAGATAACCTATTGCTTCTGCAAAATATGTCCCCTTATATTTTAGCCTGTATCGAAAGGCGCATGGCTCGTCTGCGATATACAATATATGCATACGAAACCAGCCTTTTTTTGCGGCGGTATTGAATAAGGAACGAGTTCTGTCGTTGTCGATTATCCCTCCGTTAAAGGATCGTTGGTATGTCTGGAATGATATCTGGGAAGCTGTTTTTATTGCCTGCTCGACTTCGTTTTCTTTGGAATATGTTACCATCCGTACCTGTCCGGGGAATTTTTTCTCGAGGTTCCTGGCATATCTTTTCAGGTTCTGTCTTTGTTTTTTCGAGCAGTTCCGGAAAAACTCTTCGATATTTCGAGGGACTGGCATACTCCAGTGAATTTCTACTTTTGGAAAATAACCGCGGCAGAGTGCAGAAGGTTTGTATCGAGCTGCTTGGTATAATTCGGAATGGATTTCCAAATGGTTGAAATGAATGACGTCCGTTTCGCCGTTTCGCAGGGATTTAAATAATACCCCGAATATTGAATCCCTGATATTTTCAGATGGATTGCCGAGGATTCCGCCGTAAATCACGTTGAATGTTTTAAGAGATGGTTTGAAAACGATTTTTCTTCCAAGCTTACATTTAAGATGACTTGTTTGGATATAACCTATCAGCATGGAGACCGGCATGCCGTTTTGTTTGACGAGAATTATATGCGGCCGTACTTGTTCTGTGGCTGATTTGACGGCTGAAAGATAACTGTCGATATCGGCATTTATTTGGGGATGGCTCTCTTTTGCCTGCATTTGCTGCCAGATTGAACGAATGCTTTCGATTTCATCTAAGCTCGAAATTTTTTGAATCTCCAGATTGTCTGCCGTATCGTTAAAGATTTGTTTAGAATCATCAATTCTTTGTTCTTTATGAGTGGAATATGCCATGTTTAACATCAGGAACTGTCACTGTTCATATCGGAGTTGCCTGGAAATTTTAAGTCGTCTTCGCAGGCGACGGTAAAGTTGAAATATATCTTTCTGTCCGGCGAGCCACCATGCAATTCTGTAACAAAGAATCACTATGTATCCGATAAATCCCCGACCTGCCACAACCCACTCGACTTGTTGTGTATCTGTTGACCAGAATCTTTTGTACTCTGCCTCGCCCTGACCAAAATCGAATAATATAATATTTTCCTGACAGGCATCTCGGATAATCTGCATGAGGAGAATTTGTCCGATGGACAATTTCGATTCGTATTTCAGTTTGAATGCCGGCCAATGATAATATAGCTTTTCATGCGTTATAAAAGCATAGGCAAATGCGGCATCGTCTCCGTCGATCTTCATCAACCAGACGCAGCTTAGGCCGGCTTCAGACATATTTGTCAGCAGACTTTGGTAAAACGGCTGCCCGAGAACCGCCGCTCCGCGACGTTTCATCCAGCTTTCTTTTTGAATCTGGGCGATGCGCTGATGAATTTCCGGGGTAATGTCTTTTCCGATATACCGAATTATCTCCACATTTCCTGTATTGAATACCTGCCTTTCGGCGTAACGTAATTTTTTTCGCCGTTTACCTGATTTCGTATTTTGCAGGTATTCGTCAAAAGAACAGCCCAGTTCTATATAATGGCAGACTCGTTTATAGCCATACTTATGAGCGAAACCCCGACGGTTTATTTCGGCCACAAAACTATGTGTTGTATTGTCCAGTGAGAACACATGTTTGTTCTGGAAAACATGTGCGACTTTTTCACGAGCCCAGGTTTCGGCTATAACAGCGGCGGCTTCCGGATATTTCGGATCCAGCAGAAGTCCAAGATAAGAAGGTTCTTCGGTGCCTATTAGCTTGCCGATACGTATTCCGTAAAAATGTTGGATAGAAAAAGGCAATAGAGCTATGAGTTTTGAGTCTTTCCATACCACGATTAGACAAGGCTTTCCCCTGAAACGATTATGGTTTATGAAAGTTTGAATCCATGCGTGCGAAAGGAATGGCGGCGCATCCTGTGCGCGGGCAAAAAGCTCATCCCAATCTTTGCCCAGCTTGGTGAAGTTTTCTTTGCCGCAAAGGAATTGCCCGAGTAGCTTTGTCTGACTATTGTTTTTGTTCGGACCGTTCTTTTCCGACTGTTCCATTTTCGTTATTGTGCCGTCCATTCTGCGTCGATAGCGTGTATATATCTTTGGATGTGGCTGATTTTAAATACACTCCGTCCCCGTCGGGGGGCGCCGATGATCGAAATTAACCTGTTGTCAAAAAATCAAATTCTGCCGCGGCAGATATTTTTCATCTTATTTCACGTCGCCGTTCTCCGGCGAGATTTGCTCGACCGCCTCGACCACACCGTTTTCATCGGGTAGCAAATCAAGTATCAAATCCGTTATGTCAGTAGCTGCATTTCTGATTGATTTCTCCGAGATCGAGCTTATTTGAATCTGTGCCACATAACGAGCCGGATTTCTTGTGATATTGAATCTTCGGCTCAGAAAACCGCTGAATCCTCTTTGGTTAGTGGCAAGTTTTCCGTTCACTACATAAAAATTAAGAACAATCGTCTGGTCGTATGTTGGGGGCGGTTTATGGAATTTGTGTATTAAGCAAGGAATCTTTTTGCCTTCTCGGGTTAAAAAATGAGATATATCTGTGCTATCGTGGATCCACCCGTTTCCAGGATAGCAGACCCGAGGCTGATGTCCTAACATTCCCCCCGGTCTGGATGCGCAATATACTATGTATATATCCGCCCATTCCTGGTTTTTGTTATTTATGTATCTTCGGCTGATAAAATCATCAGTAAAATTTCTCTCCATATATTCCCTGGTAGTTGTGGGTATGGACAACTCCATTCCCGTCCAGTTGCCGATTCTCGATGGAATTGTACTCAAAGGCAGCGGCAGTTCGATTACCGTCCCGGTAATAAAAGCCGCAAGACAACGGTAAGCGATGCCGGAGGATACTAACAGGAAAATAGCGAGAATACAGGCAAACCACACCGGGACTTTCCCCGCTGTTGAATGATTAGAATTCAACTCTAAATGTCGAACCAAAAAGTTATGTCTCTTTGGATACGTCAACGGATATAGCTCCAAAGTAGTAGCCTTATTTCAGCAATCCATTAGCGATACCTACTGATGTGTAAATAAAAACAAAAAGGAACCCCCGATTCCGTGGGAGTATCACCCGAAGATATCGCCATTTATATCCCTTAATCGGCTATTTGTCAAGCCTACATCGGGTAAATAGAGAAAATAGGAACTCTGGGGAAAAAATTGCGATTTAGTTCCTATAAAAACGATAAGATACTCTTTTAAAAGGGGTTATGTTTTTTGCCTTTATCGGAATTATTATCTGAGAATTTGCTGCCGTAGTCCTATAAAAACGGCATATAAGCAAGGGATACAAACGGATTGAAATCTAAATATATTTGGAAATTGATGAGGCAAATATTTGAGTTTATAATCCAAAATCGTTCTTAATAAAAAAATTCTGTTATTGATTTGAATCTTTATGCAAAAAAATAATCATAAGATTTACACGGTCAGCCAGGTTAACTTGCTGATCAAAGCAGCTCTTGAAGAGAATCTGCCGTCAAGATTGATAGTCAAAGGTGAAATACGGGACTTCAAACGTCATTCCAGCGGGCATTGTTATTTTTCGCTGAAGGATGAGTCGGGAATTTTGCCCTGTGTTATGTGGTCAAGTAAATTCAAAAATGTGAAATTTTTACCTGAAGATGGAATGGCCGTTTTGGCAACCGGTTTCATCGATGTTTACACGACGGGAGGTAAGTACCAGTTTTATGTGGATAAATTGGAGCCTGCCGGCGTCGGAGCTTTACAACTGGCATTCGAGCAGATGGTAAAAAAACTTCGAGCCGAGGGACTTTTTGACGATGAGCACAAAAAAGCGATTCCGAAATTTCCTCAGAGCATAGGGATTGTAACGAGCGAGACAGGAGCGGCGGTTCACGATATTGTCGATAGTATTTACAGTCGCTGGCCCTGTGTTAAATTGTTTTTATATCCCGTGCCGGTTCAGGGCGAAGGGGCGGCGGAAAAAATTTCCGCCGTATTGAAAGATATAAACAAACGTAACAGACAACTGAAGCTCGATGTTCTGATTGTCGGCAGGGGCGGAGGTTCACTGGAAGATTTATGGGCTTTCAACGAGGAGGTTTTAGCCAGAGCTATTTTCGCTTCGAATATACCTGTCATCAGTGCCGTAGGTCACGAGGTTGACACTACGATAGCGGATCTCGTCGCCGATGCAAGAGCATCGACACCGACCAAGGCCGGAGTCGTGGCGGTTCCCGATATGTGGGATATTTTGGAACAATTAAATAATTATGAGAGCAGGCTTTCAGGAAGAACGCAGGCGGCTGTTCAATTGGCGGCTCATAATTTAAGAACGATTCTTGCCGATTCGATGTTTAGAAATCCGCTGCTGATCGTTCGTGCCGCCGAGCAGCAGTTGGATGAAATCAATTCGCAACTGTCTGGATCCATGAAAACCATGATGGCCGTGGCCGGACGAAGGCTCTCTGAAAGTTATGAACAGGTTGTCAAAATCGAGCCTCATCGGCTTTTAGGCAAGAAGATGCTCGATTTGAATAATATGCTAACTCGAGCAAATACAGGGGTTAATGGAATTGTCAACAATTTGAGAATGCAGCTTACCGCCGCGGCGAATCGATTGGAGGGACTCAATCCCAGGTCCGTTTTGGAACGGGGATACAGCATAACAACCAACAAAAAGACCGGTTTGTTAATCAGGGCCGTCGAGGATATTCAGGTCGGAGACTACATGACGACGGAACTTGCCGGCGAGAATTTGATTGAAAGTAAAGTTACAAAAAGGTAAAAGAGTAAAAAGTTTTCAAATAATATAGAAAGACAAAGAAATGGCGGAGCAGAAGCCAAAAAAAGATATAGACAAAATGAGCTTTGAAGATGCGATCAAGGAATTGACGAGCATTGTCGGCAAAATTGAGCAGGGGCAGGTCCCTTTGCAGGAAAGCCTGGAGCAGTACGAAAAGGGGATGGCCCTTATTAAGCACTGCAGGACAATACTTCAAAAGGCAGAGAAGCGAATAGATAAAATATCGAATCAGGATGATACGGAACAAAAGAGCCGGGATAAAGAAGATAAAAGTTAAAAAATAAAAGTCAAAATTCATCACTGCCGCAAAGCGGCAATTCGGTAATTTTTATTTTTGCGTTTGACATTTTGTTTCTACTTGCGAGCGTGGCGGAACTGGCAGACGCGCAAGGTTTAGGTCCTTGTGTCCTTATGGACGTGGAGGTTCGACTCCTCTCGCTCGCATTTTTCAATAATATTTTTTCGGTCAAATCAGGCCGAAGATATTTAAAACAATCAAGTTCATAGAGATATTGGCTTTCAAATGTTTTGTTTATAATGTAGGATATTCAAGGGATTGAGATGATAGATGAATATTTTAAGCTCAAAGACAAAAAGACAACAATTAAAGTCGAAATCGTTGCGGGAATAACAACTTTTCTCACAATGGCTTATATCATCGCCCTCAATCCGCTTATTCTAAGTGACGCCGGCATGGATAAGAACGCTCTGATTGTGATTACCTGCATTATGAGCGGCGGCGCCAGCCTTGCCGTCGGACTTCTTACGAACTCACCCATAGCTATGGCGCCGGGGCTGGGATTGAATTCGATTTTTGTCTATTTGGTTGTCTCCGAAAAAAGCATAGATAGCTGGCAGACCGCCCTCGGTATCGTATTTATCGCGGGGACGTTCTTTTTGATATTAACCGTGCTGGGCCTGAGAAAAATAATTGTCGAGGCGATTCCGAAATCTCTCATTTCGGCCATAGGTGTCGGCATAGGATTATTTATTACTTTCATAGGCCTGCAGGATTTGGGCATTATAGTAAACGATGAGGACACGCTGGTTACCGCCGGGCCGATGACACTGACCGTTCTTATAGGCCTTTTGGGGCTGTTTGTAATGGTCTATCTTCAGATTAAAAAAGTTACCGGTTCGCTGTTGTGGGGAATTGTTGTCGCCACGATAGCGGCAGTTATTTTCGGGAAGGTAGATCCGCCCGAACAATATATAACTTCGAGTCTGGATATAAGCCCAATAGCCTTCAAGCTGGATATACTCGGCGCATTGAAGCTGGGCTTTTTCGGCAGCATTTTTACTTTTATGTTCATTGATATGTTCGACAGCATAGGTACGCTTGTCGCCTGTTGCCATAAGGCCCGGATGGCCGACGAGCAGGGCAGGATAAAGGGTCTGGACAGATTATTGAGCATCGATGCCGTTGCCACAATGGCAGGCGCTGTATTGGGTACGTCACCAACGACGGCTTTTGCCGAATCTGCGACCGGAATCGAGCAGGGCGGGCGGACCGGATTAACTTCCGTGGTGACGGGCATTCTGTTTCTGCTTGCTTTGATTTTTGTACCCGTAGTAAAAGCAGTGCCGAAATTTGCCGCGGCGCCGGCGCTTATCATGGTGGGGCTTTTTATGGCCGGAGAAATCAAGAAAATAAATTTTGACGATCTGGAAGAGGCCTTTCCCGCCTTTATTATCATGGTTATGATTGCTTTGAGCTACAGCATCAGCAAGGGATTGGCGTTCGGTTTCCTGTCGTTTACGATAATAAAAACTGCTTCCGGTAAAGTACGCGAAGTCAAACCCGCGATGTGGATTATCTCTGTATTGTCTTTGCTGTTTCTTACACTCGACCGGTTGCCGGGTTTGATTGATTATATCAAAACGTTTTTGTAGATTTAAATTTCTTTGTGGAGGAGAAAATTCAATGTTGAATCAGAAAATCTCGCATTTTTACACGTTCGCTTTGGTTTTATTAATATTCACGGCCTTCTTTTTAGGAGGATGTTTTGAGGAAAAGAGCGAATATACAATCAATCCCGACCTGAGCGGCAAAGCCACTTTCGATCTTATTTTTACGCCGAGCAATATCGAAAGTCGTAAACAGAATGCATCCCTTCAAGACCTGATTGAGCCACAAATTGAGGACATCTTACGGCACTCAAAAGGCATAGAGTCATGGAAGGATATCTCTTTTGAATTTACCGATGAAAGCGCTGTACATTTCATCGGAACGGCCTACTTTCCCGATGTAAACAAGCTATCGATTTGGAGACCTGAGTTTAGCGGGGGGAACGGTCTGCAATTCTCTAAGGACCCATCCGGCCGTATTATCATTGAGCTGCCAAATTTGTCTGAAGGAGAGAATGAGGATAGAAAACCAGGTGCAGCGACGCTTTCCGAAGTTGAATTGGTACAACAGGTCAAGCTGTTTAAGCTCCGATATAACCAGGCCAAGCCTTTAATGCATGCGATGTTCGATAATCTGAAATCAGATTCGCTTGTACATTTACCGGCGAAGATTGAAAAGATCAGCGGTTTCGAGAAGGTCAATGACACAACGATTCGGATCAAATGGCAAGGAGGTCAAATCATCGATACGATGGAAAAAATGATGGCGGATGACGAACATTTAAAGCGTTTTATTCGCGAAGGAAAAACTCCCTTTGATGGCTTACCCGATGAATCATTATACAATGCTATTGTTTTCGGCCAGGAAGGCCCTGTTCAAGTAGTTCTCAGCAGCGATTCCAGGGATATTTTCGATTATGACGCCGAGGTTGCTGACGCTCGAAACAACTATGATCAAATGCTCAAAGATTTGGGATTGGATCTGACGAGAAAGACAAGCCCGATAGAAATACCCGTTGCTTCGAGTATATCTGTAGAGCCGGGGACAGTGAAAGTTGGCGGAGTACGTTTAGTTAGGTATAGCGATATTCAACGTAATATAATACCCTTACACCAATTCGATAAAGGTTACACCTTGTCATTGATACTTGATCTGCCGGAGCCGAATTTAATCCTTGCAAAGGGTCGTTTGGAAAAAGCAATAACCGATACGGGTCAAAATATCCTCCCCGAGGGCAAACAGGAGACATCCTTCCCAGAATTATCCAAAGACGGAAATACTGCCGTGTTTGAAGTCAATTTATCTATTCCAGATGAAAAAGCCAAAGGGATTGCGGAACTGTCAGGGACATTGTGGTATTTAAAATCAGCCGGGACAAAAACAATCGACCTCGGACTGATGGAATTTGTGGAAGGTGCAAAGAGTCAAGTCGAAGGTTTTTCCATTCAATCTATAGAAACTCATAGTTGGAGTCCTGGAAGGACTGAAATGGATTTAAAAGTTGATTTATTACGCGGCCATCTTATATCCACAAAATTTTACAGGGAAGACGGCACAGAAATCGAAGTTTCTTCCGGTGGCACGTCTTTTACAGAAAACAGGCTGTTGGATGTCGGTTATCAGGTAAAAGGAAAGTTCCCGCCTAAAGGGCGTATAGTTCTGGAGGTCATTGATCAAATTACGAAACACGAGATTAAATTTTCTCTAAAAAATATTTCTTTGACCGGTGAGCCGCGAGAATAGTTTTGGAGAGGGAATTTTATTTTATTTATTGAATCATAATGGGACAAACCATACATTCGCTGCTTATTGTTGCATGCTATTATCTAACAATGGCGGATTAATCCGGTCGATACGAGGTTAAAAATTCTCGATGATAGCTGCGGTATGGATTGCAATCAGCATCAGATAATCCAGGTCACTTAGGCTGTAGCTCTGGTGGTCCATCGCATTATCTACATATAGAACGCCGAAGCATCCGGAGGGATCGAGCACCGGTGCGATAATCGCCGAGCGAATTTTTTCCTGTTCGGCGGCGGTTGCTACCTGCGGCAAAAGTACGAATTCGCCCTTATCGACGGCCTCGGTAATTCTTTTCTTTACTTTAATGTCTTTAAGCTCTATTGCGCGGCCGTCACTGCATTTTCCGGCATGGGAAGTCATCCGTCCTTCGGGCAGGTTTCGCAACGCACACCACGTATGATATGCATCGAACTGTTTTGTTGTTATATCCAGCAGGGCTTTCAGAGTTTCATCGGGGCCGTTGGCTTTGCAGATTTCCTCTGTGGCATTTATAAAATCATTTATCCGCCCGGCCGGCAGCCTGATGTCGGGCGAATGTGGGGCATCTGGTTTTCTTATTATTATTTCCCCGGCGGATTCCGTTCGTTTGATACCTTTTTTGCCGCTTGTCGGGAAGAGTGTGTCTTCAAGGTGAATTTGTGTGCCGGTATCAGTTTGGGTTTCGAGGTCTATCTCGATAATAAAATCAGCGATACGAATACTGTCTCCTGTCTTGATTTTGGCCTTTCGGATTTCACTACCGTTTAAGTATGTTTTATTGGCCGAATCCATATCTTCGACCATCCATTTGCCGTCCTGCGTGCAGAAGATAGCGGCGTGTTGTCTCGATACACTCAGGTCGGGCAGGAGAATCTGACTGTGGGCGTGCCTGCCGATGTATATAGGTCCTCTGTCGAATCTGAACTCATTTATGATGCGGCCGCTTTGTTTGACAATCAGATGCATAGTTATTCCTCTCGAAAGCTGCAATTTCATACTCTATAATGAATTATCTGCGATTCGGCGTGATTTGTCAAGCAAACAATCGAAGTAAGCGGCGATATATCCGGCTCGGCTTTTCGATAAGGCAAGACCGATAAAAAATAGTCAAAATAAAACAAAAGCTTCAAATAAAAAGTTCGATTAATTTGCTTGATATTTTTTGTTAAATCAGGTAAAATGATGTTTTATTCAAGGATGGGTGGTGAGCAGGTTTCTATTTATACACTTCGGAATATCTGCTTCACGAGAGTAATTCTTCAGGGGGCCGAAAGCGGCGGAATGAGAAGAGTACTTAATTGAAGACAAATTAGAACAGGACATTAAGAGAGGGTGGTCATGAGTAAGTCTATTAAGATTTGTGTGTTATTATGCTTAATTCTGACACTTAACAGCTTTGCGGATGACTTTTTTATTAAGGATTTGCAGGACGCGACTAATTGGGGTGATTGGTTTCTGCCGGAGGGGATGGAGCCCAAGACCGGTACTCCGCCGAAATATCTTCCTTACTACCGATGGGACGATAATGACTGGGGGTGGACGCATACGCCTGCGTTTGTAAATTCACCGACCAAAATTATATCCGCGACGCTGGAAGTTGAGGCATGGGATGTGAGGCTCACGGATATTGAAAGACACGAGTTGTATGGGGACGGTATTTATTTGGGCCCTTTAACACAGCCGCCAGGTACGGAGGATTTATCACCCAACACTTTCGTTGATTTAGGCTGGTCCACAACGAAAATAATTCTTGGGCCGGAAGCTTTGGCCGCTCTGATGGATGGCAGCATGGATATTTGGTTGGATATCGATGCAACTACTAACATGCCTTCGGGTGAAGGTTGCAGGGCAGTGACTTTAAGAAGTTCTACTTTGACGGTTTATTATTCTACAAATCCGTCTGATGGCACCGAAGAGCCGACGGGCGGCACCGAAGAACCAACGGGCGGCACCGAAGAGCCGACGGGCGGCACCGAAGAGCCGACGGGCGGTACCGAGGAGCCGACGGGTGGTACCGAAGAACCGACGGGTGGTACCGAAGAGCCGGCGGATGATGACGATGAACCAGTGGATGATGACGAAGAACCGGTGGGTGAACCTGAAGAGCCGGCGGGAAATTCCAATGATACGGGTAAGCCGGTAAAAGAGCCGGACCCTCAGAAGGATTACAGCTCGGCTGAGTTGGTGACTTATACATTCGAGTCGATCGATGAATCTCTTCCAAGAGTAGGTGATTTCGGAGACGGAATAAGTCAAATCGGCGTGGAACAAGCCTGGTTTGCCTTCGATATATCGGTTATACCCGATGATGCACAGGTTGTATCGGCCCGCTTTTCTGCAGATATGATTGATTATAACGGCGAGGCGACACAACGAACGCTATGGTATCATTCAGATGATAGCTGGATTGTTACAAAAAGACCTAATCTTAGCGATCTTTGGGAAACCCCGGCGGACGGCCCCATAGTTGGCAAAGTTGTTCATGATAATAGTAGCTGGGCCTTGACAACGATTGATATAGACGTTGACGCATTTGATTTGTCGAGTGATTTGATCGACAATTATCTTAGCCTGATGCTTACAGGTCCTGAGAGTTATTATTTTTCAGGCGGAGCGGTTAATATCACAAATGCCGAATTGGAAATATCTATTGTTTCTGGTGGTCAGATTGATGATAGTAATGGTGTAATGCTTGCTCTCGGGAAGGAAGAAATTGTCCGGGCCGGCGATATGGATATTATTGTTCCGGGTTATTCTGTGCCGTCTTTTGTCGATTGGAATAACGACGGTTTGAAAGACCTGGTCATCGGTGAGGGCGGCAGCTTCGGGGATGCCAAAATCCTTGTGTACCTGAATATTGGGACTAAATCAGAACCCCAGTTTTTGGAGGATTTATGTTTTTATGCCCAGTCATACAACTATGATTTGACTTGTGCGGCGAGCGGTTGTCTCGGATGTTTTCCCAGAGTTGTTTATTGGGATGCCGACGAATGCAAAGACCTGCTCGTCGGTCAGTCGGATGGAACGGTGAAAATATTCAAAAATAAATGGACTGATAGCTATCCCATCTTTGACGACGGTACGTTGCTCCAGGTCGGCGGCAGTAATATTGATGTCGGCTCCCGCGCGACACCTTCGATAACGGACTGGAACAATGACGGCAAAAAAGACCTTGTTGTTGGCGCTATGGACGGCAGGATACATCTCTTTATCAATGAGGGCACGGACACTGAGCCTGTTTTTATCAAGGAGATTTATGCTCAGGAGAACGGCTCTGATTTGATTGTGCCCGGCGGTCGCTCAAGCCCTGAAGTTCGTGATCTGGATGGTGACGGCTGCAAAGATATTCTTACCGGCAACACCGACGGTCAGATTCTGCTATACGTTAATGTCGGCACCGACAAAGCTCCCGAGTTCTCCGGCTATTCATTTGTTGAATCCGATGGCTTTGTTATTGACCTGGAGGATTCTCCGCGTTCCCGGCCGTTTGTCTGCGATTGGACCGCCGACGGCTATCTCGATGTGCTTGTCGGAGCGGGCGATGGAAAAGTGCACTTGTATCAGAGTGTACCGGAGTAAGGCAGTATAATTCTTAAGGATGATTTGTAAATTATAAATTGACTCTTTTCGAACCGCCTGGAGATTACGAAAAAGGGCGGTTTTTCTGAAAATTACAGTAACGTATAAACCGAATTGTAGTTTGGTATCTGTTGTAGTGATAAAGGCGGATATTTGTCATTCACGGCAGATACTGTTAAAGTCTGATATTTCAAAAAGTCATAATTTGAGCCGGACGGGGTAAATATCGCCTGTTCGGCTTTTTTTCGATAAATATAGCCGGTTGCTTCGAATTACAGCTTCAATCCACCTTTTACAGCTTTATCTTCAAATGGCATGTTGACACAGACGGCGGTTTTGAATAACATAGCCGCCTGTTATGAAAAGAAACAAAATAACAATAGTTGGCGCCGGTAACGTTGGGGCGACGGCCGCTGATATTGCCGCAACCGGTGAGCTTGGTGATATAGTTCTTATCGACATAGTTGAAGGTCTTTCCGAAGGTAAAGCACTCGATATTGCCGAAGCGGCGCCCGTTCGGCTCTATGATGCCGGGATAATCGGAACACGTAACTGGGACGAAACCGCCGATAGTGATATTGTTATCATAACAAGCGGTCTTGCCCGTCAACCCGGCATGAGCAGGGACGATTTGTTGGCTAAGAATGTGCAAATTGTTAAGGATGTCAGCAGAAAAATCGCCGAATATTCGCCCGAAAGCATCGTTATTGTTGTCTGTAATCCCCTTGACGCGATGGTTCATGCCGCCGCAAAGATTACCGGTTTTACACGAAATAAAATTATGGGCATGGCCGGAGCGCTGGATTCGGCGCGTTTTAGCTGTTTTCTCGCATCAGAGCTTGGCGTAAGCGTCAAAGATATAAAGTGCGTCTTAATGGGCGGCCACGGCGATGATATGGTGCCTTTACCCAGATTCACCTCAGTCAGCGGGATACCGTTAAATGAATTGCTCGCCGAAAGCAAAATCGCCGAACTCATCGAAAGAACCAGAAAGGGCGGCATCGAAATTGTAAATCTGTTGGGTTACAGTGCATATTACGCTCCCGCCGCCGGAGCGATTAAAATGGCCGAAGCTATATTAAAAGACCAAAAAGCAGTTATTTCATGTTGTGCTTATTGTGAAAGCGAATATGGAGTTGGTGGATACTTCATTGGAGTGCCCGCCGTTCTCGGTAAAAGCGGCGTGGAAAAAATTATCGAGCTAAAATTGAATAAAACGGAACGGCAACAACTCGAAAAATCACTTGCTCATGTTAAACAGCTCGCGGCAAAGGTTGATGAGCTGCTTTAAGTAGAAATTTTCTTCTGATAATCTATGGTTATTTAATCAATAATAGTTTATTTTATCGACTTTTAATATTATGTTTCTGATAAATACGGTTCTGAATTCAGGTTTCGACCTTAATAGTTCAGTAACGAGATTAAGGAAATGAGAATATGCCAAAAAACATAGAATTATTCGTTAAAACATTGGAATCTGAAGGTGTGGATGCCGGCAAAAAGGCCGCTGAGAAGATTAAGGCCGAAGCTAAGCAAAAAGCCGAGCAAATTATTGCCGGAGCCAGGGAAACTGCGGAGCAGATAATCGCCGAAGCCGAAGCTGAAGCTAAAAAGGTCGAGACGAGGATGAATTCGTCTCTGGAATTAGCCACGCGTGATGCAATTTACATGCTCCGTGAAAAGCTCAGCCAACAGTTAAACGCTCTTCTTAAATGGAATGTCGAGAAGGCTCTTAACGATGAAGAAACACTTGCGAGCGTATTACGCGAAGTAATTCCCGCCTATGCAAAAGCAGATACGGATAATAAGTTATCTACCGAGATTAGCATTTCCAAAGATCTCAAAAGCAGGCTTTTGGAAAGTGTTCTCAGGGAGCTTACACATTCGCTTAATGAAAAGAATGTTCATGTGGATGTTAAATACAATCTGGCTAAATCCGGTTTCGAGTACAAAATAGAGGGTTCCACCGTAGAAGTCAGTACCGAAGCCGTAACGGCGCTGCTGGCGGAAATGATTGATCCCGATCTCCAGCAGTTTCTTGATAAAGCGGCGAATGCCGAAGCTTAGAAATAAACAGTGAACCATGGGAGTCTGCGTATTGAAAGCTGTTAGATAATGAGTGGATTTCGTCGCTATGATTATTTACTGAGCGCTCTGCCGGCGCTGGAGCCGATAGGCAGTATTCCTCCGATGAGCAAGCGTGATTTTCTGGAGCAGGTTATTGGCTCGAAAGGTCCGGCAGAAACAGTTGAGATGATTTTGCTCGGTGATGATATTGCCCAATATGAGGCCCTGCTGGCTGAGGAAATCGAACCGAGCCGAACCGATTTAGCCGTTCTTTCTGTTGATAAGGCAGAAAGTGAGCCTGTGTTGCCGGCATTTCTTTTATCCGAAGAAGTATCCGAAGGCCAGGACAATAAAAGGTTGTCCACGGATGAAATATGGTCGCGGTATTTTCATCGTGCCGCATTTATAGCTAAACGCCGGAGCAGCGGTTTCTTAAGAGACTGGGTCGGTTTCGAAGTAGGTCTTCGAAATGCTTTGGTTGCGGCCCGCGCCCAAATTCTGGAATTGGATTATGAAACTTATCTTGTCGCGCAGGATTTGGCGGATAAGGATATTGATTACGGTTATATAGTATCTGCATGGTCGGCGGCCGCTGATCCGCGGTCCGCTCTTGAAGCACTTGATAAGGCAAGATGGGAATGGCTCGACAAACGCGGCAGATGGTACAGTTTTGCCGGATGTGAAATAGAAGTTTATGCCGCTAAGCTGATACTTTTGTGCCAATGGCGGCGAATTTTATCTGATAAACAAAAAGCTGCCAATGTAGTATAGGGCAGATTGGATTAAAATAATACTGATATTAATTAATAGTGAGGAACTATTGTGAAAAGACGAATTAAAGCCGTCTTTGGGAATATGGTTGTTGCCCAGACTGATGAACGGGTAGTGAAAAATGCCATAGGTTATTGCGTGCGTAATGACGGAATCAAGCTGCTTTGCGAGATTATCCGTGTACGCGGCGATTCGGTTGACCTTCAGATATTCGAGGAGACACGAGGCCTGCGCGTGGGCGATCATGTGGAATTTCAGGAGCAGATGCTCTCGGCGGTTTTGGGACCGGGATTGCTGGGCCAGATTTATGACGGGCTCCAGAATCCGCTGCCGGAGTTGGCCGAGCAGGTGGGCTTTTTTCTTCAGCCGGGTAATTATATTCACGCTCTTGATACCGAACGCACATGGGACTGGAGCCCGAAGGTTCAGGCCGGGGCTGTTGTTCAGGCCGGCGATACTTTGGGAAGTGTGCCGGAGAGTATATTCGAGCATCATGTTATGGCGCCTTTCGGACTTGAGGGCCAATATACTGTTCAAACCGTTGCCGAAAAGGGTTCCTATCCGGTTACAAAGGAAATCGCGACCTTAACCGACGCGTCAGGAAATTCTATTGCCGTTACTATGGAACAATCGTGGCCTGTAAAACGCCCGTTGTGCGTCGCGAAAAGACGTTTACTGCCGACCAAACCAATGGTGACAAGTGTCCGTATTATCGATTCGATGTTCCCGATCGTGCGGGGAGGTACATATTGTATTCCCGGTCCTTTCGGTGCCGGCAAAACAGTCTTACAGCAAATCACTTCACGTCACGCCCAGGTCGATATTGTGATAATTACCGCCTGTGGAGAACGGGCCGGCGAGGTTGTCGATACTATTCGAGAGTTTCCCAAACTGCAGGACCCGCGTACCGGAAAAAGCCTTATGGAGAGAACAATCATAATCTGTAATACTTCGGCGATGCCTGTGGCCGCACGTGACGCTTCGGTATATACCGGCGTGACTCTGGCCGAGTATTACCGCCAGATGGGTCTGAATGTTCTGCTTCTTGCCGATTCTACGAGCCGCTGGGCTCAGGCTATGCGTGAGATTTCCGGACGTCTGGAAGAGATACCGGGCGAAGAGGCGTTTCCGGCATATCTCGAAAGTCGCATTGCGAATTTCTACGAACGTGCCGCGGCCATCGAGTTGCGTGACGGAACAGTGGCATCGGTTACCATAGGTGGTACGGTAAGTCCTGCCGGTGGTAACTTTGACGAACCTGTTACTCAGGCCACGCTCAAGGTTGTGGGCGCTTTTCACGGCCTTAGTCGCTCCAGAAGTGACGCCCGCCGTTATCCCGCCATAGATCCTCTTGATAGCTGGAGCAAGTATGTCGGTATTATCGACCCTCAAAAGGTCGAAAAGATAAGCCAGATGCTCAGGCGGGGCGATGAGATACGCCAGATGATGACGGTAGTCGGCGAGGAAGGGACACCAATCGAAGATTTTACTATAATGCTCAAGGCCGAGTTCTTCGATTCCGCTTATCTGCAGCAAAACGCCTTCGACGAGGTGGACGCCGCAACGTCTATAGACCGTCAGCGTTTTGTTTTCGATAAAATACTGGAAGTCGTGGAAGCTGATTTCATATTCAAGGATAAGGACGAGGCCCGCCGCACGCTTAAAAAAATCAGCAGCATGTTCATCAACTGGAATTATGCCCCCTGGGATACGAGCGTTGTTCCCGAATCTGAAAGGGAGGATCCGCCCCTCGATAAATCTAAGGTTAAGGAAGACAGCCAAACCGAACGAGGCGATTTCAAGGAAATGCTCGGCCAAATTGATCAATACATTCAGTCGCTTCTCGATAAAGCGAATAATTCCGAGAAAGAAACAGAAGATGAGCTTGAACAGTTGGCGGTATGAGTAAGCGGAAAGCTTTGAAAGGAAAAAAACATTAAATATAATGGCGTCGTACAATAAAACAACGCTTAGAGACATTAAGGCGATTCATAATGAGAACATTTTATGACGAGATTTCACAAATTGCCGGTAACGTTGTAACTGTCAAGGCTCAAGGGATAGGTTACGACGAGCTGGCCGTAATTACAACGGACCAGGGTTCGTCTCTTGCTCAGGTTATTCGCCTCGAAGACGACCAGGTCAGTCTCCAGATATTTGGCGGTACCGAAGGGGTCTCGACGGGTGATAAAATTCGTTTCCTCGGCCATTCCTTCCAGGTGCCGTTTAGCGATGCTTTGCTTGGAAGGGTTTTTGACGGTTCAGGACGCCCGAGGGATGGTAGGCCCGAGGTCAAAGCACAGACGGTGGAGACCGGTTCGCCGGCGGTGAATCCTATCAAGCGCAGAGTCCCGGATAAAATGATACATACCCGCATTCCGATGATTGATATTTTCAATACGTTGGTCGGCTCGCAGAAGCTGCCGATTTTCTCCGTAGCAGGCGAACCGTATAACGATGTATTGGCGAGAGTCGGTATGCAGGCCGATGCGGAAGTTATTATCCTCGGCGGTATGGGCCTGCGACACGATGACTATCTGACGTTCCGCCATCGTTTTGACGAGGCCGGCGTATTGGGGCGAACCATAATGTTTATACATACCGCCGCAGATCCCGTAGTGGAATGTCTGCTGATTCCAGATTTGGCGCTGGCCGTGGGGGAGCAATATGCTCTGCAGGGCAAAAACGTTCTCGTGCTTCTCTCGGATATGACGGCTTTTTCGGATGCCCTGAAGGAAATTGCCATTACAATGGAGCAGGTTCCTTCCAACCGCGGCTATCCCGGCGATTTGTACACACAGTTGGCAAGAAGGTACGAAAAAGCCGTGGATTTTGACGGCGCCGGCTCCATGACCGTATTGGCGTGCGTGACAATGCCGGGCGACGACGTCACTCACCCTGTCCCTGATAATACCGGCTATATTACCGAGGGGCAGCTCTATTTGCGTAACGGTCGTATCGAGCCGTTCGGTTCTTTGTCGCGTTTGAAGCAATTGGTAAACGGCGACACTCGAGACGACCATCGTGCCATAATGAATGCCTGTATTCAGCTTTACGCTCAATGCGACGAGAGCCGTGAAAAGCGCGAAATGGGCTTCGAATTGTCGGAATGGGACGACAGGCTGCTGCAGTACGGCGATTTGTTCGAAGATGAGATAATGAATCTGAACTTAAATATAGAGCTTTTCGATGCCCTTGATAAGTGCTGGGAAATTCTCGCCGGATGTTTCCAGCCGGAAGAAATCGGTATCAGAGATGCTATTATTCAAAAACACTGGCCCGGGAAAAGTCCTAAAAAGGAAAAAGAAAAAAGTCCCGAGCCTGTGCAGGTATAAAAAATTCTTAAAAAAAAGATGGCCAAGCGAAAGATAAAATTTACACGAACCGAGCTTAAGCATCAGCGTGACGCGCTGGCGCGTTTTAAGCGATATCTGCCTACTCTCAAACTGAAGCAGCAGCAGGTGCAGGCCTCTATTGTACAAACCCGGCAGATGTTCCGTAAAATGCAGGCGGCGGTCGATGAAACCAAAAGAACCATTTCCGCGTACGAAGGTCTGTTTAATAATGTCGCGGGGCTTAATTTCAAAAAATTAGCCGCACCCGACAAGGTAAAAACGAAAATTCACAGCATCGCCGGCGTATATGTCCCCCAGTTTGAAAATATTGTCTTTCCTCATGCCGATTACAGTCTTTTCGGGACCGCTCCCTGGGTTGACAGGGCGCTTGCCGACCTGCGAAAGCTCAACAGCCGGAAAGCGGAGCTGGATGTTTTACAGAAGTGTCTCGACCTGCTGGAAGCCGAGTTGAAAAAAGTTATGCAGCGTGTAAATCTTTTTGAAAAAGTTATGATTCCGAATACTCTCGAAAATATTCGCCGGATTCGCATCGCGTTGGGCGACCAGATGACCGCCGGTGTGGCTCGGGCCAAAATAGCCAAGGCCAAATTAGAGCAAAAAGAACATGCAGATTCCGTGGAGGCCGCCGCCGTATGATTGTGCCTATGTCCAAGGTCTATATCGTAACGCAGAGCTATAATCACGCCCGACTTCTGGATGTGCTTGCGGAGCTTGGAGTTGTGCATGTCGAGCCGGTGGACCCGGAAAAAGCGGTTGCCCCGGAGCAAACCGTAAGTACGATTTCTTCTTTTGACCGTGCCGTTCAGATTCTGCGAACAATCGAACCTTCCGGCGATGCTCCTGATTTGCCTGCTTTGGAAGCGGCAAAAGAAGCCGTTCACATACACAAAGCGATTGCGGATGAAAAAGACCGTCTCGCGGCCCTGCATCGCATGGCCGAGCAGCTTGCTCTCTGGGGTGATGTCGAGCTCAAGCAGCTCGAACGGCTGCGTTCGCTGGGCATTGAAATCCAATTTTTCTCCGTTACTAAGAAAGATATTGCCGGACTTGAGGCCGAATGTATCGAGGTTGTCGCCGAGCAGTCCGGGCAGAATGTGGTGATTGCCGTTATTGACCGAACCGGCGAATTCCAGGCCCCGGAAGGAGCGAAACAAATATCATGGCCCGCGAAGGACCTTCCGGCGGTTAAAAAAGAAGCCGCTCAGGTCGATGCTTCTCTCAAAAAACATAATGAGCGTTTGGCCGAGCTGGCGAATCTGATAGAGGCGATGCGGCAGCAGCGTCAGGATTATCAAACGCAGGCCGAATTCTCCGTCGTGCAGCACAGCGCCTTTTCAAGTGATGCTTTGTTTGCCTTGCAGGGCTGGGTGCCTGCTCGGAAAGCCGAATCTTTGTCGGAAAATCTTAGTGAGCGAAATATTACGGCGGCGGTAGAAATCTTACCCGTAAGCGAAGAGGAAGAGCCGCCGACACTGATTGAATATCCACGCTGGACGGAACCGATCAAGGGACTTTTCGATATGCTCGGAACCGTCGCGGGCTACCGTGAGTTTGACGTTTCGATACCTTTCATGCTGGCGTTGCCGATTTTTGCCGCTATGCTCATCGGCGACGGCGGATACGGCGCTGTTTTGTTCTTAGGCTTATTGTTGGGATATAAAAAAGCCTCCAAGGCGCTGGGGGCGAATTTTACTAAATTGCTGATTATAGTCGGGGCGGTTTCTCTGGTTTGGGGTTTTTTGTGCGGCAGTTTCTTCGGAAAAGTCCTCTATACGCCGCCGATACCTGTGGATATGTCGGACAAGTCCCGTTTTATGCTAATGCAGATAAGTTTTACTATGGGAGCGATACATTTGAGCATTGCGCAATTATGGCAGGCGTTTAAATTTTTCCCGGACTTGCGTTTTCTCGGTAAAGTCGGCTGGGCGATTTTTGTGTGGGGAATGCTTGGCGTCGTCAAGATGTTTGTCTTGGGTGCAAGCCTTAGCTGGGGTACGCCGTGGCCGTATTTTTTAATTGCCGGGACGGCGCTGGCGATTTTATTCAATTCCCCGAGTAAAAATATTATAAAAATGATTTTGTTGGGATTTGCCAACTATCCTTTGTCCATGCTGGGCGCTTTTTCCGATGTCATCAGCTATGTTCGTCTGATGGCGGTCGGGCTTGCCAGCGGAGTTCTTGCCGCGAGTTTTAACGACTTGGCGTTAAATTCCGGCTCGTGGTTTATTGCCGTGCCGACTTTGGTTTTAGGGCATTCCCTGAACCTCGGATTGGCGATGATAGCTCTGTTTGCTCACGGCGTTCGATTAAATATGCTTGAATTTTCCAACAATCTTGGTATGCAATGGATTGGTTATTCGTATAAACCTTTTAAAAATGATTCAGGAGTAAATTAAAATGACCGCAATTACATTATTT
>JAFGBG010000028.1 GCA_016933295.1 Sedimentisphaerales bacterium | reverse complement strand
GTATCTTCGAACAATCCGAGCAAACCAATCCCGGGCTCGACAGGCCTGGTTAGAAACCGGCGGGCAACATCGATTAATGTTTCGCGGTATTCGCAGGTTCTGTTTTTCAACAAACCTGCAACAGTAGCATCACAACATAACTCTCTCAGATGAATTAGCTGTCTGCGGGCAAGCCACAACAGCGGATTAAACCAATACACGATTTGCAGAAGTAAATAAAAACTGTGAACAACAGGGTCACCTCGCTTGATATGAGCAAGCTCATGGAGAAGCATGTGCTCGGCATCTTTACGTGAAAGCTTGCTTAAGTAACCTTTCGGCATCAGCAGCACCGGCCTGAATACGCCGAAAACCGCGGGGCAAACAACTTTTTTCGTTACGACAATGCGTGGGATGCGGCGAAGCTTCAATTGCCGCGCACATCGTAACATCATATTATGAAACGATTGTGGAATCGAGCTGGCGGTTCCGGCCTGGGGATGGCTTTTGCGGAGACGATGTAATCTTGAGAATAACCAGCTTCCGAGTATCATTATTCCGAGAAGCCAGAGTACAAACGCATAACTTTGCCATACCGGCATGACTGAAGGAGCCGACTCAACAACAGCAGTTGTGGAGGCATAACCCTCGAAAGTACGCGGCCGCGGCGGAATTCCGGTCGCTGTTCTCTGCGGGCTGTTCATTACCGCCGGTACAATCTGGTAATGATTGTATTGAATTTCGGCCGAAGGCTCTTCAATAACAGGACGTTCTCTTGTCATACTTTCGACAACTCTACCGGCCATCGGCTGTAATCTTGCGATAAAGCTGCCGGGCATAGAAATACAGGGTGGAAGTATCAGCTTGAGCAGTACAAGAAGCCAGAGGGCGTAACGCAGCCGCGGCCATGCCCATTTTTTTATCAGTATATCTATGCAGGCTATAAGGATTATTAACAGGCTAACCTGCCAAAACATCGCCGCCATCCAGCCCCACCACGAAAGTGCGATATGATTAATTGTATCGACCATCTTTGTGTCCCTTAATCCTTGATTTCCTCTTGCAGGACTTCGAGAATTTCCTGTCTTTGCTTCTTACTTAGTTTTTGCTCTTCGATCAAAAAGTGAACGAGCGGTCCGGTTGCGCCATTGAAGGCCTGATCCAGCAGCGACTTGAAAGCGTTCGAGCGGGCCTTACGCTGCGAGATCAGCGGCTTGTAAAAACTCGTGTTGCCGTTCTTTTGCTCGGAGACGACTTTTTTATCGACAAGCCTATTGAGCATTGTCTTTATAGTCGTATAGGCCCAGCTAATCCGCGAGGGAAACCGCTCCATCAATTCTCTCGCCGTGGCGGGATTTTTCTGCCACAACTCGTTCATAATTTGCCATTCTGCTTTTGTCAGTTTCATAACTTTTACTCCTTCTACAATCGTAGAAGTTATTTTACTACATTTGTAGAAGGCGCCAACATAAAAACGGATATTTTTTAAAAATAGTTCGCAAATCCCGTTTTTTGACCTGAAAACGCACAAAAAAATGCCGGAGATTCTATCCGGCACTTGTATTCTGGATTGTTTTAATTTTGATTTTCAAGAAAATCATTCGACTTCTTTCAAAGCCTCGACAAGCTCCTGCAGCTTTTCGTCGCTCATCTTTTTGTTGGACGCCAGGCCCAGGACCGTCCCGTCCGGCATGACAATCATCCTGGTAAACCTATCTTCGCTGATTTTTTCGACATCGAATAAATCCGGCTTTGCCTCGGCAAAACTTTTAAGATAATACTGGGCATATATAGCTCCGTTAGGATGTGTATATAACTTGGCCCCGGAGGGAGTTTCAAGAACAACCTGCTGCTGGGGTATCCAGATCATTCTTTCCAAATCATAATATTCGCCCTGAACAATCACTATCGTATTTCCATCGTTGTTCTGCAACGCAATCAAATACACTATCGCTCTTGAACCAAGAGGATCGATAGTCTGTATCGTAATCTGCTTTTCTATCCACGGCAGATTCCCAATCATATAAGCAGTGTGGTACAGCCCATCTCGAATATCTTCGGCGGTGATTTCCTTCGGTTCGACCGGCCGGTAATCATTTATAATGGTTTTTACTTCGTAATCATCGGGAACATCCGTGCTGAAAGCGGACGGGGCAAGCTCGAAATCAAATTCGAATTCATCCATAAAAATAGTTTGCCCTCTCGTAGGGTGCTTAAGCTCTATCTCGACCGGCAGCTTCGTACCCGGATCGACCCAAACCGTGAAGTCATTATTCTCGTTCGGCTGATGCCTGAATCCCTGCAAAACTTTCCCGTTTACCTTTTTTGTGCCGAGCCTTTCGGTGGATTCCTGTTCGAACTGCTTTACCATCTCGATAATATCCGGGTCTTTCCTGGGGCCGAATCCGAGAAGCTCCGTCACCGTCGCCTTTTTATGGGTCGGGTCGAGCTCTACCGTTATCGCATCTTCCCCGCGCATATCAATGATATGGATGGTGCCGTTTTCATCTTCGACTTCCTGCCGCCTTTGCTGCAGGTTCAGATGGTATATCTGCATCGTCGGCAATTCCGGGCCTTGCTCGCGGACAACTCTCTGGCGGCATTTATATTTCGTATGGTTATTCAACTGTTCGACTACCTGCGCCCAGACAACGTTCGAGCTATCGAATTGATTTATGCCGATAAACGCAGCGATAATTATCACTGCGGCAGCGGCTAATTTTGTCATTGGATTTTTCATTATATTGCTCCATATATACGACCGCGTAACGACCGTTTCTTTCATGTTTAACTTCGCCGGTGCATTAGATATTTTGTCATGGATTCTTTTATCCAAGTCTGCACTGGCTTTTAATTGCAATTTTTTAATCAACTGATCTATATTATCTGCCGGTCTCATTTTCGCACCTCACCATTTAACATTGACCGCAGTTTATCCATCGCGTACCGGTATCGCCCCTGCACGGTATTAATTGAAACTTTCTGCCGGGTGGCGATCTTCTTAAATTTCATTCCGCTATACGAGTGCAGGATTAAAACTTCTCGCTGCTCGTATGGAAGCTGCTCCAGGGCATAGCTCAATCGGCTCAGATTTTCGCCGAATATCGCACGATGTTCCGGATTACTCGAATCCGCTGCAGCCGGATTCGCATTGTCCATTGCCACGCTGTAGCGCCTTTGGTTTGCCTTGATTTTGTTGCGTGCGTTATTCGCAACACATGTTGCCAGATAACCTTTAAGACTGCCGGTCAGTCGAAACTTCCGGGCCGACTCTATGAAGGAAACAAACACATCGTGAACAACATCTTCGGCCAGATTTTTATCTGTTAACAAAGCGGCTGCCAACGTTACTAAATCGTCTTTGTACTTTTCGTAAATGCTCCGCAGGGCCTCGCGGCTGCCGCGATTTAACTTCCATATTAGCCGCTTATCTTCAAGCATTACTTTACCTAACTGAATTGAATCCTATGGACTCCTTAAGGAGGACAATCGATTATCACCTATATAACAACTAACCGGAGCAATTTAGTATAAGAAAAATGGAATTTTTTAGCACTTTACCCCCATTATACATGTCCTAAATCCTAATTCTGTGCAACAAGCCGGACTCTAAAGCCCGGCTTGTATGAACACAAAATCCAATCAGAAAAAGATATCGAAGTAAATTTATTGAGCTTTGCGAATTATCCATACAGGCATACGCCGTTGTTCTTTTCTGAACGTAATTCCAAAATGTTCAGAGTACCATTTTTCCGCCAGTTCGGCGCCTTTTTCCGTCTTGAAATTGGGTATCTCCAAAGCTAACCTCGTATTTTTATCGATGCCGGTATGATCTTCGACAATGATATCCTGATTCCGTGACAGTTCCGAAAATATACTATCAATATTAAAGCCCGTGCCGGCCCTCATTGATACCGTACCGGGTGTTGTTGTCGGGCCTCTGAGGACTGGGCATCTGACCTCTTTGAAATCCTTAAGCGGCTTACTGTTATATTCGGCAATCCACACAGTGCAGATATCCTGGCCCTCTACCACTTCCAGACCGAATTGTGCAAGAACAAATTCAGTTCTATTACCTGGGATTATTTGGCCCCGGCTGATTATTTCGTGCTGAAGATCGACATTGTCAATCTGAGTATCAATCTTTATTCTGCCCGCAGATTCCGGATACTTGTAAAGACTCGCAAAATCATGTAATGTTCCACCAATCGGCATAACTCGATAGTCGTCAAGGCCGGGTATCTCGAACCTCGAAATATGATTGCATTTCGGTCTTTCCCG
>JAFGBG010000027.1 GCA_016933295.1 Sedimentisphaerales bacterium | reverse complement strand
TCGAGAAACCTGAATTGTTTTCTATGGTATTATCGGCGAAGCTTGCCTTCTTGTCCAGAGAAATCTGAAAATTTTCTCTAATTTTAATCTGATTTTTGCTAAAACCCGATTTTTTGGCTCTTTTTGCCCTTATTTTTTGCTTACAATCTACAAAAATTATCTTATCACAACGCTTATCCCATCCGACTTCCAGCAATAAAGGCATATCAAGGATAATTGCTCTAACTTTTTTTTGGGCATTATATTTTTTTATAAGTTTCTCGACCTCTTTAAAAACATCAGGATGAATTATCCCGTTAAGTGAGGCAATTTTTTCGACATCCGAAAAAACAATTTCGGCTAATTTTCTGCGGCTTATTTTTCCCGCCTTATCGAGAATCGCCGGACTGAACAGCTTGATAATTTTTTCTTTTACTTTTTTTTTATCCAGCAGTTCATGGGCTATTTTATCGGCATCAATAATTTTGCAGCCTAATTTAGCAAACTCTGAGGCTACGGTGCTTTTGCCGGAGCAGATTCCACCGATGATACCTATAATTGGTTTGGTTCCAGCCTTACCCACGGAGGCCAATTGTAAATACACCTTCTTTGTTAGTCAAATAATTTTATCATTGTATTTAGCGAAGATTTTTTTCTGATAAAAATAAAACTCTTTTGAATATTTTCTTAAAATGTTAATTTATCCTTTGTGGATTTCTATGAACAATGTCGGCTGGTTCAATGTAACGGGACAATCCAGACTGTTACCTCATCCGATGTTGAAGTTATTCCGCCGTTGTCTGTTGCTTTTGCCGTCAGGAAGTACTCGCCGAGGGCATGTTCCGTCCAGTTTATTTTCCATCCATCCGAAGCGTCAGAGTCCTCGCCGATTTTAACTCCATCGGCGTAGAATTCCACCTTAACAACGGAGCCATTTTCATCCCATGCCTCCGCCTGAACATCAATATCAGATGAAGGTCCGTCAAAAACCGAGCCCTGAGTCGGAGAAATAATGCTAACAGAGGGTGGCTTGATATATACCAGCCAGTCTTTTGCCAATATTGTAAGATCCGCCGCATCGACAGTGCCGTTTTTATTCAGGTCGCCCGGCAGTTCGTTTTCTGTACCCGGCCATGATTTAATTTGTGCAGCAAAATCCTTCATGTTGACATTGCCGTCATTTGTTAAATCTCCAGGCAGATTCCATCCGTACGGGGCCAGACTTGCCTCGTTTGTGCCTCCGTAAATCCCCATATTAATGCGTATATTAATTCCCCACTTATTTGTAGGATCGTCCGGTGTAGTCAACAATTCATCGTTCAGCGGCGAGCCAGGATTACCGGCGTCGATGCATGGGCTTGTTACATTATCGTAATGCCAGCGTTGCCGCTGTTTGTCCCATCGCCAGCCTGTGCTTTTCAGGTGGAAATCATCGTTGTCCGGATCGAAAAACAGCGGATCATTATTGATGTTACCGATACCTTTTATACCTCCGGCGAAATTCTGGATACAGCAATAATTAGCGATAGAATTTTGGTTGTTGTTTATGCCGTAGATTTGAGCGGCCTCACTTGTGCCGTTGATATCGCTGTTGTTCCATATAATGCAATTGTTTAATATGGAGATACCTCCCAGTGAGTTCCAGATTCCGCCGCCTCTGTTGGCCGAGTTCGTGGTCAAAACACAGTTTTTTAAGGTAACTGTCGCTTCGGCGTTTTGTATTGCGCCGCCGTAATCGGCGGAATTGGCTGTGAATAAGCAATTGGATAATGTCGGATTGCTGTTAAAGTAGTTATATATTCCTCCGCCGTATTTTGCGGAATTTTCTTTGAAAGTACAACGGATTATGACCGGTTCGCTGTAATCATCGTTATATATACCACCTCCCTGGTAAGTGGCGGAATTCCGAAAGAATAAACAATCGATAATATTAGGATTGCTGTTGATAAGATTACAGATTCCGCCTCCATTACCGGATTCGGATTGGTTTATTCCGGCACTGTTTTGATAGAAGGTACAGTAGGTGATTGTCGGACTGCTATTGTTGAAGTTATAAATAGCGCCGCCATATTTTCCGGCTTTATTAGCTTGGAATATGCAGTTGGTTATAGTCGGACTGCTCTGGTCGCAGCTAATTGCTCCTCCGCGGCCACCAACATATCCGTTCATCAATGTAAAACCGTTGATGACCGAATCCGGCCCTTCGCCGGAGTGAAAGTAAACGGCAAATCCTTCTTGATCTTTTAGAAAACAGTCAATAATACAGCTTTCAGGGCCATTTTCACTTTTCAACGTGATAGCTTTGCCTTTGAAGTCTATATTCCTGTTTTCCGTACCTGTATAAAGTCCGTCCGCGACCCATATAGTATCACCGTCGGATGCGGCGTTTATTGCCGCCTGGATTGTACCATATCCGTCGGGCACACGAAGGCCGATGGTATCGGACGAAGTCATAAACGAAAAATCCTCGTCCATGTCGTTTTTAACGACAGTAGTTTTATTGCCGGCTAAATCTGCCAAGTCTATAATAAAGTAATAATCGGTTTCGGGTGTTAAGGACTCGATGTAAAAGGTATGGGCTGTGGAAGTTGCGGTATCTTCCTGCGATAAATTAAGTATTTCATCGAGCATCCTCCCATAATGGATTGTTGCTTTGGTCTGTTCGTTGGTTGTAAGATCGATTATTGCGTGACGCGCTTCGATTTCAATTTGGATATCTGTTAATATCGGCGCTTCATAATCTATGAAAGCAATGTCGGTTGACGTGGAGTAATTGGGGCCGCTGTACGGGTCCACGTATGTCACGGTGACGACATCGCCGGAGGAGGCCTGTAGTATTCCGTCGTTGATTGTAAGTTGTTCCGAGTTGATTGAAATATTGCCGGTGAAAACCCCGAAAGCGGCGGAAGTTTCGGTTAAGACAACCTCTTCCGAATCTCCTCCTTTAGTGGCGACAGTGACTTCCTGGCTGCCCTTTCCTTTGAGGTCTCGATCCGCCAGTAATATGCCGACTTTACTTGTATATGTATAGTAATCCTGATCAAAATTTACATATCCTTTTGACGGCACGACTGCCTGCATTGCCCTGGAAACGTTAAGCCGTCCGTTCGAACGGCAAATTCCCGACGCAATCGGATCGGTTGTCTCAGTAAGCTTATTATAAACATCACGGTACGTCATTGTCGGATTTGCGGACAACAGCAGTGCGCATGCACCTGTGACATGTGGGCAGGCCATGGAGGTCCCCGTTAATTTGGTCGTGTATTGGTTAAAGATGATTCCTTCACCGGTATTCTCGGCTCTCAATGATAGAATTCCGACTCCCGGAGCCGCAAGGTCTATCCATTCTCCGTAATTTGAACCCTGGCCGGAATTTAAATCGAACCATCTATTGTCGTCCGCGTCGATGGCAGCTACTGAAATGACATTTTGAAAACCGGCCGGGTATCTTGCTTCATTGATATTTTGATTACCTGCCGCCGCTATTGAAATTACTCCCTGACTGTAGGCGTAATCAAATGCCTCCTTAATTGATTGTAATCCATCCGACATTTCATCGATGGTCCAGCTATTTGAAATAATATCCGCCCCGTTAGTCACCGCGTAAATAATTGCTTCGACCAAATCGTAAGTATATCCTCCCGCGTCATAGTTGAATGCTTTCAGGGACATAAGGCTCGTATCCCAGCATACTCCCGATATATCGAAACCGTTGTTGCCTTCGGCGCCGATAATGCCGGCGCAATGTGTGCCGTGGCCATGATCGTCTAACGGGTTACCGTTGTTATATATAAAATTGTAGCCGTGTATATCGTCTATGTAGCCGTTATTATCGTCATCGATTCCTTCAATGCCGTCGTATTCCTCGTTGTTAATCCACATATTGTTTACTATGTCTCTGTGGTAATAATCTATCCCGGTATCCAGTACTGCGACAACTATCTTGTTATTGCCGGTATATATGTTCCATGCACCTGCAGTATTGATTTTTTCCAGTGCCCATTGGTTATCGTATAAAGGATCGTCCGGTGCGGATTCGATGTGAGCGGAATAATTTAATTCGGCATATTCGACTTCAGGATTGTTTCGATACGCTTCCAGGGCTTCTTGAAGCGCTTGTTCGGTAGGGCAATCGAGTGTAATTTTATATATCCGATCTATATTGGGAATATTTGTTTGTGCAGGAGCCCTTTGGAGTCTTCTAAGGATATGTTTTTCCCTTGCTGTTAAAATAGAGTAGTTTTTTTGCTGGATTGATTGCATCCGCTGATGTCTGGCCCGGAAGTTTTTAACGAGCGGACGGATCTGCCTTGCTCGGTGTTTTGTGTCCATCAGAGTTAATTGCGACGGCAGATTTATGATACCGGAAGGATTGTCTAATTGTTTTTCAATGGTTTTTGCGGTATTTTCACGGAATTTGACTATTATCTCATTCGGCGCAAAGCTCCTTGAATTTTCAGAGGCTACCGCCGGTCTGTAGAGGAGTATAAATAAAATTATTGCAAAAAATAGGAATACTTTATTTTTCATTTATCTTAAATGAGTTCCCCCGCATTTCGGGGTGTTTAGCCATACATGAGCATCTTTCCGTACAACAAGTAAATACAGGCCAGTTGGATTGAAAACTCACTAACAACAAGGCTGTTAAGAATCCTTATATTATAACTAATATATACTAACACAAAAGTAGCCTATTTTTCAAGATTTTTTAGTGAGTTTTACAAAAGAGGTAATATTCCGCAAAATGTGACGGCCTTATTGCAGGAATATAAGAGTTTTTCGCAAAAAACCGGCCTGATACGTGCCCTAAGAGGGCGTAATCAAAGGCCCTTTATGGTATCCGGATTTTATCCTGCATTTGCGGCAGACTGCTCAGCAGATAGTCTTTGACAACAATATCCCAGCTCATATTTTTTGCAAGTTCATAACCGGCCTGAAGCATACTATCAATTTCTGCCTCGTTTTTGGGCAGACGAGAGCATATTTGCATTGCGACTTTCTCACTTTCACCTGCCTCTATTTGATCGCGTACTTCCCGGTTAATTTGTAGAAGGTCTTCAATATCACCGTAATTATGTAATGCCAGATTCGTATAATCGGCGATAATAGTATTTTTTACGGCTTCTCCACTTGTTATATCCCGCAGGAAGCCGGAACATCCACAAACACTACTAAATACGCATATCCCGCCGAATGTCAGAGGCTCCAACTGAGCGATCCCGAACGGCTCATAGATGCTCTGACCGAATTCAACGTCGCTACCCTTGCGAATATCCATAAATTCCATATTACTCGGCATTCTTTTGCCGCATTTTTGCGGTTCAAATCCGAATTGGTTGATGAAAATTATCTTTATGTTTCTGCTTTTAGTATTGAATTCCTGAATAGCCGTATAATAACCGGCCTCACCACCGGAAAGGTCCGGCCAGCCCTCACGGTGGGCGACTGGCCAGTTGTATATAGATTCCATAGTGTAAATTTCCCGGCTTCGCCTCGCTCCGACTTCGGTTGATAGGACAAACAGAACTCCGGTTTTGCCCTGGGTTCTGAATTCTTTTTCTATATGCTCGAGCACACGTAAATCCCGCCACATTCCCTTGCTTCGCACCAGTCTTGTGACATGTGTGAAGATAAAATCAGGCTTATAGCCCAATAAATTTTCGCAATATTGCCTGAGTTTTTCTTTTGATGCGAGTTTCTCGGCTACAGTGATTTGATAGGCCGGTATGCCGTTATATACTATATTTATGCCGGCAGTTTCAAATTCCGGAGCAAGGAATCGCAATTCATCCACAACGTAGTCACCTACGGCGTATATGCGGTCGCAATATTTTGATGCTTCTACGAGAGAATGTTTGAAGTAAGAATTCTGATCTCCGAAGACATCGTTAACATAAAGCCTGTCTTTATGGGCCTGCCTTATGGTGTTATAAAACATCGTGTCGTGCCCGGGATGCTCTTCCACTATCCGGCGCATTGTTGCTACTTCATGGGCATAAAAAACCGTTTTGAAATCACAGCTATGCTCGATAATGCCCGCCAGAGCCGTAGGCATTCCCATGAATTCGTGCGCGATTATCAATGTCGAATCTTCCGCCGCACCGATTGCTTTGAGTACTTCAATCGCAACCGGGGCCAGTCTGATATATTGCTCGAATTCCCATAGATTTTCGTATAGATTACTTTGAACTCCGAATTCGTCGAAAAGCCGTCTCTTAAATTCGTCAATCGGCCATTTATCCATGTGGCGTACATCGATAAGTACCACCTCGGGTGAGCTTTTTATATTTGTTTGCTTATCAAAGAATGTACGTCTGCCGTAGATAATTCCCGTATTGTATGAATTTTCAATCTTGCGAAAAGCATGGGCATACCCCGTGTTGACAAAACCGTCGATTGATGAATACAGCACTTCGCTGTTCTCGCCGAGACGTTCATGAATAGAGCCTTCTGTTGTAAATAACGGGCCTACCAGAATCGATCGGCCGAAGGAGTCCAGGTAAGATTGAGATGTAAAGAAACCCTGCAGCACGGCGCCGATTCCGCCGACTTTGCTGGTTGTCTCATGTGTCACGTGTACCGCTGTTCTCTCGAAGGCCATAATACGTTTCCCTCCAAGTTGTTATAAAAATCTGGTTGGGTTGTTTCTCTACTGTTTCTACGTAAAGTATAAGAAACAGTTTTAATGCAAACAAATTGGAGGTTTTTTCCTACAAAATTATTTTGGAGACCGATAAAATCGATGCTGATTTACATTTACGACGTGCTCTTTTTTCGATCGTGGGAAGGTAGTGATTTTTTTCATGTTATTCTGGCGCGCAGAGTCCTTATCAGACCTGAAAGAACCTGTGGGGCTATATCGGATAATTCCGGTTCGGGTATTTCGCTTAGGGCTATTCTGTCGATTATATCGATAACTTTCTCTTTGTACGGCGATATCAGAGCGGCGGTTCTCTCGGCTTCGTCCAGCTCTCCACCCTCCATTTGCCGGAGGTACGTTATAATATTTGTTTTCAGTTCCTTGTCACCCATTTCGTATATCGCGCCGGCGGGCGCACCAGGGCCTTCGGGGACCTCCCTTTCTTTTAAGATGTCCTGGGTGATTCGGTATGTCTCTGCCATGAGCTGTCTTTCCCTCTCCAGGTCGCTGATGTCTTCGGGGGCGAGTTTCAGTTCCTCTCCGGTATCCGGGCTGGGGACGTAAAGTTTGTTCTGGCATGTAGGACATTTTCCCCATTTTCCACCGGCGCTGTCGGCCGCTCTTATTTCTTTGCCGCAATGTTCACAATGAAATACTATCGCCATGTTATCACCTCTGGTAAATAATTTTTAACTATTGCCCGGACCTGTATTCTGTAACAACCTCAGTCGTTATTCCGCCGCGGGCGGTAAAACGTGATGTGACCTTCATCCAGCGAGGTTGGCTGCCACTGGTAAGGTCGTCGAGAATCTCATTTGTCAGGGCCTCGTAGAAAATTCCTCTGTTTCGGTAGCTTTG
>JAFGBG010000213.1 GCA_016933295.1 Sedimentisphaerales bacterium | reverse complement strand
GAAAATGGAGTTAGATACCAATATCGAACCGTCGTAAATAATTCCACAGATCGGTATTTCGATCCAAATGTTTCCGTACCTTGTTGGCTTCGTTTTGAGCGAACAGTTGGCGGACTTAACAGAGCGTATTATTCAACCAACGGTTCGGACTGGACAAGATTTTCATTTACCTCGGTTACTATGACCAGTCCTATATATATCGGTCTGGCGGTGACAAGCCATAATCTGGATGTACCGTGCGAAGCCCGGTTCTCCAATCTCAGCTTCCCCGATACAAGCGTCGGTCCGGAATGGGCCGCTAAGGACATCGGTATACTGACTAACGATGCTGAACCGATGTATGTAGTTCTTAACGGCAACGCCAGGGTTGATCACGAAGATCCGAATGTAACGCTGACGAAACAGTGGATTGAGTGGAATATCCCGCTGCAAAGATTCGCAGATCAAAACGTTGACCTGACGAATATCAATTCGTTAGGGATCCACATAGGTGAGATAGATAATCAGGGACCGGGTGGCAAAGGTACTATGTACATTGATGATATCCGGCTGTATCGGCCTTAGTGTCCGAAGAAAATGAATTCAGGCGTTGGTTTTAATTTATGTAATACAACATCGGATTTCTGAAAGAATCCGAACTGTGGCGTTGTTGGGTGATTAGCGGATTAGTTAATCGGTAAATCAGTTAATCAGTAAAAGAGTAAATGAGGATTTGTAGGGGCAATCACATGGGATTAATTTAATCGTGCCATCGTGCTTATAAAAAGAATTATAAGAAATTCTAAGCACTGCCTTGGGCATGGCATAGCCAGAAACACGAAAATCTAAATTCATCCCTTTGGGGCAAGAGTCCAAAATTATAAGGCTTCAAATTCAAAGCAATTTGTTTATGTCATTTGAATTTGGATCACTTAAGATTGTTTCGGATTTCGAAATTCAACATTCGGATTCAATCCAGTTTCTTGACACGGACCGGCTGTTCATAATCGCTCGATTGAAACTTCCGCCGCTCTATTAGTGCCATGTCGAGATATTGATTTTACCCTTGATTTTTCTTATCATCAGAATTATTTTGTTCTTTTCGCTGGAAATGTGTTAAATTGGAAGTTCTTGGAATAACGGAAATATATCGCGAGAAATATAAATCCGGCATATTTTCAATTAATAATCATTCCTGCAAGATTTCACCTTTTTTCGCTGTTTATTTCATATATGAAATAAATCAAGACAGAGAAAAATATAAACAACAAACAACAATACGTGACTTATAGTCCGTTGACCCATCGTCAATATCATGTTCTGCTTATGCAAAACAAAATATCTGGAGACTGGCAATGGGAAAAGGATACACGTTGTCAATATCTCGGCTTGATTATGAAAGTCTGGAAATGATTTAGAATATATTATTTAAAAAAATTAAAAGGATACTGGAATGCATAGTCCTAAAAACGAGCAAGATTCAAATATGAATTTAGGGAATTTTAGAAGAATTCTATCGGAAATAGTAAAAGAAATAGGTTACAATGCAGAGATATGGCTTTCATGTGACGAGGAAGGGAATGAATTTCTACCTATGTCATCTCAAGAGGATATTTGCATTGGTATTGATTCAGATAATATGAGAATTATATTTTTCCCTTCTCATTTTTAATTCAGAAGCACAGTGTTTCAAATTGGATTTTTCTTGAGGATATATATCATCTATTTCCAATTTTAAAGAAAAAATTAGAATTATTTAAGGAACTTAATGATGGAAAAATTTGTTACTTTACGTTTGCCTCTTGATGATGTTGGCCAAATAATAGACGGATTAACTCAACGCATGATTGTTTGGAAAACAACGGAGGAATATCTTGAAACAGGTTTCTCTCATCTTGGTGATTTCATTGAAGAATGTTCTCATCCAGAAGAAGCTCGATTTATAGCTGAATATTATGAAAAAATTATTGATTTAATCAATAAACAGCTTGAAAATCAAAATGTTTGATTGTTTAATCATGCTATTAGCAAATTAAATGATTTCACATAATTTCTAAACGGGAGATCACTTAGGAATATTAAATGAAGCGAGAGTATTATTCCGATTCGATAAAAAACTTTATCAGCACAAAATATGAGGAAATTCTTGGAAAAATTACAAGCCAAAATGAATTTTCCTTAGAACAAACCCAACGTGATGCTTGGAGAGAAGAAATCAACATTCTTCAAAAGGTTTTACCATCTTTTTCGGGGCATATTTATTTTGAATATTCAATTCCAAGAATGGGACAAAGAATTGATGTTGTTATTCTTGTTGGATCTGTCATATTTGTCATAGAATTTAAAGTAGGTGAAAAAGAATTCCATTCACATGCCTTAGAGCAAGTTTGGGATTATGCGTTAGATTTAAAGAATTTCCATGAATCCAGTCATAATCATTTTATAGCGCCAATTCTCGTTGCCACTAAAGCACAATATGTCGATTTTGACGTAGTTACGACACCACAAAATGATAAGCTTCTCTTTCCCATTAAAACTAATCCAGATTCACTAAAAAAAGTCATAGAAAATGTTCTATTATTTGCGGATGGAGATTTTATTGAACATTCTCAGTGGGAAAGTGGCCGATATTGCCCGACACCAACAATCATAGAGGCGGCAACAGCGCTTTATAATAATCATTCAGTCGAAGATATATCTCGTAGTGATGCCAGCGCAATTAATCTCAGTCAGACATCTGAAGTAATTTCGAATATAATTATTGAAGCTAAAAAGAAGAGTCGCAAAGCTATCTGCTTTGTAACAGGTGTGCCGGGTTCAGGAAAAACATTGGTCGGTCTTAATATCGCAACCAAACATATTGATAAATCGAATGATTTATATAGTGTTTTTCTTTCTGGCAACGGACCTCTTGTTAAAATTTTGCGTGAAGCATTAGTTCGTGATAAATTGAGTAGAGAAAAAGAACGTGGGAATAAAATAAAAAAAGGAGAGGCTTTAAGTGAAGTTAAAATGTTTATCCAAAATATACATCACTTCCGCGATGATTGCCTTATAGATATCTCCACTCCACCTATAGAACATGTAGCTTTATTCGATGAAGCTCAACGCGCTTGGACTAAAGAACAAACATCTAATTTTATGCGTCGTAAAAAGGCAACACCCAATTTCAATCAATCTGAGCCAGAATTTCTAATTTCTTGTCTTGATCGTCATTTAGATTGGGCGGTAATTGTTTGTCTTGTTGGAGGAGGACAAGAAATAAACACTGGTGAAGCAGGGATTAGTGAATGGATTGAGTCTCTTAAGCGATCATTTAAAGATTGGGATATTTATTTATCTTCAAGACTTACAGACAGTGAATACGGAGCTGGTGAAATATTAGATAAATTGGAATCACACCCTAACGTTGTATATGAAAATAAATTACACCTTGGTGTATCTCTGCGTTCATTTCGTGCAGAAAATGTCTCATTATTAATTAAGCACGTACTTGATTTGGATATTGAAGGCGCACGACGGACATTAGAAAAAATAAACAAGTACCCAATTGTTATAACACGAGACCTCTTCAAAGCAAAAGAATGGTTAAAGAAACAAGCAAGAGGTTCTGAACGTTATGGAATAGTTGTATCTTCACAAGCTGAGCGATTAAAACCTCATGCAATTGATATAAGATCTCCTATGAATCCGATCCACTGGTTTCTAAATGGCAAGGATGATGTTCGTTCATCATATTATCTTGAAGATGTTGCTACGGAATTTCACATACAAGGATTAGAACTTGACTGGGTATGTGTAACATGGGATGCGGATTTTAGATATTCAGAAAGAGATTGGAAATATCTTTCCTTCCGTGGAAATCGTTGGACAAATATAAAAAAAGAAGAACGTAAAAAGTATCTTAAAAACGCTTATCGCGTCCTCTTGACACGCGCACGTCAGGGTATGATAATTGTAGTTCCTTGGGGAGATTCTACTGATCCAACACGCAGTCCTCAATTCTATGATAATACATATAAATATTTAAAAGATATTGGTTTCCCTGAAATATAAAAAAATTCAAAAAAGAGGGCTGGAAGGTGTTAACAATCTGGGAATGCGAAACACGCAACATTGAAAAACTGACTAATAAACTGAAACGATTTTTGACATCAGCATAGCTTTAAGAATCTTTAGAAGCTATAGATTAAAAGTATTTACGTAAATAGCAAAGGGCTTCCGGATTTTTCCGGAAGCCCTTTACCGACCGGATTTTCCAGTCCTTATTTTATATTATCATCAATAAGCTCAAATATTTCAATTTTTTCTCATAGGATGGATTATTTCGATGTAGGCGAAACTCACGACGAGAAACGAGCCACGAGATACGAGCCACGAGAAACGAGCCACGAACAACGTGCCGTATCAAGAACAATCTGCCGGAAAAGCGGGGATTTTGCTTGAAATTCGGCGGAAACGCTGTAAGATAATTTTTAGTTTTGAATTTTGAGTTTTAAGTTAAAAATGGGGGAGTCATCAAATAACAGGTCAAAAGGTAAAAGTAAAAAGTTAAAAGCATAAAGTTAAAATTACATTTCAAAAACTTGCCCTGAGCATAGCCGAACGGGTCAAAATTTAAGCCTTGCGGCTCGAATCAGGTTTATGCACTTTTGTGCCTTTGGACCTATGCACCTCTGTGCCTTTGTACCTTTGTGCCTTCAAAACACCTCTGTGTACTCTGTGGCGAAAAAAAAAATGAAAAAACGAACCCAATTTGCCGGAGGCAAATTGTTATAAGTTCTTTGAAAATAAGATAATATGTCTAATCCGGCTTCGTCCTGGACTTCGCCGGGCCCAGAAAACAAAGCCAATCGAAGCCAAAACAAAGCCAATCCGTGGCACGGCCGTAAAAATACCGGCGGCAGGGGGCTGCTGGTTTTATAAATATCGGCCCGAGGGCGGCAGTTTTAGAATTTCAACATATAGGAGATGCCGACGACGGTAGGCTCTTCAATCCAACTGACCTTGTCCGGATATGTCTTCTTGAAGCCCGAAGAGTACGAATAACGTTTGTTGTCGCCGATGACGGGAATATTCTGAACGAAAACCGTCATGGTGGACAGCTTGTTTATGCGATAGGTCAGTGAAAGATTTGCCGCGATCTCGAGGTCGTAGGTGTCCCTGTCACGTATGTCGGCAATCGTTGCCGCGTCTCCGCCGGCGTCCTCGAGCGCGTCCAGGCCGTCTTTGCGACCCTGGAAGCCCCACAAGGCCTTCATGTTCGCAAACAGTGACATTCTGCCTTCGAGAAAGTCGATATTGCCGTATAGTTTGGTGGCGTGGTTGGACCAGTTGTTCAGGTCGTCTCCGTTCGATGTGATTACGACGCCGCTGCCGGCATCTACGTAATAATCGGAATAGCTAATACCGGAGACGGCAACATTATCGTCCAGGTCCCAGTCGAGCTGTTTTACGTAAGAGTGGTTGATGCCGAAACGGTAATTATCTTTTTTATACCCGGTTTCGATCTCGAGTCCCATCGTATCCAGAGTGCCGACAGGAGCGCTGCGTGCCTGGCCCCAGTCCCATGCGATTACGTCGTTTCGATTATAAAAGACGGAGCTTTGAAAGGAGAGCCGCTCCGTGGGTTTGTCCGAATAGATAAGTTCCAGGGTGTTGAGTTTTTCCGGATCATTATCCTTGTTCATAATGTGGTTCATGTACAGCTCTTCCTGTGTGTTCATGCGAACAGAACGTTGCGCGATGAACTTCAGGTATTCGTTCGTGTCTAATTCACGAATCCATGCGAATCGCGGCGAAAACATATAGCCTGTGTACGAATGCTTGTCGAGCCGAGCCGACCAGAGAGTGGTCGTATCGGGAGTGTGCTGGTAGTTCAGTTCGCCGAGGAAAGCGATGCTTCGAGTTTCCCATCCATCGCCCACGGCGAAATATTCCTTCTCGCCTTCGATAAATTGTTTCGAGCCGTCCTTTATGGTTCCATAAGCTTCGGAAGTCGGTCCGCTCATAATGCCGTCGGCGAGGCGGAGACCTTCGTCCTCGTCCTTTCCCCATGCCGGGCCGATAGTATCGTAACTGAACTCGAAACCGAGAGCTCCCTTGAGCTTTCCTTCGTCCGGCTTGTAATTGAACATAAACTGATTGTAAAATTCGTTCTCAGACCATATCCATTTGACGTTCAACAGGTTGTCCCTGTAGTTTTCGATGTCACCGTCCCATTTCTCGACGTTATGTACGTCGATGGAGCTTAGACCGAAGGTAGATTTCAGATTCCAGTTGTCGGTGATGGGAGTTTTCTTTTCCAGTACGAATTGATAATAGCGATATCTTGTCTCGCGAAAATCCTTATACTCGCCGTCTATCAGGTATTGAAGGGCGCTTCCCTGCACTAAAGAGCTCGATGAGTTCACATACCTGGCCCAAAGACGCCAGTCATTTTGTAAACGGTAATCCACATGTGCTTTTATTTGCGGCTCATTATAGAAATCGGACATATACGAGGCGGCGGGGTTGGGGCTGTAGGGGCCTCCGGAAGAGCCGACATAACCGCTTGTCGGACTGCTATTGACACCGAATAAATCGGGAGTGATACCATCGGTATGTACGACGCTGAAATAGCTGAACAAATCCTTCTCGTCGGTACTTTCGCCGAAGCTGACGTAGTTGCCGATGCTGTTATACTTGCCCCAGTATGTGCTGCCCATATTAAGGCCTGGGGCCTGCTTGCCACTCTTTGTGTATATGTTTATCACGCCTCCGATCGCGCCTGGGCCGTATGTTACCGAGCCGGGGCCGCGGACGATTTCGATTCGCGCAATATCATTCAGATCCCAGTTCAACAGTTCAAGTCGCGCTCCGTAATGGGCCTTGATATTAACATTTATTCCGTTTATGTTGACAAGAAATTTGTATGGCCTGTCCACCAAGACGCCTCTGATGCCGGGCAGCGGGCCGACACTATGGTTCATGTAGAGAGCTCCGGGGACATAAGTTTCAATCAAATCCAGTATGTTTCTTGCCGGTGTTCTGGCTATGTCTTCCGCGGTAATCACGGTCACACTGGCGGGCGTTTTCAGGGGATTTTTCTCGGTGATGGTCGCCGGCACGTCGATTTCCACGTCAAGAAGCTCGGTGAGAGACATATCAAAGAGGTCCTGCGAATCGGCATTATCGGCATCCTCTGCGAGAGCTATAGTTGTCAATAATGTTAGAAGAATACAAAAAAAGGCAGAAATGCGGCTGTATTTAATTTCATATTTCATAGTGTTTATTCCTAAAGACAGACTACTGAGTTAGCATGTTATTTAAAATGGATTTTTCGTTATAGGGATTGTTTTTATTATGTTTTATAGCTAAAAATTTCCACATACTTTCGAGTCCTTATCCCGATGATCAAAAGACATTTAGTGTTTATATATCGGAGTCAGTAATAATTCGGATTAGATAAAAATCGACATTTGCTCGTAATTTACCAGATTTTTTGTTATCGGATGTGTATGTTTTTATATCGTATAAATCCTTGTTTTAACTTGGCTTATAACTACCTGATATGACCAGGGCTCTCTTGCATTTATATAAGGTGTCGATTTGTTTTCTTGATTTTAAACTATTAAAAAAGGGCTAATACTGCCCGGTTTTTCGGTGGTATGAGGGATAAAGGCTTGTTAAAAAAACAGCGGCTATAACAGCCACGTCAATTACGACCTTATTGGACCTTTGCGGAAAAAGATTACCGATGTTTTTGATAAGCGCGTGACCTTTGATAAAAGACCGCCTCTTTTTTGTTTGTAGAAGCGCAAAGCTCCGTATAGCCGGACGTTCACATCTTCATTGAATGGGAAATTCGCCGCAAAGGTTTCTGATTTTACTTTTAATGTCATCCATTAAGGAATTTTTTATCTCATATTGATGATTTGAGACCGCATTTACAGATTGTAATACCGTATCTATCAGCACCGAGATTCTGTCCATCTCTTTTGTACCCATACCATTTCTGGTGACAATGGGTGTGCCCAATCGGATGCCGCTTGTTACCTTCATGCTTTTTTCGTCGTACGGCAGCCTGTTCATATTGATTATTATGCCGCAGTCCTCAAGGCATTTCTGCGCTATAAAGCCCGTCATGCCCGGGCGCAGGTGGCTTATATTGATTAAAATCATATGGTTGTCCGTCCCCCCGGTCAATACATCATAACCGGCATCCAATAAGTTATCTGCAAGTCTGCCGGCGTTTTCTATGATTTTGAATTGTCTGTTTTTGTATTCTTCAGTCAGTGTCTCTTTGAAAAAAACAGCTTTTGCCGCGATATTGTTCAGGTAAGGGGTTCCCTGAACTCCCGGAAAAGTTGTTTTTTCGATGTGCCGCCATAGAATCATTTCCCTGCCTTCGACCTTAATCTTCCGGTCGAAGTCTCTACCCATCAGAATCAAACCTCCTCTTGGGCCTCCCGGCTTATAAGTGCTTGTTGTTGTGAAGTGTGCGTGATTAATTGGAGAAGGATGTGCGCCGGCGATTACCAGCCCGGCGATGTGCGAAATATCCGCCAAAAGAAATGCTCCGACACTGTCTGCAATGTCCCTGAATTTCTCGAAGTCTATCGTTCTGGAATACGCCGTGGCACCGCATATAATCATCTTCGGTCTTATCGCCATAGCTTTACTTCTGATGTTTTCGTAGTCCAGAAGAAAGGTCTCTCTATTGACATAGTAATTCTCGACGTTGAAGAATTTGCCGCTAAAGGAAACGCTCGCGCCATGGGAGATATGCCCGCCCTGATCCAGACCGAGGCTTAATATCTTATCTCCCCTCTCGAGCATAGCGGCCAGGACAATCTGGTTGGCGCTTGTGCCTGAATGGGGCTGAACGTTCGCATATTGCGCGCCGAAGGTCTCTTTCGCTCTTGATACGGCCAGCATCTCAACGTCATCAACCACCTCGCAGCCGCCGTGGTACCTGGCGCCCGGAAAACCTTCGGTTGTTTTATTTTGAACAATCGAGCCGAGAGCCGCCAGTACCGCCCGGGAGCACCTGTTTTCCGCGGCAATAAGCTGCAAAGTACTTTGAAGTCTCTCGTATTCTTTTTTGATGAATTCGTAAATTTGCCTGTCTTGTTTTTTTAGGGCGCTTAAAATACCTTCGTGATACTGAAACGAAGATATCTTTTCTAGCAGATCCAACACTTTCGAATCCTTTCCTATGTTAGATTAATTCTTCTTTGTCTTTTCCGCTCATGTTCCTAAGCCGGGACTAAAAAAGCTCCTGACAATATCGTTGAAAGTTACATATAGAAAGAGCAGCAGAATGAGCGCCCAGCCGGTATAAGCGATAATAGTCTGTATCCGCTCACTCAATGCCGAGCCCTTGAGCTTTTCAACCAGAAGGAGGACGACTAATCCTCCGTCAAGAGGCGGCAGCGGCAAAAAGTTAAATACGGCGATAACCGCGCTGATAAGGCCGAGAAAATATATATAAGTAACTATCGGCTCCTCGGATACGATATCATAACTGGCTTTGATAATTCCGACGGGTCCCATCAGATTTTTAGGGCTGACGAGTCCCCCGACGAGACGTTTAAGAGTCACATACGTCTGTGCGATGAACATAACAGTTCTTCTGTATCCCATAACCACAGCGTCAATAGGTCCGTTCGCTCTGTATGTCACCTGCAATATCTCGAATGGAATGGTATCAAAATCATAAGAACTGGGTTGAATATTTATAAAATTTTCACTGTTGCTTAAATCCAGCGCGACGCTGCCGGCCGTTTCCTCGTCAAGACGCCAGTTGACGGTGATACGCTCGTTTGAGTATTTTTTTATCTCTCGGATTATATCAAAGAAACTTGAGACGGGTTCTCCATCAACGGCCGTTATGGAGGCCCCTGAAGGTATTTCCAGTTTTTTAGGGCCGCCGTCGTACGTGATAGTTTTGGCTATAACGGGGTGACCCATATCGAGTAAAAGTTCGATACCAATCTGGACCGGGCCGCTCTCTTCGGACCGTTCGGGAGTTACGAAGACCTTCAGTGACTTTTCAAGACCGGTTGTGTCCGTACGTAAAACAGTCAACGGCAATTCCTTGTTTTCATACATCGTTACGGTGTCGCGGAGCTCTTTGAGCGTCGGATTATTAATATCTGCAACCGCGAGAATTATATCTCCGATCCGAAGTGGCTTATTGGTATTGCCGTCAGCCATATTTAGTTTCTCGGATAAACCGGTAATTTTCAAACGAGGAACCATAGAGTAAATATTGCTCAGATCCGAATCGGAATCCATTTTGTTGTCGTTACTTGGCCCGAAAATCAATCGAATTCGTGTCTCAATCAACTCGCTTTTGCCGTCATTTCCGTTTCGCTCTACCGACAATTTTACTTCCGGCGCGAAAGTGTTTTGGATTATATCTACCAACTCCCAGTGTCCTCGGAGATCCCTGCCGTCAACCGATATGATTCGGTCGCCCGGCATCAAACCTGTTTTGGCGAATAAATCATTGGTGTCTTCATTTTTTTTAGGTTTCGCAACGGTCAAATCCATCGCAGGCAAAATACCGAATTTTCTAAGAGGCTCGTCTGTCAGTTCTTTGGCAACAAGTAATACTTCTTCCGCCGTTCCATCAGGGTCGTCAGGGTGTCTTACTTTCAATGTGATTTTCTCGTCCTTGCCGGATAATGCCGCCGCGATTCCTATATTACTAAAGTCGAGATCTTCTTTTTTACCCGCTATTTCGATGATTTCATCTCCCGCTTTCAAACCTGCAAGCGCCGCCGGTGAATCGGGTATGACGCCGCCGACGATAGGAGGCATTAGATCTATTCCTATAAGAAAAACAATCATGAATATGATAACGGCGCTGATTATGTTGAACACAACTCCGGCGGCAATTGTGGCGGCACGGATATAAACCGGCTTATTCGCATACGAACGGGGATCGTCGCTGTTCTTGACCGGGCCGATATCGTCCTGGCCGAGCATTTTTACGAAACCACCGAAAGGAATAAGTCCGATACGGTATTCTGTCTCGCCGGCCTGGCCTTCTTTGCCTACCGTGAAATTTATAGCGCCCTCACCTGATTCGTCGCCTTCCTTGGGAAAAATCTCCGGCAATATTCGAAATCTAATACCTTTTTCCGTTCTTTTAACGCCGAATAAAATAGGCGGCATAAAAATCGAAAAAGCCTCAACTTTGATATTCGATAATTTTGCAACTATGAAATGCCCGAACTCATGAACCAATATTACGGTTCCGAATCCGAGCATGACAAGCAGGACGTTACCGAACTGGTTGAAATACCGAATAATCAGAAATAAAATTACGACCAGGAAAACAACGAAGAACGCTACACGGAAGTACTTGTCGTTTAAATTCTTAAGCTTCGACATCTAATAACCTCTCTTGACAGCAACAAAACTTGCTAAAATTGAAAACCGGTTTAATAAACTTTTCTTATACATTTGAAAACGTCGCTTAATATTTCCTTTATGCTCTATACACGTCTCAATTTGTCCCAGCGTTCTGGGTTGTATGTTTAATATTTGCGGCAACTTCTCTTCTGGCCCAGGAATCCGCCTCGAAGATATCTTCGAGCGACAAAGTTGTTTTTGCATCGTGTTTATTCAGACAATCTTCGATAAGCTCTATTATATTAACAAAATTAATTCTGCCCGCCAGAAATTCTTCTACGGCTGCCTCGTTTGCGGCGTTAAAAACCACCGCCGCCGTACCGCCTTTTTGCGCGACTTCGAAACCTAATTTGAGAGCACGGAATATTTCCAGGTTGGGTTTCTCGAATCTGAGACTTCCGATTTTATCGAGTCGAAGAGGTCTTGCAATGCCTGCGACGCGCCTGGGATATGTCAGGGCATATTGAATCGGAAGACACATATCCGGCTCTCCGAGCTGCGCTATTATCGAGCCGTCCACAAATTCGACGAGCGAATGTACTATTGACTCCGGATGAATCAGAACATCGATTTTTTCCGTGGGCATATCGAAGAGCCAGTGAGCCTCGATAACCTCAAAAGCCTTATTCATCATAGTGGCCGAATCAACGGTGATTTTCGGACCCATCTCCCACGTAGGATGCGCAAGAGTCTGCTCGAGTGATACGTTTTTTATATTTTCGGCCGTTTCCTTTCTGAACGGCCCCCCTGAAGCCGTCAGGATTATTTTATTAACTTCTTCGCGGCTGCCCGACTGCATGGCCTGAAAAATGGCCGAGTGCTCGCTATCTACCGGCAGGATAGTGCTGTTGTTCTGATTGGCCAGATTCATAAGCAACTGCCCGGCAATCACGAGAGGTTCTTTATTCGCTATGGCAAGTTGTTTACCACTTTTTGCCGCTGCAAGAATAGCCGGCAGACCTGCCGAGCCTACTACTGCCGCGATTACGGTATCAACTTCATCGAGCTGAGCTATTTCTACCAATCCATCAGGCCCGAGCATTATCTCTGTCTTTAGCTCGTCGATTGATTCGCGCAGATTTTTGCCGTAATCGGGATTTGTAACCGCTACAAATCCCGGCTCGTATCGTCTTATCTGTTCGGCAAGGAGCTGTATATTACTATGGGCGCTCAATGCGGCAACGCGATAGGAAGAGCCGAGGGCGTCGATTACTTTCAGTGCATTTTTCCCAATCGACCCGGTCGAACCAAGAATGGCAATATTTTTCACCATAAAACAAATAATTCCAATAATCAAAAACCAACGGATAAGTATAGCGGATTTAACAAAGATAGCAAGAAAACAGTATCTTGTATCGGATGTATTATCAGTGGATGACCTTATTAAGAGGATAGGTAATTATTCCCGATGCTCCGGCACGTTTTAGAGCCGGGACCAGGGAGCGTTCGATCTTGCCCTCGATAATTACCTCTATAGCCATATAATCGGAATCTACCAGAGAAGAAATAGTCGGGCTTTTTTCGGCGGGAAGTATCTTCAGTATCGAATCCAGACTTTCCTTTTTTATATTCATCTTCAAACCCACCTTGCTTCGGGCTTCAATTGCGGCATTGAGTAATATGGATATATTCTCAATTTTTTCCCGCTTGAATTTGTCGCTCCAGGCCTGATTGTTGGCAATGAGTCTCGTCGTGGAGCTGATTACCGTCTCTATAATTCGTAAATTATTTGCCCTTAGCGACGAACCTGTCTCTGTGAGTTCTACGATGGCATCCACAAGTCGGGCTTTTACTTCCGTGGCGCCCCAGCTGAATTCCACTTTTACATCTACATTTTTATCCGAGAAATATTTCTTCGTTACGTTTACCAGTTCTGTTGCAATAATTCCGCCGGCTAAATCTTCTATGGTGTTAACTTTCGATTCGTCCGGCACGGCCAATACCCATCTGGCGGGATTGCTTGTAGCTTTGCTATAGGCGAGCTCACATACTTCGGTTACGTTCGAGGCGTTTTCCATAATCCAGTCATAGCCGGTTATACCGGCGTCGAGTACGCCGTCTTCGACGTACCTGCTCATTTCCTGTGCGCGAAGTAAAATGAGCTGAATCTGGTTGTCGTCTATGCGGGGAAAATAACTTCTTTGTGAGTCGGCGATATCGAAACCCGCCTTACTGAAAAGCGCCACTGTTGCTTTTTGTAAACTTCCTGTTGGAATACCTAATTTTAATATCTTTTCTGCCATTGTTCTGTATATTACGCCCCGTCTTTTTATTTAATTTTGGTATTTATTTTTTTGCCTTCTTTTTTGTTTTGGTTGTTTTTTTTGTCTTTGTTTTACGTGTTGTCCTGGTTTTGGATTTTGCCGTACTTTTTTGTTTTTCACTTTCATGTCGAAGAAGAGCAAAAAATTCGTATCCGTTTTTCGCCGATATCTGCTTTGCTAAAAAACCTGAAATTTGTTGCTCATCCGCATCAGCTTCTACCAAATCATTATTGTGGAGATAACTGATCATGTTTTCAGTTAGAGGTATGGCATGGCCTCGCAGAGCCGTTAGCATACAGTAATCAACCACGAAGCGGCTTATACCTTCGATTTTCTCAAGCATTTGCCGGGCCGGCCGTTTGCCGAGTTTTTTCAAAGCCTCGAGACTTACTTTATGATAGGTGTTGTATATTCCCTGGAGAACCTTCGTTATACTCGAAGCTATTTCCCTTGTTAAAGGGCTGTTTTCTCCCAGAACTTCGGCAATTTCCTCGATTCTTGAAACGCGCAAATCGTTCAAGTCAACGAAGTGTTCGGCAAATGTTTTGACGGCGGATTCCGCTTCCTTCTCGCTCATTTTTTCACTTAAAATAGCATAGATGACGGCATCCACCGCGAGTTCATGACTTTTTTCCTGTACTTTGGGATGTTTACGTTTTAGCGTATTGTACAGACTTTGGATTTTTTTCGAATACTCCTTACTATTTTTCATATCAGCCTCTTTTTGGAACGATTAAGACAAAAATTGCACAATCGACCAGATATTTTAATGTTCTGGCACCTCGTGGTCTAATGCATCATTTTTTTTATGCTCATGCGATGCCTGGTCAATCAATTTAAGTGTTTCAATCGTCTTTTTGAATTTTTCATCCACAAAAAAATGCAGGACGGGACAAAACTTGCTGTACAGCTTTTCGGCCAGCATAGATTGTATTCTGCTTTTCGCATGTTTTATCGCATCGAAGGTCTTGTTCTGACTTGCCTGATCTTTGCCGAAAATACTGACATATATGTTGGCGTTGCGCAAATCGGGCGTCATCTCGACCCTCGTTACGCTTACAAATCCTTCTATTCGCGGATCGTTAAGATGGTAGGAGATAGCATTGCTTACTGCTTCCTTAACCACGCGAGCTACCTTTTCTTGCCTTCGAGTTGCCATTTTAGTGAGGTGTACAATTTTGAAATTATTCCATAAAATATTCAGCAGCCGCCTCAAAGAGTTCTGGCTACCTTAACAACTTCGTAAAACTCAAGGACATCGTCTATCTTAATATCGTCGAATCCCGTCACTTTAATTCCGCATTCCAGCCCGGCCTTAACCTCGCGGGCGTCATTTTTGAAATGCTTCAGCGTTTCTATGCTAAGATTGTCTTTGAGCACAATATTATCACGTATCAGCCGCACTTTTGCATTTTTGCTGGCGAGTCCGCTGCTGACATAACAACCGGCGATAGTGCCAATCCTCGAAATTTTAAATGTAGCTCTGACAACAGCTCTTCCAAGGTTGTTTTCGTGTTCTTCCGGCTCGAGCAACCCGACCATTGATTTCTGCAAGTCTTCGGTAATTCGATAAATCACGTTATAAAGCCTTATCTCGACACCTTTACTTTCAGCGATTTTTGCGGCGTGTTCTTCGCTGACGACGTTAAAGCCTATAATTATCGCATTCGAGGCCTCAGCCAGAACAACATCGCCTTCTGTGATTCCACCCGGAGCCGCGTGTAGAATGTTAATCTTCACTTCCGGCGTGCTCAGGTCGGATAAATATTTTCTTAAAACATCGACCGAACCCTGTACATCGGCCCGGATAATAAGGTTCAGCATTTCAGTCTTGCCCGCTTCGATTTGGCTGAACAAATTATCGAGGGTTACCTGGGTTCTTTCGGCCAGGGAATGTTCTCTGCTGCGAATTTTGGATTCTTCGGCGGTGGACTTGGCGCTGTTAATATCATCGAGACAATAAAATCTGTCGCCCGCAAGGGGGGTATCGTTTAATCCGGTTATTTCCACCGGCATGGAACTCGTGGCGACCTTGATATTTTTGCCGTAGCTGTTCTTTAACATTTTTACTCTGCCGTAAGTGCTTCCGGCCAAAACTATATCGCCTTTTTGTAATTGTCCTTCCCTGACTAAAAGACTCGCTACGGGGCCGCGTTTTGCCGACATGCTCGCTTCAATAACCCATCCCATCGCAGGGATTGTATTGTCGGCCTGTAGCTCAAGAAGCTCCGCTACATAATCGAGGGATTCGAGCAGGTCGTCGATCCCTTCGCCTGTAACTGCACTGGTTTTAACAACTTCGGTTTGGCCTCCCCATTCCGAAGGTGTCAGGTCCTGTTCCGACAGTTGAGCGTAAATACGGTTAATATCACAGCCCGGCAAATCTATTTTGTTCAATGCGACTATAATAGGCACATTTGCCGCTTTGCTGTGGGCGATTGCTTCTATGGTCTGCGGCATCACTCCGTCATCTGCGGCAACAACCAGCACCACGACATCTGTCATATTTGCACCCCTGGCGCGCATGGCCGTAAAAGCCTCGTGCCCCGGAGTATCGAGGAATGTAACTTTCTTGTTGTCCCAGATTACTTCGGATGCTCCGATGTGCTGTGTGATGCCCCCGGCCTCGCCCGCGGCGACATGTGTTGACCTTATTTTATCGAGCAGACTGGTTTTGCCGTGATCAACATGCCCGAGCATCGCGGCAATAACTCCTCGCTTTTCAAGATTTTTACGTTCCCGCCGCTCAAATTGGAGTTGTATCTCTTCTTCCAGTGTGTTCCTGTGTTCTACCGTCAGCTCGGTATCGAATTCCAGGGCGACCAGTTCCGCAACCTCGCTGGATATAACCTGGTTGGCTGTCGCCATAATATCCTGTTGCATGAGTTTGCTGATAATATCCGTTGATTTGACCGCCAGAGCTGCAGACAGGTCCTTTACAGTAATCGGCTCGCTCACAGTGGTTTTTGTCGGTCTTATCGGGGCATCGACTTTTAACTTGCTTTTAGCGGTTATTTTACGTGACGGTCTCGATCGAAGGCCTTCGCCGCCGGCGGCGTCAAGCCTGGCCCGTCTTTCTTCGATATCTCGTTGTCGCCATTTGCTACCGAATTTCGGCTTCCTTACGACGTCCGAATCCAAATCATCCCGCCTTCTGCCGCGAGTTCCCTCTTTATGTTTTTTTGACGACGATTTCTTTTCACCTAAAGCCGGATTTTGCTGGCTGAGCATCAAAGGCTCTGTAATCGGTTCATCATACTTGGCTCTCGACCTGGGCTTTGGTCGTCGGCGTATCGTTTCAGGTGCTTCTACTCGAACCACCTGAGGTCCGCTTAGTTTGGCTGGTTCCGGTTTTTCGAGAATCGGCCCGGCGGGAACTATTGGCTCGGGTTCCGGTTCCGGTTCTGGTTCCGGCTCCGGTTCGGGCTGCAACGGTTTTTTGTCCGGCAGTTTTTCCTCAGGTAATTGCTCTTCTTCGGATATCGCCGATGTCGGTTGCTCTTGCTCGGTTTCGGCGATAACAGTTGAGGTTGCTATCGTGTCGCTATCTTCTGTATCGAGATGCTCTTCTTCAGGTTTTTGGGCCGGCGGTTTTTTTGTCGTTTTCTTTTTCTTGATTCGGACTTTTTCCAAATCCACCTTATCGGAGGTCTCGACAGTGGTTACGTTCTCCCCCTCGCTAAACCATTCTCTAATAGTTGCTGCCAATCCAGCCGAGATGACCGACATGTGATTCTTTACGTCCAGACCTTCATCCTGGCATTTCTTTACGACGGCAGAACTTTTTACTCCGAGTTCCTTGGCTAAAATATAAATTCTTGTGGTAGCCAAACAATTCTCCAATCTGATATATTTTCTGTGCTCATTAGCTTAATTTGTTTTTTACGGAATCACCGAGATTCAATACGATTAATCCGGTGATAGCAATTCCCGGATAAAAACTATTTTTCGTTATCACCCGCCTTAGTTTGTTGAGCTAATTGTTTCTCGGCCTCCTTTTGTTTGGATTCATCCGCCATGCGTCTCGACTCTTCAGTCGCCGCGGCAATTAGTTTTTCCGCGAGGTTGGCATTTATGTTTAATTCGTTAATTAACGGCTCAACTCCGACATCTTCCAAATCCGGAACGGTTATCACTCCAAGGGCGATAAGTTTGTCAACAAGAGTGTCCTTAGCTTCTTCAACCATTTTAATGCAGCTTGATAGCCGCTCGATGCCCTGGTTATATTCATCCGGCGTAAGAATATCGATATCCCAGCCGGTCAATCTGGCCGCCAAACGAACGTTTTGGCCATGTTTGCCGATTGCCAGACTTAGCTGGTCGTCATCTACAACGACCGTTGCCCGCCCCAGCTCGAAGCATAACGCAATTTCACTTACTTTCGCCGGCATTAAAGCGTTCGAGACAAGCACCTGAGACGATTCGTTCCAGCGAACAATATCGATTTTTTCTCCGCCTAACTCATCGACTATATTTTTTATTCTGCTGCCCCTCACACCGACACAGGCGCCGACCGGGTCGACCTTGTCATCCATCGAGGCCACTGCGACTTTGGTCCTGTATCCGGCTTCACGCGCCAAAGCCCTTATTTCAATAATTTTTTCGTTAATTTCCGGCACTTCCAGCTCGAACAAACGACGGATAAAATCCGGGTGAGTGCGGGATAAAATAATTTTGACCTGGTTGGAGGTCTCTTTGACGTCAAGAATCAGGCACCTGATTCTCTCGCCGGCCCGATGTGTCTGCCCCATGATTTGTTCGCTTCTCGGCATGAAACCTTCGGTCCACCGGTCCAGGTTGATAATAACTGTGCCGCTTTCATATCGCACGACCGTGCCACTTATAATTTCTCCCGTTCGCTGAACGAATTCGGCGTATATGCTGTCTCTTTCGCCGGCTCTGATTTTTTGAATGATAACCTGTTTGGCGGTTTGGGCCGGAATTCGGCCGAGTCGCTTTATATCGATTTGAACTTCGTCCTTAAAAGCGGTTATCTGACCGTTATTGCGGTCGATACTCACAACGATATTACTTTCAGGCTCGCCAAAATGTTTTCTTGCCGCCGAGACCATAGCCTCTTCAAGATCCAAGAATATAAGCTCTTTATCGATATTTTTATCACGTGCGATATTCTCCACGATTCTTAGCAATTCCTGATTCATCTTTCTTTTCTCTTTCTTAGAAAATTAAAATCGGTTTCTAATAAAAAATGGAAACCATCCAGGTTTCCACTTCAACTGGGAGCTAATAAAAAACTCCCAGGCAGACCAAAACGAACAGAGGTTGTAGTTTCCTTTTGTACTACATCATCTGCCTCCGATTTGGGAACCCGTTTTGCAATTTAGCCTGCAGAACGCGAACCCGGTGATAATACCTCATTCGTTCACTGCCGCTGAAGCAAAACACCGATTTCCAAGCCACCATTCGTGCAAAAGTATAATCGCAAAGATCCATTGTTCGTTTACCTTGCACGATTATCCAGTCCTGTCATCATCATCGCAAACACCTAATTCATAATAAGCTTCATTATGGTAGCTCTTCTTATAAATACTTACAGACGAACTTATTATAATAATCGTCAAATCCGTTAAGAGCAATCATTTTTTTATTGAATTTATATTATTTTTAGGCGGGCCGGCTTTTACACACATAATGTGCCGTATAATATAACGGTTCCCATAAAAAGCCTGTTTTAAGACTAAAATGGCCTTTTTTGACCTCGTTACAAGTAAGATTGTTTTCCAGATGGATTTGGCGGGGTTTGAAAAATTGTCTGATTTTTCGATTCAGTCGGATTTTTGCCGCTGATGCCTTCTTGAACTATCGATATTGTGTGGTGCGGCAAATACTGAAAAATGACCGTCATATCATAAATTATGCGCCTGAATCGGAACAAAACGTACTATCATCTGTTTGTGTTTGATAGAGATGCTCTCGACTCGTATTTTTTTCTTATTGACAATAAAAACAGGCTCGAAAGGTGTATCATCAAGTAATGATGATGCAATTTTGGCTTGTAGAGTGTCGGCGTCTATCTGAATATCCGAGAGTTGTTCCTCATATATCTTTTTAGCTGCTATTATTGCCAGCGATGTGATATTCATAGCTCCGACCTGAACTTTCGCGACGTGTAAATTTAATAACCCGTCATTTGTAATTTTCGGCTCTAACTCGAAAGTTATGACGAATTCCACCCCTTTTACGTTCGCCGTTCCCATTAGTACTACAGTACCGGGAACAAAAAGGGCGGCCGGCGAATAAAACATAATACCTTCGGATTGCTTCGGCCAATCCTCCATATAAATAATCTCGTTCAATCCATCCTGGGTAATTTCAACCTCAAAAGGTCCTCCGAGCTGGATTCCGTCGTTAAACTGCGGCAATAATTTGTGAGTTAAATAGGTACTGACCTGCCCGGGTTCCTGGAAAGCGAGATTCGGGTCCGGTGCGTAACGATTCGGGATGTATTTAAATGCACAAATAACGGCGAACGCTACCAAAAAATCGATTAAAAGCCAGATAACCAGTTTTTTTCTTCTGGCTTTTTTATCAATTTTCGAATCCTTGCATTTAGTCTGTATTTCTTTCTTGCTCCTTATCATATACACGATTATAGTAGCTCGGTTGTTTAGAAAAAAGTATTTTTCAAATATTAAGGAATTCTAATATGGCAGACCATTTTGCCGATCGTCTTTGTGAAGCTGTGAATACAAAAAAAACTTGCCTGGTAGTCGGATTGGATCCTGTTTACGGCAGGCTGCCGGAGACAATAAGAAGTCATCGTCAGATGAATGATGAATTTGATGCTGAAGCCGCGGTTGATGCTATCTTTGATTTTTGCACACAGGTTATGCGTATCGTTGCCCCCATGGTACCGGCCGTAAAGATAAATATCGCATTCTTTGAAAAATATCTCTGGGAAGGACTGGAAACGTATTATGCATTAATTTCGGAAGCGGAAGATTTGGGTCTGGAAATAATCGGTGACGTCAAACGCGGTGACGTGGGGCATAGTGCCGCTGTTTATGCCGCCGCCCACCTTCAAAATCCGGAATTGGCCGGGCTGGAAGACACCCTTGCCCCTGATGCTATTACAATAAACGGTTATACGGGAGCGGACGGCATCGAGCCTTTTGCCGAGGTGGCCACCCAGCAGGGCAAAGGTGTGTTTGTACTTGTCAGAACGAGTAATCCTTCCGCGGCGCCTATTCAGGATATTGTGGATGCCGATGGTAAGGCGACATACGAGAGAGTCGCGGATATTGTCGGTCAGATTGCCGATAAGCCGGAAAGGATTGGAAAAAAAGGCTACAGTAATGTTGGAATGGTAGTCGGTGGAACTGCGCCTAATGTGACAAGCACGCTTCGCCGCAATTATGATAAACTCTGGTTCCTTGTCCCCGGTTATGGTTCGCAGGGCGCCTCAGCCGCCGACTGTGTGAGGTTCTGCAAGCCCGACGGCACAGGGGCTTTGATTAACGCTTCACGCTCGATCATTTACGCATATGAAAAGCCGAAGTATAAAGAGCAGTTCGGCAGCGATTGGAAAAGATGTATTGAGCAGGCTGTAATCGACGCAAAAATCGATCTGGCAACTGCGATGCAGACTAAACTTTGAGGTATGTTTGTCAGCTCGGCGCCGGTTTGACTATAAGCCGAAGATAGGCCGCCCTGATACTGCACAAGCTCGGTTAATATGTCCAAAACGGTACTTTCAATAAAACAATTCCCCTGCCCGGATGCGGGATTTGCCGCACAAATGTTTAATCGTATCGCACCCGCGTATGATATTCTGAATCATATATTGTCTCTGGGGCAGGATTTTTTATGGCGGCGAAAAGTTGCCGATGGCCTCGATAAAGAGCAAAAACTCCGTGTTCTCGATTTGGCAACAGGAACGGGTGATTTGTTGCTCTCTCTTCTTCGCAGAAATCCTAACATTGTCGAGGCGGTAGGTCTGGATATATCGGAGAATATGATGGCGCTCTGTCGTAAAAAAATTGCGAGACACAAATTCTCCGACCGTGTCCGTTTGGTTCGGGCCGATGCCGTTAATAATCCGTTTATGGAAGAGAGTTTCGATGTTGTAACTATGAGCTTCGGGATAAGAAATACTCCCGATCCCCTTGAGACGCTGATCGAAATTCGCCGTCTTCTGCGACCGGGCGGAATAGCGTTAATACTGGAATTTTCAATGCCTACAAACAGAATACTTAAAAACTGCCATCGTTTGTATCTTAACAGCTTAGTGCCGCTTATCGGCCGTATTATTTCCGGCGATGTAAATGCCTATAGGTACCTCTGCACAAGCATCGAAAATTTCGCCGGTACGGAAGATTTTTCCCGTCTGATATTTAATGCCGGATTCTCGAACGTTCAAATAACTTCGCTGACGTTTGGCGTTGCCTGTATTTATCGGTGCTATAAGCCGATGAGCTCATAAGCACTGATTGCCGACAGTGGTGAGCTGCTTTCTGATGGATAGTGTGTTTTTTCTTGCCTTTTGTTGTTAAATTCTTTATAATACTGGTTTAACAATTATGGAAGGGTACGAATGAATGAAGACGGATTTTCTTGCAAAAGGTGTAGTTTTTGTTAACGGCTATCTGGAGGTACAAGCAGAATGAATTTTAGAATTATATGCTCTTTCTTATTTATTTGTATCGTCTGCTTCGGTTGTACGCCGGAACAGAAAAGCGTTCCTTTGCCTGAAGATACTGTTGGATTTCAGCTTGATCCCAATACGATGACATTAGTAACCTTCAAGCTTGTCGGCGAAGCTTTGCCGGGATTTCCCAAGGTCGTATCTGAAAAAAATTCAGCCTCTGCATTATTTGAAAGGATGGGAATATCTTACGACATCAAACAAATCGATCAAAATACATGGGTAAGTCCTCTGCGTCTTGGTAATTCCTATGTGATTGGTTGGATTGTCGAGGGTAAAAAGCTGTTCGGTTACTGTTCGGAGCCGTTCACTGTTACAAAGGATGCCGAAATAACATTTTCTCCCGGATTGCCTGCTACGGTTGAATACGTCGTCACCGAACCTCCGGAAGGTATTGAGGCGTTTCCTGCCGTGTTTCTTTTGCCGATTAAAACTATCAGCAACGGCAATGAAACTTATTTATCATGGGGTGTTAGTGAAAAAATTAACGGCCCGCGTACTATAAAAGTGGAAGGATTGGCTGCCGGAAACTACAGGCTCTCGGTAAGGGCTTCCAATTTCAGAAAATTTCTCGATGAGAGAATTCCGTTTCTAATCGACAGACGTGATATTGAAGTTAAATCCGGTTCGTATAGTAAATTCGAGGTCATCTACCCGGTTCTCGATACGACGGTTGAAGAAAACGATGTAACAGTCCGAGGCACGCTCTATGACATTGAAAAAAATCCTTTGCCGGAGCGCCTTGTGCGTTTAATTCCGTATAACGAGGAAGTTACCGAACCATCGACCAGTCTGTACTATCCGTCAACAATAACCGACCCTAACGGAAACTTCGAGTTCTTAGGTGTTCGTCCGAATATTTATGCCACATTAAATTACGGTTATACCAGCATTCTTTTGCTCAAGGAATCTATGAAAGAGGGAACCGTTGTTCCCGTTGATTTGATTATTGGTGTAAACACATTACCTCTCGCTCTCAATTATCCGGCGCAAAACCTTGTGATTGATTTAAAAGGTGGTAGTAGCGGCAAACTTTCGGATTTTGCCGGTAAGACCGTTGTTGTGGATTTTTGGGCGACGTGGAACGAATCATGTAGAAAGAGAATCTCCGAGATTAATTCTCTCGCCGAAAAATTTTCCGGTCGCGACGATATCATTTTTCTGGAGCTTAGTATCGATTACGACCGTGCCGTCTGGGAAAAAGCTGTCGATGATTACCAGTGGAACCAATTGCGCCATGGGTGGATCGATTTGAAGAAAAATATTTATGCCTTAAACAGACTGGTACCTTTCTCTATAATTATCGATAAGGATGGAATCCTTGTAGCGACGGGCAACGATCTCGATATAAAAAGCGAATTGGATAAAATATTAGATAACTCTAATTAATTAGGCTTTCAAAAGACAAAATATTTGAGAATAAAATTTCATGCCATATCAGGGATGTGATTTTACCGGTAAGACGGTTTTGGTTATGGGGCTGGGACGGTTCGGCGGGGGAACGGATACCGCCGAGTTTGCAGTAAAGGCCGGGGCAAAAGTCATTGTTACTGACCTGGCGACTGAAAATCAGCTCCAAGATTCCATAAATAATCTTAAAAAATTTTCCGATATTGAATTCCACCTCGGCTCGCACGAGCCGGCGGATTTTGAAAAAGCCGATATTATTATCGCCAATCCCGCCGTACCGGTTAATAACAGGTTTCTCGAAATCGCCCGCCGGACCGGCCGGCATGTCACTTCCCAGATTAATCTCTTCTTCGAGCTGTGCCCGGCAAAAATCATCGGCATAACCGGCGCGAACGGTAAAAGCACAACCGCATCCTTGACCGCACATCTGCTCAGAAGTACGAGCCACGAGAATGTTTGGCTAAGCGGCAACATCGGCAATCAGCCTTTATTGACCATATTAGATAAAATCCGGCATGATGATTTGGTTGTGATCGAGCTGTCGAGTTTTCAGATTGAGCAGTTGGCCGAATTCGAAAGGGCGCCAGATATTGCACTTCTGACGAATCTTACACCGAACCATCTCGACCGCTACGGCACGTTTGAGAAATATTGTGCCGCGAAGGAAAATATCTTCAAATATCAGAAGCTGAATGCCTCTAATCCGGCAATTTCAATTTTCAATGCCGAAGACAAAATCGCCGCCGAATGGTTTGAAAAATATAAAAACGATGCTGGCAGAATTTGCATAAAATTTTCCGCCGACGATGTTATCGCGGACATTCGGGATTGTTACGGCCTGCCCGGCCGGGCAAATCTTTCGAATCTTGCCGCCGCATTAGCTATCGCTAAACACCTTGGCGTTGATGATGAAAGCATAAAAAAATCTTTGCCCGACTTCAAATCGCTGCCGCACAGGCTCGAATTAGTTGGGGAGCTCAACGGCGTACGATGGTACAACGATTCCAAGGCTACAACACCAGAAGGGGCTATTACCGCTCTTGAGGCTTTCGAGCAGCCGATAATTCTCATCGCCGGAGGTTACGATAAAAATCTGCCGTTCGACAAGTTCGGCGAAAAAATCGCCGTAAAGGCAAAAGCCGCAATTCTGTTAGGCCAGACCGCCCAAAAAATCGCCGAAGCAATAGGATATGCTCAAATGTCATTGCAAGGGGTGGCAGCCACTGAGCAAAGTGAAGTGGATGGACCATCGACCTTATTACATTCGGTCGCTG